>DATLQA010000145.1:0-31142 GCA_035535495.1 Actinomycetota bacterium | reverse complement strand
GCCTTCCCAGCCCAGCTCGACGGCATAGCGGACGGTGCAGCCGGCACCGGGCAGGTACAGGCGCTCGGCCACCGAGCACCCGTGGACCAGCCAGCCGTCGTTGAGCAGCTCGGCCAGCCGGGGCTGCATGGCGGCGGCGTCCAGCGCCTCGGCCAGGCCGGGCAGCTCGCGCCGGACCGCCGGGATCGTGGCGGCGTCCAGCGCGGCCGCCGAGAGCGCGAGCCCGTCCCTGGCCGGCCGGTCCGCCCGCCCCTCGCCGGCGGCCTCCGGTGCCCCGGTGGCGCTCACGCCGCCGTCGGCGTCCGCGCCGTCGGCGTCCACCGGCCGCGGCGGCGGCGCCACGACCGGCTCCGCCGGTCCGGCGTCGTGGCCGTCGTGGCCGTCGTGGCCGTCGCCACCCCGGTCGGGCACCCGCGGCCGGGCGGGGCGCGCCGCCTGGCGCGGGGACATCTTGCCGGTGAGCAGGCGGAACGCTTCCGGCGTTGCCGGCAGGGGCAGCACCTCCATGAGCGCGGTCTCGAAGGCCCGGCGCTGCACCGGGACCGGCGTGTCGTCGCCGTCCAGGTCGGCCACCAGGACTGGCTGGGGTTCCGGCGAGGCGGGGGTGAGGACCTCAGCTCCCGCCTCGGCCGCGGCCACCCCGAACTGCCTGGCGTGCAGGGACGCGTACAGGCCTTCACGTTCGAGCAGCTCGGCGTGGGTGCCCTGCTGGACGACCTGACCGGCGGACATGACCATGATGGCGTCGGCGGAGCGGATCAGGTTCAGGTCGTGGGAGATGATGATGGCGGTCTTGCCCTCGACCAGCTTGTGGAGGGCGTCGAGGACGAGCTGGGTGGACTCGGCGTCCAGGCCGGTGGTGGGCTCGTCCAGGATCAGGATGGGGGTCTCGCGGATGAACGAGCGGGCGATCGAGAGACGCTGGCGCTGCCCGCCGGACAGGTTGGCGCCGCGCTCGTTCAGCTCGGTCTCGTAGCCGTCGGGCATTCGCTGGATGAACTCGTCGGCGTTGGCCTTGCGGGCCGCCTCGACGATCTCCTCGTGGGTGGCGTCGGGCCGGCCGTAGGAGATGTTCTCGGCCACCGTGCCGGTGAACAGCACGGTCTCCTGCAGGACCATGGTGACCTGGGCCCGTAGCGAGATCAGGGTGAACTCACGCGCGTCGTGCCCGTCCAGCAGCACCTGACCGGTGTGGGGGTCGTACAGCCGCGGCAGGAGCTGGGCGATGGTGGACTTGCCCGCGCCGCTGTAGCCGACCAGAGCGACCGTCTGGCCCGGGTGGACGGTGAAGTTCAGGTCCTCCAGGGCCAGGCTCGGCCCCTGCCCGTCCGGGCCGGGCTCCAGCTGGTAGGCGAAGCTGACGTCACGGAACTCGATGTGGCCGCGCAGCGGCGGCGCCTCGACGGCGTCCGGCTCGTCACGCACGGTCGGCACGCGGTCCAGCAGCTCCTCGATCCGCTCGACGCTCGCGAAGACCTTGCCGATGGTGTTCCACTCCTTGATGATCCGCTTGGTCGGCTTGAACATGTTGGTGATCAGCAGGATGTAGAGGACCACGTCGCCGACGGTCGCGGTGTTGCGGTCGATCAGCCAGATCCCCACCCAGACCACCCCGACGATGCACAGCGCCTGCGCCACGCTGACGACCCACCCGAAGCCGGCCTCCAGCCTGGCCGCCCGCAGGGCCGACTGCATCGCCCGGTCACTCAGGCGGGCGAAGCGCTCGCGCTCGTAGCCGCCCCGCCCGTAGGTCTGGATGACCCCGATCAGGGTCAGCATCTCCTGCGCGTGCGAGGCGAGGTCGCCCTCGCGGGCGCGCTGCTGCTTGGCCGCCGCCTTGATCCGGCCGGTGAAGCCGCTGGAGACCAGCGCCATCACCGGCACGATCACGATCGCCAGCACCATCACCTGTGGGGACTTCCATGCCAGGAACGCGAGCGTGCCGGTGAGGACGAGGATGCTGCCGGTCAGGTCGCTGACCGAGTCGGTGATGAACTCCTCGACTTCGGTCACGTCGCTGGTCACCCTGGTCAGCACGTCGCCGGTGCGGCGCTGGTTGTGGAACGCGAGCGACAGCTTCTCCAGGTGGGTGAACAGGGCGACGCGCAGGTTGTAGCCGAGCTTCCGGCCGCCGCGCGCGAGGAAGACCTCGGCCATCGAGTCGCCGTAGCTGTTGATCGCGGCCAGCGCCACGATCCCGACCGTCAGGATCGCGATCGTGGTCGTCCTGGTGCCGGTGACCAGGACCGGCTTGTCACCTTTGAGGAAATCGATCAGATAGGCCAGCGGCCAGGGCTCGAACACGGCCGTGACCGCCTCGAACACCAGCATCAGGAAGGCGAGCACGAACGCCTTGCGCTGACCGCGGGCGAAGCGGACCAGCAGCCTGAAGACGCGGCGGGAGTCGCCGAACCTCGGTCCCTTTGTCTTCTTCTTGCTCGCGGCCTTCCTCTTCTTGCTCACGGCTTGCTCCTAGCGCCTGGGGCGAGCAGCCCGGCCAGCTCGGCCGAGGCGTCGCGGGCGTCGAAGTGCTCGACCACGGTGCGGCGGGCGGCCGCGCCCATGCGGCGCCTGGCCCCCTCGTCGACCAGCAGCGACCGCAGATGCCCGGCGATGGCACCGACGTCGTGGGGCGGCGCCAGCAGGCCGCTGGAGCCGTGCGTGACCACCTCGTCGATCCCGCCAACCTTGGTGGTGACCGCCGGCAGGCCGCAGGCCATCGCCTCGAGGAGCACGTTGGGGATGCCGTCGCGGTCGCCGTCGGCGGTCACCACCGGGGTCAGGGCGAACACGTCTGCGCCCTGCAACGCCGGCAGCAGGTCGCCTCGGGGTCTGGCCCCGAGAAGTGCGACCTCCTCGCCGAGGTCCAGGCGGGCGATCTCCGCCTCCAGCTGCTCGCGCATGGGTCCGTCACCGTACACGTCGAGCCGGAAGGGCTGGTAGCCGTCCTTGAGCAGCCGGCAGGCGGCCAGCAGGTCGGCGTACCCCTTCTTCTCCACCAGCCGGCCGACCGAGACGATCCGGGGTGGGCCGGACCGGCGCGGGCCCTCCCTCGGCGCCGGTCGGAAGCGCTGCACGTCGACGCCGTGGTGGACGAGACGGACACGCTCGCGCAGCTCCGGTCCGACCAGGTCGCGCAGGTGCTCGGCCCCGGCCCGGCAGCAGGCCACGGTCACGCTGGCCGACGCGACCCGTTCGGCGACGGCGCCGCCGGGCACCTGCCACAGGTCCCTGGCGTGAGCGGTGAAGCTCCACGGCACGCCGGTGAGCCGGTGGGCGAGCAGGGCGACCAGGGCGGGATCGTGGGCGAAGTGGGCGTGCAGCCGTGCCGGCGCCCGCCCGTGCCGGCGGTCGGCGCGCAGCCGGCCGGCCAGGCGGACGGCCATGGTGAAGCAGCCGGCCCGCGACGACACCCGGTAGCCCTGGTCGACCTCGGTCCGCGCGGCCACGTACCAGGCGGTGCCCAGGTAGCGCCCGGGCGCGGCCAGCGCGGCCAGGAGGTGGTCGGCCGCCACCCGCCAGCCGCGGCCGTCCAGGTAGCTGACCTGGGCACGCACCGCGCCGAGCTCCGGCTGCACCAGCTCGCCGTCGGGGCGGGCAAGGGCGAAGATCCGCACGCGCAGACCCAGGCGCTCCATCGCGAGCACCTCGTCGAGGACGAACGTCTGGGTCAGCCGCGGCCAGCTCCGCACCAGGTAGGCGACGTGCGGCGCCGCCGGCGCGGCGGTCTCAGGCGGCGCCACCGGCGCGGCGAGGTCAGGCGACCGCGTCACGGTAGGCCAGTCCTTGGGCGAGCATGACGTCGACCTGGCGGCGCTGCTCCTCGCCGTCGGGGCGGGGCCGCACGCCCCGGGTGGTGCACAGCTGCTTGGCGATCTTCAGGCAGGTGTAGGCGGCGAACCAGGAGAACGGCGCGGCGGCCAGCTCGCCGCCGCCGCCCGTGTAGGCGGCCAGGAACACCGACTCGAGCGCCCGGAACGCGTCCGGGTCGCGGCGGAGCCGCCAGGCGAGCAGGCGCAGGTGGGCGCAGAAATGGGCCGCGTCGTAGGTGGGGTCGCCCAGCCGGACCTCGTCGAAGTCGATCACCCGGAGGCCACCGTTGACCAGGACGTGCTTGTACTGGAAGTCCTTGTGGATCGGGGCGGCGGCGCGCAGCTCCAGAGCGGGGGCGGAGGCCCGGAGGTCGGCCGAAAGGCGGGCCGCGGTCGCACCGTGGGTTGGCCAGGTCCTGGCGACCAGGGCGGCCCAGGCCTGCAGGTTGACGACCTCGGTGTCCAGGCTGAAGCGCCGGTCGAGGAGCAGGCGTGCCCGGTGCAGCGTGGCCAGCCAGCCGGCGGTCTGCTCGACCGCCGCGGTCGAGGCGGTCTGGTCGTCGCCGGCAAGGACCTCGTCAAGGGAGTCGCCCTCGACCGGCACGTACAGCAGCATCGAGAGTTCGGGCAGGCAGCCGACCGGCCGGGGCACGCCCAGCCCTGGCGCGTCGGCAAAGGCCTGGTCCCACAGGCCACGCAGGATCGCGTCCACCCGCTGGGCCTGGCTCGGCTGGGGATACAGCTTGCCGAGCAGGGCACCCACACCGCCCGAGTCGGTGGTGTCGAGCCCGGTGACGTCGTAGTGAATCGTGCCCCGGTTGCCCTGTTTGTAGGCGAGCAGTCGCGCGTAGCTGACGGCCGGGGTGGGGCCGTCGCCGTTGGCGGCGGTCAGGGGGTGGAGCAGCGGCGCGAGCCTGGCCGTCATCTGCTTGACGTTCAGTGCCACCTGCAGGATCGGCAACCCGGTGGCGGTGAACGCCGTCGGGTGCTGGTCGACTTTGGTCGACGTCATGACCTGCGCGACGCCGGTCTCACGCAGCGGCGGAGCCGGCTGCTGATGCTCCCCCGGCACAGCCCACTCCCCTCAGATGGGTGGACGGCCGGCCACCCTTGCGCAGTAAATTACCGGTTGGAGGTGTGCAGGGCCAGCACCCACCCCGTCACGACCCGGAGCGGCCCCGGTGGATGACCTCGTCGGTCAGGGACTCGGGCAGTACCAGCTCCGCGAGGTGATCCGGCGGGGCGGTGGCTCCACGCTCTATAAGGCGTATGAGGACGGGCTGCACCGCTGGGTGGCCGTGCGCGTCCTCGCCTCTCCCGGGGACCCGGACTTCGCGGCGCGCTTCGAGCGGGAGATGCACCTGGTCGCCCGCCTCCAGCACCCTAGCATCGTCCCGATCCTCGACCACGGCAGGCACGGCGACCTGGCCTACATGGTCACCGCCTACGTCGAGGATGGCGGCCGGCTCGATGGCATGCTGGGTCGCCCGCTGCCGCCGGCCTCGGCATGCGACCTGATTGGCCACATACTGGGTGCGCTCGCCTTCGCCCACGACCACGGGGTGGTTCACCGTGACCTCAAGCCGGCCAACATCCTGATGTCGTCCCCGACCTGGCCGATGCTGGGCAACTTCGGCGTGGCCAGGATGCTCGCCGGCGACGAGGGACCCTCGCGCGACCCCCGCAAGGTCGTCGGCACGCCCGCCTACATGGCGCCGGAGCAGGCCTTCGGCCTGCCCGCCGAGCCCCGGACCGACGTGTACTCGGCCGGGATCGTGCTGTACGAGATGCTCACCGGACGGGTGCCGTTCGACGAGCCCACACCGGCGGAGACGCTCATGCGCCAGGCCTACGAGCCACCGCTGTCGCCGCGGGCGGCCGGTGCGCCCGACCTGCCGATCGAGGTGGAGACGATCGTGCTCAAGGCGCTGGCCAAGGAGCCGGCCCGCCGGTTCGCCACCGCGGCCGAGATGGCCAATGCGATCAGGGCTGCTCAGGCCGTGATCGCCCCCTCCTCGGCAACGGCCGAGGCCGAAGCGCTGACCGAGAACTACGCGGCCGGGGTCCAGGCCTACGCGGAGGGCCGCTGGGAGGAAGCGGTCGAGCGGCTCGGGCGGGTCCTGGCCGATGATCCTAGCTACGAGGACGTCGAGGAGTTGCTCGAGACGGCCAGGGCGGAGCGGGACGGCGGGTCCGGACCGCCCGCTTCCGGCGGAGAAGGACCGGCGGCGCCGATCGGCCCGGCGCCCGTGATCCCCGGGTCGGCGCGATGAGCGGCGACGGCGCCCGGCTCCTGATCTACTCCCAGGACGGGCTCGGCCTCGGCCACCTGCGGCGGACCAGCGCGATCGCCGGTGCCGTGTCGGCCGCCGTTCCGGGTACGGCGGTGCTGCTGGTGGCCGACTCCCCCGCTGCCGGCTTCTTCGGGGCGGTACGCGACCTGGACCATCTCAAGCTGCCGTCGATCCTCAAGGTCGGGCCGGGCGACTGGCGGCCGGTCAGCCTGCCGGTCGGGTTCGGCGACGTGCAGGCCCTGCGGCGCGAGCTGCTCCGCACCGCGGTGCTCGGCTTCCGGCCCGACCTGCTCCTGGTGGAGCACATGCCCCACGGCGCCATGGGCGAGCTGGTCCCCGCCCTGAAGTCCCTGCGCGCCGCCGGCGGGCAGACCAGGGTGGTTCTCGGGCTCCGCGACATCCTGGACGCGCCGGAGGTGGTGCGGCGCCGATGGCTGGCCGAGGGTGCCATGGACGCCCTCGAGCGCTACTACGACCGGGTCCTCGTCTACGGCCGCCGCGACGTGTTCGACGTGGCCGAGCAGTACGGCTTCCCGCCCGGCGTGTCCGCCAGGCTCAACTACACCGGGTACCTGTGCGCCACCTCCCGGGCCAAGCTGCGCAAGGCGGGCAAGGGCAAGGACGGCCGCGCCCAGATCGTGGCCATGGTCGGCGGCGGCGCCGACGGCTACGAGCTGCTGCGCACCGTGCTCGAAGCGCTGCCCGCGGTCGACGCGGTGCGGCCGTGCTCGGCCACGCTGCTGACCGGCCCGTTCATGCCCAAGACGAGCAGGCAGGACCTGGAACGCAGGGCCAAGAGCCTGCCGGCCAGGGTCCGCGAGAGCATCCGCGACCTGCCCCCGCTGGTCGCGGCGGCCGACGTGGCCGTGGCCATGGCCGGCTACAACTCCAGCGTCGAGGTCCTGGTTGCGGGGACGCCGGCCGTGCTCGTGCCCCGGCCGGGACCAAGCGCCGAGCAGCGCACCAGGGCCCGGCTGTTCGCGGAGCGCCGCTGGGTCCGCACCATCGAGCCGGAACAGCTCGACGCAACCGCCCTGGCCGCCGCGGTGCTCGACTGCCTCGCCGGCGGGCGGGGGACCGAGCCGGCCGAACCGCCCGACGTCGGCGGCCTGCCCGTCGTGGTCGAGCACCTGCGTTCGCTGCTGGAGGCACCGGCGACGATCCCGGCGGTGGTGCGCCGGCCATGAGGTTCGACCCGGCGCTCGGGGACCTCTCGGTGGTCATCGACCCGGCGGCGGTGGCGCCCGTCCTGGCCAGCGCGTTCGACGGATCGGCGGTGCGCTCGCCACGCCGGCGCGACACCAAGTACCGGCCGCTGGAGCGGTGCGAGGCCAGCTACGACCTGGAGCTGGTGGCGCCGAACGGTGGGCGCCGGCACAGCATCGGCGTGGTCACCCTGACCGAGGCGGGCGTGGCGGCCCGCCGCTTCGACGACGACCCGGGCCTGCCCAGCCTGGCCGAGGCGCTCGACCCGGAGCGGATGGCGGCCCGGCTGGCGGGGCCGGTGCCTGGGCTGACCGGCTGTGAACCGTCCCCGGTGCGCTACAAGCCGGGCACGCGCTGCGTGCTGCGCTACCGGTTGGCCACCACCGCCGGGGGGCCGCGCGAACTGTTCGGCAAGCTGCTGGCCGACGGCGTCGAGGAGCAGCTGGGCACGGTCGCGGCGCTGAGGGGGGCCGCCGGGCGCGAGGACATGCCGGCCGTGCTGCCGGTGACGGCCGCCTGGCCCGACCTGGGCCTGCTGGTCCAGCCCGCCGTCGAGCACGGCGCCGAGTTGCACGAGCGCGCCTTCGACCCGGCCGTGCCGGAGGCCGAGCGGCTAGGGCTGCTCCACGCCGCCGGGCGCGGCCTGGCCGCGCTGCACGGCACCGGCCTGCCTGCCGTGCCCCTGGTCAGCCAGGCCGACGACCTGGCCGAGCTGCGCGGGTACCTGGCCCCGGTCGGCCAGGTGGACCCGGCGCTCGGCGAGCGTTACGCGGCCGTCCTCGACCAGGTCGAGGCGGCGGGACAGGCCGGGACGGCGCAACCGGTGGCGACCGGGCATGGCGCGATGCGCACCGACCAGTTCCTGATCGACGGCGACACCGGCGGGCTGGTCCTGATCGACCTGGACGGGGTGTGCCTGGCCGAGCCGGCACGCGACCTCGGCAACCTGCTGGCCTACCTGGACTGGAAGGCGATCAGGCGGCCAGCCGGCGCCGGCTGGGTCGAGCGGGCCGGGGCGGCGTTCCTGGCCGGCTACGCGACCGGACGGCCGGCCCCCGCCGGCCGGGTCGCCGTCTACCGGGCCGGGTCGCTGCTCAAGGTCGCCGGCCGCCGCTACCGGAGCCTCACCGTGCCCGAGTGGCCGCTGGTCCCGGCCCTGCTCGACGCCGCGGCCGCCCTGGTCGCGCCGGGAGCGCCGCGGTGACAGGCGGGGCGATCGACCGCGGTGCTGCCACGGTGCGCACCAGGGCGAGGGAGCGTCGGTGCAGCCCCGCCAGGTCGACCCGGAAGAGCCCGGTCGGTGCCGCCACCCACAGGGCGTCCGGGCCGGTCAGCGGCGGGGCGTCAGCCCTTGACCGCTCCCATGGTGAAGCCTTGCACGAAGCGGTCGAGGAAGAAGTTGTAGGCGAGCGCCACCGGCACGGCGACGATCACCGCCGAGGCCATCAGCGACTGCCAGAAGAACACGTCGCCGCGGACCAGGTTGGTCGGCACGCCCACGCTGATGGTCATGTGGTCGGAGCTGGCGACGAAGGCGAGCGCGTAGATGAACTCGTGCATGCTCAGCGTGAACGCGAACACCACCACGGTGAGGATGCCAGGCACGATCAGCGGCAGCACCGTCCGGGTGACCGCCTGCAGGCGGCTGTAGCCGTCGACCTGCGCCTGCTCCTCGATGTCGCGCGGGATCGACTTGAAGAACCCGCTGAGCAGCCAGGTCGACAGCGGGATGGTGAAGGTCGGGTAGACCAGCACCAGCGACCAGATCGAGTCCTGCAACCGCATCGACGCCACCATCCGGGACAGCGGGATGAACAGCAGCGTCGGCGGCACCAGGTAGACCAGGAAGATCGCGATCCCGAGGCGCCCGCCCCAGTGCCCGGTGAGCCGCGCCAGCGCGTAGGCGGCGGGGAGACTGAACGCCAAGGTGATGAGCACCACCAGGACGCCGATCATCACGGTGTTGCGCACGAAGGTGAGGTAGGGCGTCTGCTGGAACAGCAGCCGAATGTGCTCCAGGGTCGGCGGCTTGTTGTACAGGAACGGGTTGCTGCCGGCGGTGTAGAGGTCAGGGTCGGCCTTGAACATGGTCACGATGGCCCACAGGAACGGGAACGAGGCGAACAGACCGAACAGCCCCACAACGGTGTACACGGCGGTCCGCGACCCGAGCTGGCGCCCGGCGGTCCTCGCCATCTCAGCTCACCTCCGCGCGGTTGGCCAGGCGCAGGATCAGCGCGGCGAAGCCGGCCAGCACCGGGAACATGAACACGGCGATGGCCGCGCCCTGGCCGAGGCTGCCGCCGTTGATCCCCTTGTAGAACGCCCAGCTCGCCAACACCTGGGTGGAGTTCTGCGGGCCGCCGCCGGTGAGCACGTAGACGACGGTCATGTCGGTGAACGTGAACACCAGGCCGAACAGCACCGCCACGCCGGTGATCGGCAGCAGCAGCGGGAGCTCGATGTGGAACAGCCGCCGCCAGAAGCTGGCCCCGTCGATCTCGGCCGCCTCCTTGATCTCCTGGGGGATCGAGCTCATGCCGGCCAGCAGGATCACCGTGGCCAGCGGCAGCATGCGCCAGGCCTGCACCGCGATCACCGAGGCCATGGCCAGGTCCCGCTTGCCGAGCCAGTACATGTGCCCACCCTGCTGGATGAGCCCGACCTGGCCGAGGACCCAGTCGATCGGGCTGAACAGCGAGTCGAGCATCCACAGCCAGGCGATCGTGCCGATCGCGATCGGCGTGGTCCACGGCAGCAGAATCAGGAAGCGGGCGAACCACTTGCCCCGGAAGTCGACTCGCAGCGCGAACGCGAGCACGGTGGAGAGCACCACCACCAGCAGCTGGGAGACGATCGTGAGGACCACCGTGTTCCGCAGCGACCTGCGGAACACGGTGTCGCGCAGGACGTCACGGAAGGTGTCCAGGCCGACGAAGTGCAGCACCGGGTTGCCGGTGGTGATGTCGGTGAAGGAGTACAGGATCGCCATCACCAGCGGGAAGCCGACCAGGGCGAGCAGGTAGACGACGGCGGGGAGCAGCAGCAGCGGACCGAGCAGCCCTTCACGGTCGAGCAGGTAGCGCCGCGGCCGGCCCTCGATCTCGCCGGCGACCGTCTGGCCGGTGTTGGCCGCGGTCATGCTCCCAGCCCCTTCAGCGGCTGGGGCTCGCTCCGCTCGCCGCTCTGCTGGTCGAAGAAGCGGAGGTTGGACTCGGCCACCGCGAAGCGGGCGACGGCGTCCTCGTCGACCGGGTTGGTCACCGTGAACGGCAGCCGCGAGATCACCCGCTTGTCACTCGACAGCTCGGGGATGGTGCCGTACACGTAGCGGTCGGAGCCGAGGTACTCGACCCGCTCGACGTGCAGCTTGAACGGCACCCGGCCATCCCCCTCGGCCACCACCTCCTCGGGCAGGAGGTGCTCGGGCCGGAAGCCGACCAGCGACTGGTCCCGCTCGAACAGGTTCATCGGCGGGGAGCCCACGAACGTGGCGACGAAGGTGTTCGCCGGGTGGTGGTAGATGTCCCACGGCGTCCCGATCTGCTGCACCCGCCCCTTCTCCAGCACCGCGATGCGGTCGCCGAGGCCCATCGCCTCCACCTGGTCGTGGGTGACGTAGATGGTGGTGGTGCCGACGCGCCGCTGGAACTCCTTCAGCTCCTCGCGGGCGAGCGCTCGCAGCTTGGCGTCGAGGTTGGACAGCGGCTCGTCGAGCAGGAACACCTGCGGTTCGCGGACCAGCGCGCGTGCCAGCGCGACCCGCTGCCGCTCGCCGCCGGAGAGCTGGCGGGGCCGCTGCCCGAGCAGGTGCTCGATGCCGAGCAGCGCGGCCGCCCAGCGGATCTTCTTGTCCTGCTCGTCCTTGTCCACGCCGCGGGCGACGAGCGGGAAGGCGATGTTGGCCCGGACCGTCTTGTGCGGGTACAGGGCGTAGCTCTGGAAGACCATGGCGATCCGCCGCGCCCGTGGCGGCAGGTCGTTCACGACCCGGTCGCCGATCAGCACCTCGCCGTCCGTTGGCCGCTCCAAGCCGGCGATCATCCGCAACAGGGTGGTCTTGCCGCATCCCGAAGGGCCGAGCAGGACCAGGTACTCGCCCTCCTCGGTGCGCAGGTCGATGCCGTCGACCGCCGCGTTGTCACCGAAGGTCTTTCGCAGGACCCGGGTCTCCACCACCGCCATATCGGCTCCCTCGTCTCACGCTTGGCCCGGCGGCCCGGGGGACCGTGGTGGCGGTCCACCCGGGCCTGCACCCTCAGGATTCGCCGCCGACCAACCCCTGCTTGCGCCACTTCGCGAAGATCGCCTTGACCTGCGTCTCGGCCTTGGCCACCGCGTCCTTCGCCGGGGTGCCGCGGGTGACGTCGGCCATCATGTTCGGCAGGATGAAGGTGTTGAACACCTCGCTCTCGGCCGCGTTGGCCGGGCCGGGGTGCCCCACGTTGGTGCTCCACTTCTCGGCGGTCTTGAGCAGCGACAGCTTGTTCGCCGGCTGGGACTTGAACGGGTCGCTGTCCAGCCAGCCGGGCAGGTCCGACCACACCGCCCCCTTCTTGAAGGCGGAGAAGTCGTACAGCTCGGAGTTGTTGGCGACCTCTTTGGAGTTGTCGGCCATGTACAGCAGGAACGCCTTGGCCTTGTCCACGTTCTTGGCGAACTTGGGGATGAGGTAGCTGCGCACCACGTGCTCGCAGGCCAGCGCGGTGCCGCCCGGGCCCTTGAGGGCGGGCACGAAGAACACGTCGGACGCGACCGTCGGGTTGGACTTCTGCGCGCTGCGGTAGGCCGAGATCGAGTTGAGGATGTAGGAGAGCTTGCCGGCGATCAGGCCCTGGTTGTTCGAGGCCGCCGTCCAGCTGAAGATCTCGTCGGTCATGGTCTGCTTGAACAGGCGGCCCATGTAGTCGACCGCGTCGATCACCTGCGGCGAGTTGAGCACCACGTTCTGGTCGGCGTCCTGGATCGAGCCACCGAACGACCAGATCAGCGCGCGGGCCGCCATGTTGGAGTCGACCTCCTGGGACATGCCGATGCCCACCGGGGTCTTGGACTGACGCATGATCTCGGTGCCGCCCTTGAGCAGCTCGTCCCAGGTGGACGGGCCGTTGGGCATGCCCACCTTCTCCCACAGGCTCTTGCGGTAGTCGCCCGGGTCCGGCGTCCAGGTGTGGCAGAAGCCGTAGTACTTCTTGGTGGTGGGGTTGTAGCTGGACCGCTTGCAGAAGTCGAACTGCGGCCCGTGCTTCTGCTCCGCCTCCTGGACGACGTCGTTCAGGTCGAGCAGGCTCGCCTCCACCGACGAGGCGGGGATGATCCATTCGATGAGGTCGTGGCCCTGGTTGGCGTTGATCTCCGCCGCGGTCCGGGCGGGGAGCTGCGCGTTGTCGATGTGATCGACCACCACGGTGAGGCCGTTGTCCTGGCCCCACTGCTTGGCGAACCCGTCGAACCACTTGTCGTAGCTGGGGACGAAGTGGCTCCACTGCAGGATGCGGAGCTGGTTGGCGCCGCCGCCAGTGCCCGGCGAGCTCGACGGCCCGGTGCACGCGGCCAGCACCCCTGAGCCCGCCCCGGCGACCGCCACCGATCCCGCCGTCCTCAGGAAATCGCGCCGGGAGATGCCGTCCGCCTCTCCGTTGCCAGCCGTGCGCATGGTGTCCCCTTTCCCCGTGGCCTCGCGCGCTCCTGGGCGCGGAGCCGGAGGCGCCCGGTCGCCCGCATGGGAGGGTGCGACTGGACGGGGCCCGCGACGGAACGTGCCGGCCGATTCCATTCCCTGGAACGGTGTTCGCCTAGACGGATGCGCTGGACATGGACTCCGAGGCCATAGCATTCCAGGCGAAAGGCAATCCAAACGGGCGAGGTGGGGTCGACCGTTTACGGCGTCCCGTCGTCCCGCTTGGCCCAGGCGTCGAGCCGCCGTACCGCCTCTCCATCGACGGCACGGGGCTCTGGACGCGCACCAGGGTCCGGATCCGCACCGCGGTCCGGGTCGGCGGCACGGTCCGGACCCGCACCGGGATCCGTGGCCGCACCGGGGTCGGTGGCGGCTTCGTGCTCGGTGGCGCCATCGCGCTCGGTGGCGGCACCGGGCTCCATGCCCGCACCGGACTCCGTGACGCCATCGCGCTCAATGGCGGCATCGCGCTCAATGCCCGCACCGGGCTCCATGCCCGCACCGGGCTCCATGCCCGCACCGGGCTCCAGGCCCGCACGGGACTCCGTGGCGGCATCGCGCTCGTTGGCGACACCGGGCTGCGGGGCGGCACCCGGCTCCAGGCCGGCACCGGACTCCGTGATCGGAGCGGGCTGCGCGACGGCATCGGAAACGGCGACGGCCGGGCTCGGCATCTGGAGCCTGGGCAGGTGATCACCCTGGGCGGATGCCTGGAGCTGGCCGCGGGCGTCGACCAGCGTGAGCCCGAGTGGCGCATAGACCTGCACGAGCTGCTCGACCATGGACTGGCGGAGCGTCGCCAGTTGCTGGCGCTCGGCCTCGAGCTGCCGGCGCTCGCCGGCGGCGTGCTCCTGGACCCGCCTTGCCTCCTCCTGCGCCCGCGCCACCAGGGCCTTGGTGTCGCGGTCGGCGCGGGCCCGCTGCTCCTCAGCCACGGCACCTGCCGCCGCCTCGATCCGCGCTCCCTCGGACTGTGCATCCGCCAACGCCAGTCGGGCGGTCTCCTCGAACTTGCGCACCTGCTCCTCGGCTTCCCTGAGCCGCTCGGCGGCCTGGATCTCGGCCGCGTCCGTGGCCGCCTGGATGCGCCTGCCGGCCTCGGCGAGCAGCTTCGCGGCGGCCCTCCCGGCGTTGTCGAGGACCTGGTCGATCTCGGTGCCGACGCTGCTGAACCAGGCCGGTACCTGCGCCCGGCCGTGCTCGACGTCCTGCTGGAGCTGGCGCAGCGCCCGCTGGGCCTGATCGCTCCGCTGGCGCTCGCCTTCGAGCTGCTTGACCAGACCGGTCACGAAGCTGTCCACGTATCTGCGCTCGTAGCCCCATAGAGTGATCGGAAAACGAGGGATTGTGACCGCGGTGGGCGCGGCAGGACTCGGTTGCGCAGCGCTCATCTTTGACTCCTCCTCCGTCACGTCGGAGGCAGCCGAGACGTGGCAGAACGTGGCCACGCAATACGCATGCCCCCGCATGAAGATAAGGCCGCCAGGCCAAAAAGCGTTAACCCGCGACCGCGCAAATCGCGAAAAGCCCTGCATAACGCCCTGTCGTCGGGAGGAGCACCGGCCAGATCGCGACCATTGACCGAAGAAACCCTGCGACCGGAAGGTCCTGAATGCGCTCCGACCGAGCGGAACGGATCGCGGCTGGCGATCAGGACTACTCACCCAAAAACGCCAGCGAACATTTCCCACCCGTTTCTGTCACGGTCCTACACCGCGCGAACCAGGAATCTCCCGACTAATTCGTCCGGCTCGTGCCCGCAATCAGCGTCGCGCCGTTCCAGGAGTTGTGCGCGTGCGCCCCGCGCTGGCGCACAGCTCGCCATGCGATACGGTTCCCCTGATGACAACCATGGATCAGGCACAGTACGAACGTCTCCTGCGCTTCCGGACCGGGCTGCGCCGGTTTCTCCGCTGGAGCGCCGAGCAGGCCGCCGGCGCCGGGCTCACCCCGGCGCAGCATCAGCTGCTGCTGGCGATCCGCGGACACCCCGACCCGCTGGGACCGACGATCGGCGATGTCGCCAGGTACCTCTTCCTGCGCCACCACAGCACGGTGGAGCTGATCGATCGCGCGCAGACCGCCGGCCTGCTGGAACGCCGCACCGACCCGGACGACTCCCGGGTGGTCCGGCTGCGCCTGACCGAACGCGGCGACGAGCGCCTCCAGACCTTGACCGACGCGCACATGGAGGAGCTCGCCCGACTCGAATCGGAGCTGCACGCCCTCTGGGACGGACTCGACACGACCGTCCATGAGGCCGCGCCACCCGACGGCCGGGCATGAGCGTTCGGCGCCCACCCCCCGCCATCCTGGTTACGGTGTCCGCCGCACTCGCGCTGCTGGCCGCCTGCTCGCGGGGCGGCGCGCCTCAGGTCGAACGCGACCTGGCCGACACGATCACGGTGACCAGCAGCGCGATGGCCGAGGGAGCCTCGATCCCCGCGCGGTTCACCTGCGTGGACGCTGACGTCGCCCCGCCGCTGGCGTGGTCGGGCGTCCCTCGGGACACGGCCGAGCTGGCGCTGGTGGTCGACGACCCGGATGCGCCGGGAGGCAACTATGTCCACTGGGTGGTGTTCCACCTCGACCCGGGGCTGGACGGCCTGGCCGAAGGCAGGCTGCCCGCCGGCACCCGCCAGGCCCGCAACAGCGCCGGCAAGGCCGCCTACGCCGGGCCATGCCCGCCCAGCGGTCCCGCCCACCACTACCGGTTCTCGCTCTACGCACTCGGCCAGCGCCTGGACCTACCCGACCGGGCCGAGCTCGACGACGCGGTCCGGGCGATCGACCAGGCGGCCACGGCCAGGGGCCGCCTGACCGCCACCTTCGCCAAGTAGCCACGGGCACGGCCAGCACCGCGCCCGGCGCTCAGGCCAGCGGGGTGTCTTGCAGGTGTCGGTGCAGCGTCTGGAGCGAGTCGAAGACCACCACCGCGCCCGCGTCGCGGAGCTCCTGTTCGGAGAACCCGCCGGTGAGGACGGCGATGGTCGGCAGACCGGCCCGCTCGGCCGCCTCACAGTCCCAGGTCGAGTCGCCGATCAGCACCGCCTGGTCGGAGCCGGCCTTCTCCATCGCCGCCAGCACCAGGTCAGGCTCGGGCTTGGTGGCGGCGACGTCGCCGGCGGTCGTCCACCCGTCGGCCAGCTCACGAGCGTCGAGCAGATCCAGATAGTGCTCGACCTCATCGGGTTTGGCGGAGCTGGCCAGCATGAGCATGTGGCCGCGTTGCTTCAGGCCGCGCAGCAGCTCCCGCGCGCCCGCGAACGGGGCCGTCTCCTCGATCAGCGCCATGTACAGGTCGTGCTCGGCGGCGCGGATGCTGTCGCCCTGCTCCTCCTCGACGTCCTGGTTGGAGACGGCCGCGACCAGCTGGTCGCCGCCCATGCCGATGTGCCGGTGGATGCGCCAGATCGGCACGGTGACGTGGTGCCGCCGGAAGGCCCGGTACCAGGCGATGGCGTGGTGGTAGTTGGTGTCCACCAGGGTGCCATCGACGTCGAGGATGGCTGCAGGGGGCATGTCGCTCCTCTCGCGCGGACGGCACCGACCGTTGGTCAGCCACCGGTGCGCCGGTCGACGCCGGGTGGGCTACCCTTCGACGGGCTGCCGCACCCGGCGTCGTCCGGTCGGATCAGTGGTGCGTCCAGCGGTTCCCTACGGCCCGGTCGGGCCGGTGGCGCGGACGTCCTCGGCGTGCTGCCTGGCACTGCCGGCGAGTTCCTCGCCGTGCTCCCTCGCGGCCTCCGTCGCGCTGCGAGCGGTCTCCTTGGCGACCTCGGCGCCGCGCTCGACCGCCTCCTGACCGACCTGCCTGGCCTTGTCCTTGACCTGGTCGGCGACCGGTCCGACGCGCTCGTCCTCGACCCTGGTGGACGGGACCAGCATGCCGGCGAGGAAGCCGGCGGCCAGAGCACCGATCGCCAGTCCGAGCGGGTTCTCCTGGGCGATGCCGGCGGCCCGTCGGGCCGTCTGCTTGACGTCTTGCGCGCTCGGAGCCGTGTCGCTCGCCTGCGAGGCGCTACCGGCGATCGCCTCGCGGGCGCGGGTTGCGGAGCCGGTCACCGTGGATTTCACGGCGTCCACCTTCGAGGCCACCGCCTCCTTGGCGCGGGAGGGCACGTCGGCCTTGTAGCCGATCGCCTCTACCGTGTCGCTCATGCGCTCCCGGGTGTCCTCTATCTCTTCGCGGATGGCGTCTGGGTCTTTGCCCATTGCACGTCCTCCTTCAAGGTCTCGACGGTCTGCTCGGGTACCGGCGGTACAGCCTGCTTGATCCGGTTCCTGCCTTGCAGGGCAAGGATCCCGGCGACCGCGCCGTAGACGACGGCCACGATCAGCGCGGCCAACCAGGCCGGCATGACCGCGGCCAGAGCGAGGATGAAACATGCGGTCAGCGCGCCGACGGCGCCCAGCCCGATCACCCCCGCGCCGCCGAGCAGCCCGGCACCCTTGCCAGCCTGCCTGCCCTTCTCGCCGACTTCGGCCTTGGCGAGCTCGATCTCCTGCTTGAGGAGCTGGGTGGTCTCCTGGGAGAGCTGCTTGAGCAGCTCGGGCAGCGAGCGTTCGTGCAGGTCGCCTACGTCAGGAGATTCCTGGTGCGATGCCATCATGCTCACCGCTCCCGGTTGGGATCGGCGGCAGGGAGGTCGGCGGTGCGCCAGTCGTAGCCGTCGGCAGGGTCGTCCGGCCTGCCGATCGGCTCCGCCACCTCGGGCGCGACGATCGGTGGCTCCATTGCCTCGACCACCGGCGCGTCCGATGTGGCGGCGGGCTGCCACGGCTCTTCGAGCCGCGACGTGCCTGGCGGCTGTGCGACCGAGGCGCGGTAGCGCTGGCCGCTGGACGCCTTGAGGAACCGCGACGCGGCAAAGCCCGCCACCAGCCCGCTGGCGGCCACCGCCCACGGGTTGCGCCTGGCGTAGTCCTCGACGTCGCGCAGGATCCGGTCGCCGTCGGTCCGCTCGAGATAGCCGGCGAACCGCTCGGCGCGGTCGGCGAGCTGGTCGGCGAGTCTGGCCGGCGTGTCCTTGCCCTGGCGGCGTAGCTCCTCCGCCACGCTGCGCACGTCGCCGGCCTGCGAACTGATGCGCTCGCCCGCTTCGGTCGAGCGCCTGTCGACCTGGTCGCGGAAGCCGCGCCTTGCCTGGCCGGCCGCGGATCTGGCCCTGTCCTCGGTGGCCCGACCCGCGTCCTTGACCTGGTCCTTGACCTGCTGAGCGGTCGACCCATCGGCTTGTTGGGTCATCTTGCCTCCCCTTCCCGCGGATGCTGGCCCGGACCGGTCCTGCCGCGACCCGCATGCTGGTGTGCAACCCGCACCCGTCTGCCACCAGGTCGGACGCTCAAACTCGCTGTTCCAGACGGCACGGTAGAGGGTTGCAAGCCGAGCAACCCAGGCCAGCGGTGTCCGCGACCGCGCCTTGGATCAGGACGTCGGCCCGCGCCAGTCCAGGCAGACGACGGTGACGTCGTCGGCCAGGTCGCCCGCGCGGTGGGCGATGACCTCGCGGATCACCAGCCGTGCCAGTTCGTGGGGTGCCAGCTCGTGACTGGAGCGCAGCAGCTCGCCCAGCCGGGCGGTGCCGAATGCCGGCCCAGCCTCGGGGGCCGCCTCCACGACCCCGTCGCTGAGCAGGACCAGCCTGTCTCCCGGCTCCAGCGCGAGCCGCTGCGCCTGGTAGATCGTGCCGCCGTCCAGGCCCAACGGCAGGTCGGCCTCCAACCTGACCGGCTCGACCCGGCCGTCGCGAACCCGCAGCGGCGGCGGGTGGCCGGCGTTGACGACCGCGCCGGTCCCACCCGGCACATCGACTCGCAGCAACTGCCCGGTCACGAACCGCTCCCCGCCGAATTGCTCGTGCAGCGCCCGGTTGGCCTGGTGCGCCTGGTCCAGCAGCCCGGTCGGGCGGCGGCGAGCGTTGCGCAGCGCGGCCACGGCGAGTCCGGCGAGCAGCGCGGCCTGCAGCCCGTGGCCCATCGCGTCGGTGACCGACACGGTCAGCGCCTCTGGTTGCGCGGCGTAGTCGAAGGTGTCCCCGCCAACGTCATAGGCGGGCTCGACCGTCCCGGCGACGGTGTACTCGGGGGCCTCGAGCGCCAGCCTCGGCAGGAGCTCCCACTGGATTTCGGCCGGCAGGCTCAGCGGCCGATTCCGCCGGGCCAACTCCACCTCGTCGGTAGCGTGATGGGCCGCGGTCAGCGCGAACGCCAGCGCGGTCGCGACCCGCTCCAGCTCGCTGACGAGCAGCGGACCTGGCTCGGCGGCAAGCTGCACGTCAAGCACGCCGAACCGCTCGCCCCGCAGGCTGACCGGCACGCACACACGCCAGCCGAACTGGATCTGGTTGACCCGTGCGGTTTGGGAGCGATACGCGACCCCAGCCTCTCCCTCGTCGACCCGCTCGTGGCCAAGCGGCCGACCCTGGTAGGCGCCGAACGGACGGAGCACCTCCTGGGCATAGTCCACCAGCAGCAGGTTGGCCGACTCCACCTGCCCCAGCGCGCTCAGATACCCTCGGGTCACGTCGAGCAGCCGAAACGGCTGGCTGATGCCGAGCTGGCGGACCAGCTCCCCCGTATCGAACGCCATGCGACGGGCCATGCCCGCACTCTACCGGCATCGTCGCACCACTCGAAGCAGCTCCGCCCAGGCGGTTTGGGCGACTCCGGGTGGGTCAGACAACGCCGGACAGCTCGCCCCCGCGGGGCGGCTCCTCATTCTCGCGAGGCCCCGGACCCAGGCCGCGCCATCACCGTGGTGAATGCATTCCCGTCCCGTACGGGTCATGCCAGCACGCCTTAGGGAGGACGCATGCAGATCGACAAGAACACGATCATCGAGTTCCTCCGGCAGCGCGGCGACGACCAGCGCGCCGACCAAGCCGACCAGGAGCTCCCCGACCAGGTCGACACCGACCAGGACGCCGGCCTGCTCGAGCGGTTCGGGCTCGACCCCGCCGAGCTGATGTCCCGGTTCAGCGGCGGTCGCGACCTGCCGGGCATCTGAACCACGCCCGATCGGCGCTCGACCTCGATGCCGCGCTCGGCGAGGAGCCCCTCGCCGAGCGCGGCAGAGCTAGCGCCGGACCCGGTTCCAGAGCGCCAGGCCGAGGCCACCGGAGAGCAGGTCGAAC
Source organism: Actinomycetota bacterium (assembly GCA_035535495.1). GTDB lineage: Bacteria > Actinomycetota > CALGFH01 > CALGFH01 > CALGFH01 > DASUZB01. The sequence continues at coordinate 11,014 of DATLQA010000145.1, read as the reverse complement.
CCTGCCACGACGACCGCCACCACGGCGAAGACGCCGCGCGCGACCCCGATGAACACGGCCGCCGAGGCGCCGACCTTCTGCAGGCTCGCCCAGAGCACCACCATGGGGTGCTCACCGCGATCCAGCAGGGCCTGGAGGAAGAGTCCACCGAACAGCACCATGAACATCCCCACGGTGGCGAAGAGGTGCCTGGTGGTATCCGTGCTCTCAGCCGACAGCAGTCCGAGCACGAATCCTGGTACCAGGATCTGCGTCAAGCCCGTGACCACCGTGATCGCCGCGATCGCGGCCATGATCAGCCGCAGCGGGTCACCGCGCAGCCGGCCCCGTAGGCCGGTCCGGGCCAAGGGCGTGCCCGGTCCCGCCGCTTCGGCGGCGCCACCGCTCGCCAGCTCGCTCATCTCGGCTCCCGTTCTCGCGGTCGCGTGCTCGACCCGGCTCTGGCCGAATCGGGCTGTACGGTCAACTCTCCCGACCATGATCTGCCACGCGGTCCAGCCTCGTCACGCACGGAATCGCGCCGCCTGGTCCACGCCGGGCGTGCGCTCCCGCGTAGGATCGGGTCCATGTCCAGCGAGACCTCGGCACCGTTCGAGCAGCTCGACTTCCTCTACATGCCGAGCCGCGACGTGGCCGCCGACCTCGCCTACCTGACCGACGTCCTCGGCGGCCGCCCGGTCTTCGCCATCGAGGCGATGGGCACCCGGGTGGCCGCGGTCGAGCTGACCACGGGCACGCCGCTGCTGTTGCTGGCCGACCACGTCGAGGGCGAGCGCCCGATCATGGTCTACCGGGTGGCCGACCTGCCCGCCGCCATGGACGACCTCGCGGCACGCGGCTGGCGGCGCGAGCAGACCTTCGAGATCCCCCACGGCCCGTGCTGCTCGTTCCAGGCCCCCGGTGGCCACCGCTTCGCGCTGTACCAGCGCACCCGACCGGAGGTCGCCGCCCACTTCGCCGGCCGCCGCGACTTCTAGCGCCGGTGGCGGCCTGCCGCGGCGGCCATCGGCCGGGCGAGCCATCCGGGGCTTGTCCCGAGGGACGCGCTCGCCTTGGTGCGCCATACTGGCGCCGTCATGGCTGTGGTCGTGGTCTGCGTCCTGCTCGTGCTGGCTGGGATCGTCGCGGTCATCCGCTGGGGAGGCCTCGCGGTCCAGCCGCCGCCGGCCTTGGCCGGCGACGCGGCGGTGCGACCGCCGGTCGGGCAGGTGGTCCGCCACTACCTCTGGTACGCGACGGTGGCGCTGACGGTCGGCGTCGCCGCCGGCGTCGTGGCCGCGGGAGCCGGCGGCCGCCTGGTGATGCGGCTGCTCGCCGTCACCGCCGGCCGCGACGCCCAGGGCAGGATCACCGAGGCCGACGAGATCGTGGGACGCATCACCGCCGACGGCACCATCGGATTCTTCATCTTCATCGGCGTCGCCTTCGGCCTGGTGACCGCGGTCGCCTTCCTGCTCGTCCGCTGCTGGCTGCCCGGCGGCCGGACCGGCGGCCTCGTCTTCGGCGCCTTGCTGCTGATCGTCGCCGGCACCCGCGTCGACCCGCTGCGGGCCAACAACCCGGACTTCTCCCTGGTCGGCCCCGAGTGGGTCGCGGTTGCCGCCCTGCTCGCGCTCGGCCTGTTCCACGGGATGGTGATCGCGGCGCTCGCCGGCCGCTACAGCCGAGCGCTGCCACCGATCAGCCCGGCACCCCGCGCGATCGCCGCCTACACCCCGCTCCTGCTGCTGCTCTTCCCGCTGTTCCTGTTGATCCCGGTGTTCCTCGCGGGGGGCCTGGTGGCGATCATCGGGTCGCGGATCCGACCGCTGCTCGCCCTCTGGCACGACCACCGCGTGGTCATCGCCGGACGGGTCGCCCTGACCGTGGCCGGCCTCGCCGCCCTGCCAGGCTTCGTCTCCGCCCTGGCACGGATCCTCCACCTGGCTTGAGCATCACCTGCGACCCGTGCCGATCGAGGTGCCAGAGACAGGGAGGACCGATGGTCGAGGATCGGGCCGGGCTCGCGGCCGAGCAGTTCTGCTACCTCACCACCACCGGCCGCCGCAGCGGGCAACCCCGCACCATCGAGATCTGGTTCGCGCTGGACGAGGAGGGCGCCACCGCGTACCTGCTCTCCGGGGGCCGCGACCGGTCTGACTGGGTGCGCAACCTGCGCCAGGATCCGTCCGTGCGGCTGCGCATCGGCGCGGACGAGTTCGCCGCGCGCGCCCGGGTCGTCACCGACCCCGCCGAGGACGCCCTCGCCCGCGACCTGGTCGCCGGCAAGTACCAGCCGGCGTACGCCGGCGACCTGAGCGGCTGGCGGCGCGACTCCCTGCCGGTCGCGGTCGACCTCGACCAGCGCCACGGCTGAGGAGCCCGGACGACGCAGCCGCTCGGCCGTCATCGACGGCCGAGCGGCTGTGGGGTCGTGGCTAGGCGCCGCTGACCAGGTCGCGGCGGCGGAAACCCGCCAGGCCGGCGGCGGCGAGCACCGCGGTGACGGCGAGCAGCCATGCCAGCGGCGTGACGGTCACGTCGGCGCCTGGGACCTTGGGGATGTGGCTGAACGGCGAGACGTCCATGACCCACTGGCTGAGCCGCAGCAGCGGGCCGAACAGGACCACGAAGGCGAACAGCCCGAGCGCCGCCCAGCTCACCGCCGTGAGGCGGGGCAGCAGGCCGAACAGCGCCATCGCGATGCCGGACAGCACCAGGACGGCGGGCAGCTGCACCAGCGCGCCGGCGAGCACCCGAGGCAGCTCGCCTCCCAGGTCGCCGCTGACCAGCCCGTAGACCAGGCCTTCGGCCAGCCCGGCCGCCAGCAGGGCGACCACCGGGCCGAGCAGCCCGAACAACAGGTGGCTGGCGGCCCACTGCACCCGGCCGACCGAGGTGGCCAGCACCGCCTCGGCGCGCAGGCTCTCCTCCTCGCCGCGCAGCCGCAGCGTCGCCTGGATCGCGTAGCCGGCGGCCGCCAGCGCGAAGATGGCCATCGCCCCCGCGATGTACGCGTCGGCCAGGACCTTCTCGCCGCCCAGCCGCTCGAGCAGGTCCTTGAGCTGGGCGCTCTCGTTGGCCATGTCGCCGACACTGTCGGCGACGCTGCCGATCAGCGCACCGAACACGGCGAGCCCGGCGGCCCAGGACACCATCGTGGTGCGGTGCAGCCGCCAGGCGAGGGCGACCGGGCTGCGCAGCGAGGGTGCCGCCGTGGGCGGGCCGAGCCGCGCCGGCAGGACGCCGGCGCCGACGTCCCGCCGCGCCAGCACGGCGAAGGCCACCGGGACCAGCGCGGCCACGAACACGACCGCGAGCCCGAAGACCCACCAGCGCTCGTCAGCGTAGGACCTGGTCTGCTGCGCCCAGCCGATCGGGGACAGCCAGGACAGCCACCCCAACCCGCTGTCGGGACCGGCCGTGTCGCCGGCGGCGCGGAGCGCGAAGGCGACGCCGAGGGCGCCGAGCCCGATGCCTCTGGCGCCTCCGGCGCCGTCGGTGAGCTGGGCGGCCACGGCTCCGACCGTGGCGAACATCCACCCGGCGGCGGTCACCGACAGGCCGTACGCGACCGAGCCGGTGACCGGAAGCCCGAGCCCGACCATCCCGGCCACGATGATCGCGCCGAGCACCAGGTCGGCGGCGAAGGTGACCAGCAGCACCGCGGTCAGCGGCGCGTAGCGGCCGACCACGGTCGAGCCGAGCAGCTCACGCCGTCCCGCCTCCTCGTCGGTACGGGTGTGCCGGATGACGGTGAGCAGGCTGGCCAGGCCCACCACCGTGAAGACGAGCCCGGCCCGCCAGGCGGTGATCGCGCCGAGGCTGGCGCCGAACACCGGCCCGAGCATGGCGAGCAGGCCCGGGGTGCTGACCACCGTCCGGTACAGGTCCTGGAGGGCGGCCGGGGTGTCGTAGAACTGGTTGATGCCCACCGCGGTGTAGACCGGGAGGAGGGCCAGGACCAGGACCCAGATCGGCAGCAGGAACCGGTCCCGCCGCAGGATCAGCCGGACCAGCCCGCCGGTACCTGCCAGCGTGCTCATCGTGATGCCCCCTCGGACCGGCCGTTCGCGGTCGCGCCGGCCGGCTCCTCAGCCTGGTAGTGCCGCAGGAACAGCTCTTCGAGCGTGGGCGGCTGGCTGACCAGGCTGCGCACCCCCACCGAGGTGAGCTGGCGCAGCAGGGTGTCGATCTTCTCGGAGTCGACCTGGCAGCGGACCCGGGTCCCGTCGACCTCGAGGTTGTGCACGCCAGGCAGCTCGAGCAGCCCGTCCGGTGGGGCGGCCAGCTCCGCCGCGATCGAGGTGCGGGTGAGGTGGCGCAGGTCGGCCAGCGTGCCCGACTCCACGATCCGGCCGGCGCGGATGATGCTGACCCGATGGCAGAGCGCCTCCACCTCGGCGAGGATGTGGCTGGACAGCAGCACGGTGCGGCCGCTGTGGTGCTCCTCGCTGATGACCTCGCGGAAGGAGGCCTCCATCAGCGGGTCGAGGCCGGCGGTGGGCTCGTCGAGCAGGAGCAGCTCGACGTCGGAGGCGAGCGCGGCGATCAGCGCGACCTTCTGGCGGTTGCCCTTGGAGTAGGTGCGGGCCTTCTTGCGGGGGTCGAGGTCGAAGCGGTCGAGCAGCTCGGTGCGGCGCTTGGGGTCGAGCCCGCCGCGCAAGCGGCCGAGCAGGTCGATCACCTCGCCGCCGGACAGGCTGGGCCACAGGGTGACGTCGCCGGGCACGTAGGCCAGCCGGCGGTGCAGCTCGGTGGCGTCCCGCCACGGGTCGCCATCGAGCAGGCGCGCCTCCCCGGCGTCGGCGCGCAGCAGGCCGAGCAGGATGCGGATGGTGGTGGTCTTGCCGGCGCCATTGGGACCGAGGAAGCCGTGAACCTCACCGGTGTTGACGGTCAGGTCGAGACCGTCGAGCGCTCGTGTCTGGCCGAAGGTCTTCACCAGGCCGGACACTGCGATGGCAGTAGCAGTCATAGTGGTAACACGCTACACTCGGTTCACAGAGTTGTGAAGTTAAGATGTTGTATAAATCCACCCATCGGTGACGACGGGGAAGGAGGTGAGGCGTGGCCGAGGGGCGCGACGACGAGGCGGTACGGCGGTTTATCGAGCGGTTCGCACTCGACCTGACGGAGGCGGGCATGGCGCGCATGCCTTCCAGGGTCTTCGCCGCGATCCTCATCGACGACGACGCGAGGCTCACCGCCGCCGAGCTGGCCGAGCTGCTGCGGGTCAGCCCGGCGGCGATCTCCGGCGCGGTCCGCTACCTGACCCAGCTGGGGATGGTGGCGCGCGGCCGTGAGCCGGGTGAGCGGCGCGACCACTACCAGATCTCCAGCGGGGTGTGGTACGAGGTGGTCGCCAGGCGGGACGCGATGCTCGCCCGCTGGGAGCAGGACCTCGAGGACGGGATCAAGGCCGCCGGCGGACTGGACACGCCCGCCGGCTCCCGGCTCGAGGAGAACCGCCAGTACTTCGAGTTCCTCCGCCACGAGGCGCCACGGGTGATGGCCAGGTGGCGCGAGCAGCGCGCCGCCCAGCGTGCCGAGTGACGGCTACAGGTTTACGCGACCGGCGACACCGGCCAGGCCCCTCGACTGGGTGTGGATCCCGCCCTCGACTAGGCTTGGCGGGTGGACCGCTATCTCGTCATCGTCAGCGCCGGCGCCGGCGACGTCGACCGTCCGACCCTCGACGCGGTGATCGGCGTGCTGGCGGCGGCCGGGCCGACCGAGGCGTGCCAGCCTGGCGACGCCGCCGGCCTGGAGGCGGCCCTGAAGGGCCTGGACGGCCGGGTCCCGGTGGTGGCCGGCGGGGACGGCAGCCTGCATCTGGTGGTCAACCGGCTCCGCCAGCTCGGCCTGCTCGACCGGGTGGCGGTGGGGCTGGTGCCGCTCGGTACCGGCAACGACTTCGCCCGCGGCGCCGGCGTCCCGCTCGACCCGGTCGCGGCGGCACGGGCGCTGGCGACCGCCACGCCCCACCGGTTCGACCTGCTCGAGGACGACGGCGGCGCGGTGGTGGTCAACGCCGCGCACGCGGGGCTCGGCGCCGAGGCGGCCGCCGCCGCGACCGGCTACAAGCCCCAGCTCGGCCCGCTCGCCTACCCGGTGGGGGCGCTGATCGCCGGGGTCAGTGAACGCGGGTGGGAGCTGCAGGTCAGCGTGGACGGCACCCTCGTCGCCAGCGACGCCAGGCTGCTCATGGTCGGCGTGGCCAACGGCCCGACGATCGGGGGTGGCACCCCGCTCGCTCCCGAGGCACGGCCCGACGACGGCCGGCTGGACGTGGTGGTGGTCGCCGCGCTCGGCCCTGCCGCCAGGGTGGCCTTCGCCACCGCGCTGCGCGCCGGGACCCACGTGGACCGTGACGACGTGCACTACCTGCGCGGCACCAGCGTGCGGATCAGCGGCGAGCCGGTCCGCCACAACACCGACGGCGAGCTGGGCGACGCGCTGACCGCCCACGGCTACCAGCTCCTTCCTACCGCCTGGTCGCTGCTCGTCCCCCAGAGCGCAGGAGCGCCGCGGTGACGCTGCCCGAGGTGCTGGCCGGCCCACTGCTCCGCCGCGCGGAGCCGGGCAGGGTGCTCGTCTGGCTGGCCACCAGCGTGCCGCTCGCGGTCAGCGGCGAGGTCGTCGACCTCCACGCCCCCCACGACGACGCCGACCAGCGGCGCCTCGGCCACGGCAGCGGGCAGCGGGTCCGGCTGGGACCGCGACTGTTCGTCCACCTGGTCACCGTCCGCCCCGACCCCGCCGTCGGTGGCTTCCCCACCGACCGGCTGCTCGGCTACGACCTCGCGCTGGACGCCGGGGACGGCCGCCCGGCCCGCCGCCTTGCCGACCTGGGGATGCTGTCGGGGCCGGACGCGATCACCGTCGGCGGCCTGCCGCTGCCGAGCTTCTTCCTGCACGGCCAGCTGCCGGCCACCAACCTGCTGCACGGCTCGTGCCGGCTGCTCCACGGCCGCGGCGAGGACGCGTTGCTGGCCGCGGACGAGCTGCTTGCCGGGACCGTCGGCGACCTCGGGCAGCGGCCGAGCGCACTGGTGCTGACCGGCGACCAGATCTACGGCGACGAGGTCGGCGGCCCCCTGATCGCGCACCTCACCCGGCTCGGCGCCGAGCTGCTCGGCGCCGGCGACACCGCCTCGGTCCCCGAGCTGCCGCCACTGGACCAGATCCCGGTCTATGGCCGGCAGGAGCTCAGCGGCACGCTCGGGTTCACCTCCGGCAAGGCCGCCAACCACCTGTTCAGCCTCGGCGAGTTCGCCGCCATGTACCTGGTCGCCTGGAACGAGGCCAACTGGCCGGAGACCCTGCCCGACGCCACCGAGTCGCTCGGGGCCGTGGAGCGTGGCCGGCCGGCGCTCAGGCAACGGCGGCAGTACGGCACCGAGCTGGCCTGCCTCGAGCAGGCGAGGCAGGCGCTGCCGGCGGTCAGGCGGGTGTTCGCCAACATCCCCACCTACATGATCTTCGACGACCACGACGTCACCGACGACTGGAACATCACCCGCGAGTGGTACGAGCAGGTGTGGCGGTCACCCGGCGGGCGGCGGACGGTCGCCAACGCGCTGGCCGCCTACTGGGCGTTCCAGGGCTGGGGCAACGGCCCCGAGGCCTTCGACCGGCAGTTCCTCGAGATCGTCGCGGCCGGGCCAGGTGACGGGCGCTTCGACCAGACGATGTGGTCGTTCGACCGGTGGAGCTACCACGCCCCGACCACGCCGCCCATGCTGGTGCTGGACACCCGCACCCAGCGCGACTTCGACAGCGACCGCGGCGCCGCCAGGCTGCTCGGCGACCGCGAGCTGGACCGGGTGCGCCGGCTCGCCAGCGAGGCGGGCGTCGACGGGCCCGGGCCGGTGATCCTGGTGTCCGCCGCGCCGGTCTACGGCCTGGAGTTGCAGGAGCGGCGCCAGAAGTTCCTGGTCGGCAAGGTCGGGCCCTACGAGATCGACTTCGAGGCGTGGCACTCGAACCTCGCCGGGCTGTGCGAGTTCATGCGCCTGCTCATCGACGAGCTCGGCCTGCGCAGCTGCGTGATCCTGTCTGGCGACGTCCATTACGGCCTGAACGTCCAGGCGACCTTCCAGCACGACGGGCGCGCCCTGTCGATCGCCCAGCTGGTCAGCAGCGCGATCAAGCACAGCGGCACGGTGGCCCGGACCGCCCTGCACCTGCTCGGCGCGGCCGTGCGACCCGACCATGCCCGGGTCGGCTGGGACACCCCGCCGGAGGTCGAGCGCGGCCGCCGGCTGCTCGCCAGGCAGGTCAACACCGACGCCTGGGCCGACGACGCCCCGGTGTTCCTCGCCCCGACCGTGGCGGAGAGGCTGGTCGGCGACCAGCCACCCCACTACCAGGAGACCCGCAGCTACGTCCGCCCGGACAGCCGCCGTGCCGGGGTGATCACCGGTGACAACAACATCGGCGCCGTGTCGGTGCGCCCGCGGGAGGGCGTGGTCGTCCACCAGCTGCTCGCCCGCCGCGACGGGACCACGGCGCGGCACACCGCCGAGCTGTCGACCGCCCCGACCACCGACCGCGCCTGACCGGCCGGATCAGCCCGCCAGCTCACCGGCGGGGGCGACCGCCTCCGCCTCGCCGCCGAAGAAGCCGCTCCACGGGATCGCGAGCGGGCGCTCCTCGGCGATGACGGCGTACAGGCACCGCAGCAGCGGGAACTCCTCCGGCCCGATGCGCCCGCGGTCGGTGAGCTTGGGCAGCGCGCCGCCGATCACCTGGATCGCCGCGGCGCCCTCCAGCGTGATCTCCCCCATCCGCGCCTTGGCCTCGGAGAAGCGCAGGCCGCTGCCGAGCAGGCGGCCGACCCGGATGTTGCGGCCACCCGTGCTGGTCACGAACAGGTCCCCCACCCCCGGCAGCCCGAGCGGCGTCTCCGGCCGCCCGCCGAGCAACCGCACCAGCTGGCCGATCTCCGCCATCGCCTGGGCGAACAACGCCGCCTCGTAGTTGTGGTTGCGGTCGGCGCCGCCCGCCTCGCCGAGCCGGTCGAGGACTCCCTCGGCGAACCCGACGCCGAGGGCGTAGCAGTTCTTCAGCGCGGCCGACACCTCGACGCCGACCAGGTCGGTGGAGGTCCAGACGTGGTACCAGCCGGTGCGGAAAACCGCCGCCAGCCGGTCAAGGGTGGCCTGGTCATGCCCGGTGAACACGACGCAGGTGTCGCGCCGCGCCGCCACCTCCCCGGCGATCGACGGGCCGCCGATCGCCGCCCAGCCGACGCGCGCGCGCAACCCCGCCGGCACCCGCTCGGCGAGCACGTCGGGCAGGATGCGGAGGTCGCCGTCCTCGCTCGCCGCCATGCCCTTGGCGATCGCGATCACCTGCATGCCCGGCTCGAGCACGGTGGCGAGGCGTTCGCCGGCCCATGGCACGCCGACGGAATTGACCCCGCTCAGCACGATCTCCGCGCCGGCGAACGCCGCCTCGATCTCCTCCAGCTGGAACGGGCGGACCGGCTCGGGCAGCCTCCTGGCCAGGCCGGGATGCACGCCGGTGGCCCGGATGCTGTCGATGATCTCCCGGTCGAGGTGGGTGCCGACCAGCCGGAGGTCGTGGCCGTTGTCGGCCAGGGGGAAGGTCAGCGCCGACGCCATCACACCCGAGCCGAGGACCGCGATCGTGCTCATGACCCACGACCTCCTTCCGTGCCTGCGGCGTGCAGCTGCCAGAGCCGCTGGAGCTGCGCCTGGATCGCCGGGAACAGGGGCCGGTAGACCTGGTCGAACAGGTCGTCGTAGAGCCGGTGGGCGGCGGGCTCCGGCTGGAAGCTCCCGGCCGCGTCGGTCATCGCGGCCGCGGCCTCCTCCACCGAGCGGTACCAGCCGACCCCATAGGCGCAGAGGATCCCGGCGCCGAGGTTGGTCGCCTCCGCGGTGTGCGCCCTGGTGACGGTCGCGCCGAGTACGTCGGCCATGATCTGGCACCACAGGTCGCTGTTGGACCCGCCGCCCAGGATCACGTACTCGCGGATGGGCTCGCCGGTGGCCGCCTGGATGCCCTCCATCGCCAGCCGGTGCTCGTAGGCGATGCCCTCCTCGATCGCGCGGAACAGGTGCTGGCGCTGATGATCGTGGTTCCAGCCGACCACGATCCCGCTCGCGGCGGGATCCCAGTACGGGCTGGTCACGTGGTTCCAGTAGGGCACCAGGACGAGCCCGCCCGAACCCGGCCCGATGGCACGCGCGGCCGCCTCGTAGCGGTCGAAGTCGGCGCGCTCGTCGAACGCGTCGCCGAACTGGCGCATGAACCACCGCATGGTGGCCAGGCCGCCGCGCAGGACGTTCTCGAACAGGAACGTGTTGGGGGCGCCGCCGTAGAGGGTGCGGCACGACGGGTCGGTGACGTAGCTCCGGCCGACCGGTCCGCCGGTCACCGCGGTGCCGAGGTTGAGGTAGGCACGGTCCAGCGAGGTCACCCCGGCACCGAGGCAGGCCGCCTGGCCGTCGCCGAGGCCGGCCACCACCGGGATGCCGGCTGGCAGCCCGGTGGCCTGGGCCGCCTCGCCGGTCACCTGGCCGATGACCTCCCCGGGCTTGACGGTGTCGCAGAACTGGCCTGGACGGAGCCCGACGGCGGCGATCAGGTCGTCCGCCCACGCCTCCCGCTCGATGTCGGTGAGCCCGAACGAGTCCGCCGAGGCGAGGCTGGTGGTGAACTGCCCGGTCAGCCGCTGGACCAGGAAGCCGTGCACGTCCATGAACCGGTAGGTGCGCGCCACCACCGCCGGTTCGTGTTGGACCAGCCAGAGCAGCTTCGACGACGCCTGCGCGACCGAGGGGCCGCGACCCGTGCGCCGGTGCAGCTGGTCATGGCCGAAGCGCTCGCCCAGCTCGTCGAGCTGGGCGAGCGAGCGCGCGTCATCCCACAGGATGGCGTTGCGCAGCGCCTGGTTGTGCTCGTCGACCGGCACGAACGACTCGCGCTGATGGGTGATGCAGATGCCGGCGATGCGGTCGGCGTCGACCGCCCCGGTGAGGCTGGCGATGGCGGTCCGGGT
>DATLQA010000144.1:0-7519 GCA_035535495.1 Actinomycetota bacterium | reverse complement strand
CCGGCTGCTGCTGACCGGCGCCGCCGCCTTCGGCATGGTCTCGGTGGTCGCCGCCATGTCGACCAGCCCGGAGATGCTGATCGCCAGCCGCGCGCTGCTCGGGATCGCCGGGGCGACCCTGGCACCGTCCACGCTGTCGCTGATCTTCAGCATGTTCTCCGACCCCAGGCAGCGCACAACCGCCATCGGGATCTGGATCACCAGCTTCTCGGCCGGTGGCGCGATCTGCCCGGTGCTCGGCGGCGTGCTGCTCGAGCACTTCTGGTGGGGCTCGGTCTTCCTGCTGGCGCTGCCGGTGATGGCGCTGCTGCTGCTCCTGGGGCCACGCGTGCTCCCCGAGTACCGCGACCCCAATGCCGGCCGGATAGACCTGGTCAGCGCGGCCATGTCCCTGGTCGCCGTGCTGGCGACGGTGTTGGCGCTGAAGCAGGTCGCCCAGAACGGGATCGGCCCGCTGGCCGTCGCCGCCGCCCTGGTCGGGCTGGTGGTCGGCGTGGTGTTCGTGCGCCGGCAGCTTGCCCTCGCCAACCCGATGATCGACCTGCGGCTGTTCCGGGTTCGGGCGTTCAACGCGTCGCTGGCGACCAACCTGCTCGGCATCTTCATCGTGGTCGGCTACTTCCTGTTCGTCGCGCAGTACCTGCAGCTGGTGCTCGGCCTGTCGCCGCTGGAGGCGGGCCTGTGGTCGCTGCCGTCGGCGTTCGGGTTCATCGTCGGGTCCAACCTGGCTCCTCGGATCCTGCGCCGGGTCCGCCCGGCGTACGTGATCGGCACCGGTCTCGGCCTGGGCGCGATCGGCCTCGGGGTGCTCACCCGGATCGGCGGATCCCACGACGCCGACCTGGCGATCCTCGCCGGCGCGTCGCTGCTGATCTCATTGGGGCTGGCGCCGGTGTTCACGGCCACGACCGACCTGGTCGTCAGCTCGGCCCCGCCGGAGCGGGCGGGCGCGGCCTCGGGGATCTCGGAGACCGGCGCCGAGCTCGGCGGCGCGCTCGGCATCGCGATCCTCGGCAGCATCGGCGTCGCCGTCTACCGTGGCCAGCTTGCCGACACCCTTCCGGCGGGCATCCCCAGCCAGGCCGCCGCGATCGCGCGGGACACCCTGGGCGGCGCCGTGGGGGTCGCCACGCGGCTGCCGGGCGACGCCGGCCAGGAGCTGCTCGAGGCGGCACGCGAGGCGTTCATCCAGGGGATGCAGCTCACCGTCTCGCTCAGTGCCGTGGTCGCGGTCTGCGTCGCCGTCCTGGCCACCGTCCTGCTCCGGGCGGTGCCCGCACCCCAGGCCGGGGTGGTCGAGCAGCCGGCCGCTCCGCCCGAGCCGGAGGTCGCCGCCCAGCTTGAGGAGCAGCCCATCCAGATCATCCGGGTGGGTTCGGGCTGCCTCGCGTGCCCGGGCGAACGCCAGCCCTCCGAGGTCCAGCAGGGCGCCTGAGCGGCCGCGCCGCCCCTACTTCCCTGGGGGGCCGCTGCTCGGCAGCAGCACCTGGAAGCGGGTGTCGCCAGGGGTCGAGGTGAACGTCAGGTCGCCGCCGTGGCGTTGCACCACGATCCGCCAGCAGACGTCGAGGCCCAGGCCGGTGCCCTTGCCGACCGGCTTGGTGGTGTAGAACGGCTCGAAGATGTGGGCGGCGACCGCCTCGGGGATGCCCGGGCCGGAGTCGCCGATCTCCACCAGCACGCGGTCGCCGTCCAGGCGGGTCTGCACCGCCAGGGTGCCGCGGCCGTCCATGGCGTCGACGGCGTTGTTGATCAGGTTGGTCCACACCTGGTTCAGCTCGCCCTCGTAGGCCGGGAGCTTGGGCAGCGACCGGTCGTAGTCGCGCACCACCTCGATGCCCTCACCCAGCCTGCGCCCGAGCATCGTGAGGGTGGACTCCAGGCCGTCGTGCACGTCGAGGTGCTGCAGCGGGCTGCGGTCCATCTGGGTGTACTGCTTGGCCACGCCGAGGAGGTTGGTGATGCGCGCGGTCGCCTCCACGACCTCGTCGACCAGGCTCGCGGCCTCGCAGGCGGCCGCGAGGGTGCCGACCGCCCGCGGGAGCAGCTCGGCGGGGACGCCAGCGGCGACCTGCTCGAGCCGGTCGACGTCGATGTCGGCGGCGACCAGCGGCGGCGCCAGGTCCCAGGCATCGGCGACGCCGTGCTCCTCCAGCCAGCCGCCCAGCTCGTCCTCGCGGTCGGACACCCGCAACGGCGACAGCGGCGGCAGCTCGGCATGATGGCCGACGGCCTGGCGCACCAGGTCGACCAGCGCGGCCAGCTGGTCGGCGGCGAGCTCGCCGCGGGTGAGGGCGGTCAGCTCGTCCCACAGGCCTTCCAGCCGCTGGTGGAGGGTGGCGGTGGCGCGGGCGGCGGCGGTCGCGGGGTTGTTCAGCTCGTGGGTGAGGCCGGCGGTGACCGTGCCGAGCGCGACCAGCCGCTCGCGGGTGCTCACCATCTCCTGCGTGGCCGCCCCCTGGATGGCGAAGCCCTCCAGCATGTGCGTGGCCATCGAGAACCACTCCCGCATCGCCCAGGCGAAGTCGGCGGCGGGCAGCTCCCAGAAACGGCAGCCGGTCACCGCACGGACGCTGGCGGTGTACGAGCGTGCGCTGGGCACGTCCAGGTAGGCGAAGAACGCGCCCGCGTAGGCGCCGCGGTAGTCGGTCCGCAGCGTCTCGACCTCGGCGCCGCCGGCCCGCACCGTCATCGACAGGGTGCCCTCCAGCAGCACGAACAGGGTGGTCGCGGGCTCCCCGGCTGCGTACACGGTCACGCCGGGCGGGTAGCTCCTGACCTCGCCGCGTTCGGCGAGCCAGGCGAGCTGCTCGTCGGAGAGCTTCTCGAACAGGAACAGCTCGCGGAGCGCGTCGGGGCCGAGCCGGTCGGTCACTGGGCCTCCAGGTAGCGGTGGACGAGCTGGATCGCCATCGCCCCCTCGCCGACCGCGGAGGCGACCCGCTTGACGGAGTTGGCGCGCGCGTCGCCGGCGGCGAAGATCCCTGGCACGCTGCCCTCCAGGTAGTAGGGGTCGCGGTCCAGTGGCCAGCCCGCCGGCCGCTTCCCGCCAACCAGCAGGTCCGGGCCGGTGAGCAGGAACCCGGCCGGGTCACGGGCGATCACGCCGTCCAGCCATTCGGTGCACGGCGCCGCGCCGATGAACACGAACAGAAAGTTCGACGCCACCTCCCGCACCGTGCCGGTGCGAGTGTCGCAGAGCCTGAGCCATTCCAGGTGCTCCTGGCCCGCCATCCCGACCACCTGGGTGCGGGTCCGCACCTCGATGTTGGGGATTTCGCGGATCTGACGGAGCAGGTAGTAGGACATGGCGCGCTCCAGGGCGTCCGCGCGAACCAGCAGGGTGACCCGGCGCGCGTGCCTGGACAGGAACACGGCGGCCTGGCCGGCGGAGTTGGCGCCCCCGACCACGTAGACGTCCTCGCCGGCGACGGCTGGCGCCTCGGTCGCGGCCGACCCGTAGAACACCCCGAGCCCGGTGAACCGGTCGGCGCCAGGCACGTCGAGCTTGTGGTAGGCCACACCGGTGGCCAGCACGACCGTGTGGGCGGCGACCTCGCCGCCGTCGGCGAAGCGAACCACGCGGGAGGAGCCGCGCACCTCCAGGGCGGCGACGCTCCGGGCGGTGAGGACCTCCGCGCCGAACTTGTGGGCTTGGAGGCGCGCCCGGTCGGTGAGCTGCGCGCCGCTGACGCCGTTGGGGAAGCCGAGGTAGTTCTCGATCCGGGAGCTCTGGCCCGCCTGCCCGCCGGTGGCCTGCCGTTCCACCAGGACCGTGCGGAGCCCCTCCGAGGCGGCGTAGACGGCCGCGCCGAGCCCGGCCGGCCCGCCGCCGACGATCACCGTGTCGTAGAAGTCGGTGGCGGGCGTGGTCGCCAGGCCCACCCGCGCGGCCAACTCCTCGACGCTCGGATCGACCAGCGAGTCGCCGGTGGGGGTCACCACCAGCGGGATACTGGTGGCGTCGAGCCCGGCGGCCTCCAGCAGCGCCTGGCCCTCCGGCTCCTCGACGGTGAGCCAGCGATAGGGCACCGAGTTCCGCGCCAGGAAGTCCCGCACCTCGAACGAGCGCGCCGACCAGCGGTGCCCGACCACCTGCGCCTCGCTGATCGGCTTGTCCCCGGTGACCTGCCACAGCTCGATCAGGGCGTCGACCACCGGGTAGAGCTTCTCCTCCGGCGGGTCCCACGGCTTCAGCAGGTAGTGGTCGAGGTCCACCACGTTGATCGCCTGGATGGCGGCGTCGGTGTCGGCGTAGGCGGTCAGCAGCGCCCGCCGCGCATGCGGGAACAGGTCCATGGCCTGCTCCAGGAACTCGAGGCCGCTCATCTGCGGCATGCGGTAGTCGGCCAGCAGCACCGCCACCACGTCGCCGCGGAGCTTGATCTCCCGCAGCGCCTCGAGTGCCTGCGGGCCAGACTCGGTCCGCACCACCCGGTAGTCCTGTGCGTAGCGCCGTCGCAGGTCACGCGCGACCCCGCGCGAGATCCCCGGGTCGTCGTCGACCGTCAGCAGGACCGGCTTGCTCGTCTCCATCACGCCCCGATGGTAGGCGATGGCGGCAACAACGCCGGAACCGTCACGGCCTACCCCTATGATGACGTCCGGCTCGCCGGCCCGGACGCATCCTCGAGGACATGGTGTGTGATCACATGGCACTTGGGCACGACCGCTACTGCGACGAAGTCATCACCCAGACCGACCTGCTCCGCAAGGTCGTGGAGGGCGCCGACCTGTCGGTGATCGTGCCGACCACTCCCGACTGGACCCTCGCCCAGCTCCTGCGGCACGTCGGCGGCAACCTCCGCGCGGCCGAGACGGCCGTCCGGACCGAGACGGCCATCATCGAACCGGCCAAGCAGGTCCCGGAGGTGGCCGGTCCGGCCGAGGACGACCCTGACGCGCTGGACGCCTGGCTGGCCGAGGGGGCCGCGCGGTTCGCCGCGACGCTGCGCCGCACCGGCCCCGACGCCCGGGCGCAGGTCTGGGTGCACTCGCAGCCCACCGGCTTCTGGGCGCGGCGGGCAGCGCTCGACCTGGTGGTCCACCGGGCCGACGCCGCCGGCACGGTGAAGGCCGACTACACCGTCGCGCCGGAGCTGGCCGCCGACGCCATCGACGAGCTGCTGGAGCTAATCAGCGACCCGCAGGTCAGAAGCGCCTCGCCGCGGCTGGCGGAGCTGCGTGGCCCCGGCAAGACCATCCACCTCCACGCCACCGACACCGAGCCCGAGTTGTCGACCGAGTGGCTCATCGAGCTCGGGTCGGACGGCTTCACCTGGCGTCGCGGTCACGAGAAGGCCACCGTCGCGCTGCGCGGCCCGCTCGCCGACGTGCTGCTCGTCTTCTACCGGCGGCTGCCCGCCGACAGCGAGCGGGTGGAGGTGCTCGGCGACGCCGCGCTGCTGGACTTCTGGCTGGACCGCGTCCGCCTGCAGTGATACCAAGACCGACCAAGCTCGACGGCTCGCCCGCTCGGTCCCAACGGCCAACCATCCGCGACGCGCAGGCTAGCCGACGACATCGCCCCCAAACCGCCTGCAGCAGCCAACCCGAGCCTCAGACCGCTTTAAGCAACACCCTGGTAATCGTCAAGGGACTGCTAACGACGACCAAGCGGCCCGCGTCACAGGTACTACCGGCCCAAACTGCCTTGGCAGCGGAAGGGCCGCTGGGTTGCTCGTGGCGTTCGGCGTCAGGACCCGGCCATGCCCATCATCTGGCTGGTGCTGTGGAGTCCAGGTGCCAGCTCTGGCACCCAGATCACGACAACGGCCAGCGCCAGTGCGGCGATGCCGACGATGCGGGCCAGGAGTTCGCCATGTACCAACAGCTTCTCGGCTAGCACGACGATGGCGAGGACGACCATGGCGGCCAGGTTCATCACGCCGAGGACGACGAACAGCGCCATGAGCGACCAGCAGCAGCCAAGGCAGTACGCCCCGTGATGGGCGCCGGCGCGCACATCTCGCAGCCGGCCGCGATAGGCGCCGTAGTGCAGCAGCAGCGACAGCGGCGAGCGGCAGTGCTTCAGGCAGCGGGACTTCAGCGGGGTGAGCTGGTACACCCCGCAGCTGGCGAATACCGCCACCGCCACCGTGGTCGCCCCGCCCGGATACTCGTTCACCAGCTGGGCCGCGAACGCGGTGAGCAGGAATGCCGGGATGCCGGCCCCAGCCCAGGCCAGCAGGTACCCGGCACCGAACCCGGCCAGCCGCAGCGGGCTGTAGGAGCGCACCGACCGCTGGTACATGGAGGCCACCGGGGCGACCGAGGGCAGCATCATCGCGGCCATCATCAGCGCCCACATGCCGACGAAGGCGGGCAGGCCAAGGCCCATCGTGCCGGTCATGCCGGCCATCGCTCCGGCCCGACCCGCCGTGACCAGCCAGGCCACCGCCGCCACGAGCAGCAGGACCGCTGCCTGCGGGGTCAGACGCCGCAGCGACGGAGCGGTGGTGGTCATGCCGCCCAGGAGAAGGGCGCCGAGTGGCCGTTCTTGCCGGTGTTGTCGAACTCGAGCCCGAAGGCGTTGACCCGCGATGCGGTGGCCCTGGCAATGGTCAAGGTGGAGTTGGCCGGGTGGAACATGCCGGTCAGCTTCTCCACCGGACCCTCGGGAGTCTGCGGTGGCACGAAGTCCTCGATCTCGATGTCGACCTCGTCGCCGATCCTGACCCGATGGCGTCGCCCGTCCTCGACGTACTCGATCGGGGCGGTCTGGACGCCGAGCATCTCGCTGATCAGTGGCGCCAGCATGGCCATGGGGCCGCCGAGCTGCCCGGCGAACACCGCCCCCAGCTTCTCGACCTGCTGCTGGGAGGCGGCGGCGTCCATGAACACCCCGACCCGCCAGTTGCCGTCGGCCATCAGTGGTGGGGTGTCGGCCAGCACGGCCACCGTCAGGCCGCTCACGTCGACGTCCTCGACCGTGCCCGCATCGACGTGGAAGACCAGCACCACCCGGCACCGGTCGTAGTCGGCTGGCATGGTCAGCCCCGAGGTGGTGCAAGGGCACACCATGTCACAGGAGCAGTTCTCGAAGTACCGGCCCTGCAGCTGCCAAGCCATCCGCCATCCCCACTCGATTCGCTGATCGGCGGCAAGCATCTTCCACCTGCCGATTCCGGTCAACGCCTGGTCTCAGAGCTAGCCAGAAGCAGCCAATCCGGGCAGCGCTTTCCTCCACGACCTCGGCCGCCTGGGCGTCACCAACGCGATCTGGGACAAGCGCGGGGAGCTGACCCAGGCGGAGACCGAACGGGTCCGCCTGCACCCCTACCTGACCGAGCGCATGCTCGCGTTCTCTCCCGCGCTGGCGGCGCTCGGAGCGGTCGCGGTGCAGCACCACGAGCGGCTGGACGGGTCCGGCTATCCCCGCCGACTCTCAGGTGACGCCGTCACCCCGGCCGGGAGGATCCTCGGCGCGGCCGACGCCTACCACGCGATGATCCAGCTGCGCCACCACCGACAGGCGCGCTCGCCCGACGAGGCGGCATCGGCGCTACGGGGGGAGGTC
>DATLQA010000143.1:0-29478 GCA_035535495.1 Actinomycetota bacterium | reverse complement strand
ACCCCCGGGGGCGGCGGGGTTCGGCCGCCGTGGGGCTCGGGGCGCAGGCGGCGAGACTGCACCCTCGCCGGAAATCCTACGACTGCCCCGCAGGCGGCGCGACTCGTACGGGCATAGCGACGGCTCACTCCTCTGGTAACGGCGCCAAGCGCCGCCAAGCCTTCCCAGCCGCCCTCCCTGCGGGGCAGTCGTCGTTCCTCCCCACCAGGAGGCCGGCACCACGGTCCTCAGCCGCCCGCCACGACCGCCGCCGCCACCGCCCACGGCACAACGAGCCACCCCGCCGCCAAGCCTTCCCAGCCGCCCTGCCTGCGGGGCAGTCGATCAGAACCCGACCAGGCGGAGGATGAAGACGGTCATGCTCTCGAACAGCCTGCGGAAGAGGTTCGGGGCGAGCAGCAGCAGCCCGAGCAGCAGGAAGATTCCGAAGCGGTCGAGGAAGTAGATGATGTTCTGGCGCGACGGGGGCAGGAAGATCGAGAGCAGCCGCGAGCCGTCGAGCGGCGGGATCGGCAGCAGGTTGAACACCGCCAGGACGACGTTCAGCTGCACCAGGGCGAAGAGCAGCTTGGACGTGAAGCCGGGACCGCCCTGCTCCCCGGAGGTCGGGTAGGTGATGCGGAGGGCGATCGCGGCCAGGATGGCGACCACCACGTTGGAGATCGGCCCGGCGAGCCCGACCAGGGCGGCTCCGGCACGGCGGCTGCGCATCCGCAGCGGGTTGAACGGCGTCGGCCTACCCCAACCGAACCCGCCGACGACCAGGAAGATGGTCCCGAGCGGATCCAGGTGGGAGGCCGGGTTGAGGGTGAGACGGCCCTGCGACTTGGCGGTGAGGTCCCCCTGCGCCGTCGCCGCGGCGGCGTGGCTGAACTCGTGGACGGTGATGCCGATCACCACCGCCACCACGAAGGCGATGAAGAACTGCGGATCGTCCCGCAGCAGGAACAGGGGTGAACCCACGACGCATCCTCCCGGCAGCGCACCCGTCGTCATGCGACGGCGGCGCAGCCGCCGGCCGATCGCCGCCTGAACCTACCACGAGGCCACCTCCGACCAGCCGATCGGCACGAATAGCGACACGGCGCCTTATCGATCTATTGCTGTATCGATGGCACGGGTGGTCAGGCGGTCGGCGCGACCACCTCGTGGACCAGGGGAGGCGGCTGGCTCGGCTGGTCGCTGAAGCGCAGGGCGGCGGTCAGCTCGCGAGCGGCGGCCTCGGCGGCGGCCTGGTCGCGGGCCATGATCCGGCCGATGCGATCGCCGGCCGCGACCTGGTCGCCCAGCTTGACGGTGAGCTCGACCGCGACCGCCGGGTCGACGCGGTCCTCCTTGCGCTGCCGGCCGGCCCCGAGGCCGGCGGCGGCCCGCCCGACCGCCTCCGCGTCGACCTCCGCCAGCCAGCCGGCCTCCGGCGCCACCACCTCGACCTTGACTGGAGCCTGTGGGAGCCGCGTCAGGTCGTCGAGCACCGCGGGGTCGCCGCCCTGGGCTTCCACGAACGCATGCAGCTTCTCGAGGCCGGCGCCGCCGTCGAGCGTCTCGGCGGCCTGGCGCTGACCCTCGCCCGGGTCGGATGCGATCCCGGCCAGAGCGGCCAGGTGGCCGGTGAGGATCAGGCAGAGGTCGCGCAGGCGGCCGTGGCGCTCCCCCCGGAGCACCTCCACCGCCTCCTGCACCTCGACCGCGTTGCCGACCAGGTCGCCGAGCGGCTGGTCCATGTCGGTGACCAGCGCGGCGGTGCGCCTCCCGGCCGCCTGTCCGAGCCGGACGCAGGTCCGGGCGAGCTCGGCCGCCGCCGAGGCCTCCTTCATGAAGGCGCCCGAGCCGGTCTTGACGTCGAGCAGGATGCAGCTAGCCCCGCCCGCCAGCTTCTTGCTCATCACGCTGGACGCGATCAGCGCCGTGCTGGCGACGGTCGCCGTCACGTCCCGCAGGGCGTACATCGCCTTGTCGGCCGGGACCAGGGTGGCGCTCTGGGCGGCGACCGCCAGGCCGATCCGCTCGACCTGGTCGAGCAGCTCGTCGGGTGACAGCTCCACCCGCATCCCGGGGATCGACTCCAGCTTGTCGAGCGTGCCGCCGGTGTGGCCGAGCCCCCGTCCGGACAGCTTCAGCACCTGCATGCCCATGGCGGCGGCGAGCGGCCCGACCACCAGCGTGGTGCCGTCGGCGACCCCGCCGGTGTAGTGCTTGTCCACGGTCGGCCCGCTGAGGCGGGAGAGGTCGAGCCGGTCGCCAGAGGCGAGCATGGCGTCGGTCAGCGCCTCGGTTTCGCGCTGCGTGAACCCGCGCAGGTAGCCGGCCATGAGGAAGGCGGCCATCTGGTAGTCGGGCACCTCGCCGCCGGCGTAGCCGAGCACCAGCCGGCGCAGCTCGTCGGGCGGCACCTCGCCCCCGTCGCGCTTGCGCGCGACGAGGTCGACCACGCTCATCTGGCGAGCCGCTTCACCAGGCTGGAGTCGGCGCCGGCCTGCTCGAGCTCGTCGAGGACCTGGGCGAGGGCCTCGCGCACGATGCGCCCCCTGTCCACGCCGATGCCGAACTTGCGGCGCAGCTGCAGGCGGGCGTGCTCGAGGTCCATCAGCTCCTCGGCGGTGCAGTAGAAGGTGACCTTCTCCTCGTGACGCTGCCGGCCGCTCGGGGTCCGCTCGGCGGGCTCCTCGGTCGCCTCGGGCTCGGCGGCGGCCCGCTTGCCGCCGCGGCTCGAACCGCTGCCGCTCCGCCCGCCAGGGCCCTTGTCGATCGAGGTGACGCGGAACAGCTCGTCGGCTCCTGGCAGGCTGGCCCGGCCCTTCATGACGCCACCACCTCCTTGGCCAGCTCGCGGTATGCGGCGGCCCCGGTCGACGAGTCGGCATAGGTGAGGATGCTCTCCCCCGCCACCGGCGCCTCGGCGAAGCGGATGGTCTTGGCGACCACGGTGCTGAACACGCGGTCGCCGAAGGCGTCCTCGACGCGGCCGAGCACCTCCCGGCCGTGCACCGTGCGGGGGTCGTACATGGTGGCGAGGATACCCAGGATCTCCAGGTCCGGGTTGAGACGCTCGCGGATCTTCTCGATCGTGTTCATCAGCAACGCCATGCCGCGCAGGGCGAAGTACTCGCATTCCAGCGGGATCAGCACGGCGTCGGCGGCGGTGAGCGCGTTGACGGTGAGCAGGCCGAGGCTGGGCGGGCAGTCGACCAGCACCCAGTCGTAGTGCTGCCGCAGCGGCTTGAGGACTCGCGCGAGCGCCTGCTCGCGGGCCACCTCGCCGACCAGGAGGACCTCGGCGGCGGCCAGGTCGATGTTGGAGGGCAGCAGCGAGACCCGGTCGATCTTGGTGGCGATGACGGCGGCGGCCGGGTCGGTGTTCGACTCCATCAGGAGGTTGTAGACGGTGCGGTGGATGGCGAGGGGGTTCAGCCCCAACCCGACCGAGAGCGCTCCCTGCGGATCCATGTCGACGAGCAGTACCCGAAGGTCCTGCTCGGCCAGCGCGGCGCCGAGGTTGATCGCGGTGGTCGTCTTGCCGACCCAGCCCTTCTGGTTGGCCAGGGCGATGACCTTCCCCACCAGGGACACCTCCACCTCATCGGTACCAGCGTGACCAGGTGTCGTGGTCACTACGTCGCTACATCGTCATGTGGACTTGTCGCCACATCACTGGGTCGCCAGATCGCCGTGTCGCTGAGTCGCGCAGTGGCCACGTCACTGCATCGGCAAACTGCTCTATCACCTTCGATCTACGTCGACTCAGATATATATCGATAAAGCTTCGTGGCTTCGAATCCGCTTGTCTTGTTGACCGTTTGGGTCCTTGGCGATCGATCGACCCGTCGCCTGGTGGATCAGGAGACCCGGATACTATCGGATCGACGGCCCGGCGAGGGTGCTCATTCATGCGGATTCGCGCCCGGCGCCACGAGCTGGCCGGCCGCCACGGCCCGGCCCTCGTCCCGATCGGTCCGGGGCTCGCGTTCCCCGATTCCAGACCGCCAGGAAGCAGTGGGCGGCTGCACCGCGGGCTGGCCCGTGCCCGATGATGCCGGCTCCGCAGGGCTGGTCCGGTTCGCCGGGCCGATCCCGTTGCGGGGTCGGCCGGAGCGTGGGAACGTCCCCCGCCGCTTCCCATTACCACGCAACGTGGTCGCAGTCATGCTGCCCTCTCACCACTCTCAGTGACATCTCACGCTCAGTGGTTGACCACGGAGCGTGTTCCCACCACGCACAGCGACCGTCGCCGGTCAGCAGCGCTCCCCTTGGAACCCCGGGGGCGTGGGCCGCCCGATATTCCACCTTTGATGAATTTGGGATAAACCCTCGACACGGACAGAGGGTTGCGGTTTCGGGCTTCTGCGGCGCCACGCCCGATTCGACCCCCCCCCGCTCTCGGAGGGGCACATCCGGGACCGGGGAGGCGCCGCCGTCGCCCCACCGGTGGACGGCGGCGCCGGGTCAGCGCGCCCGGCTGGGAGCAGGCGCCGCCGTCAGCTGGACGCCAGCGAGGCAGCGACCGTCACCTGGCGGCGCCTGCTTGCCGGGCGCGCCGCCAGCAGGCACCCGTCAGGGCGGAGGGACGGACGGGGGACGCGGAGGGGCTGGGCGTCAGACGAGGTCGGCGGCGAAGGAGCGGCCGGGGCCGGCCCGCTCGATGCCGAAGAGGTCGGCGACGGTCGCGCCCAGGTCGGCGAAGGTGTCGCGGTCGGGCAGGCGCACACCGGCGGTCCCGCCGGGGCTGAACGCCACCATCGGGGTGTGCTCGCGGGTGTGGTCGGTGCCAGGAGCGGTCGGGTCGCAGCCGTGGTCGGCGGTGAGGAACAGCCAGTCCGACTCGCCCAGCTCCCCCACCACCTCCGGCAGCCGGCGGTCCAACTCCTCGAGGCAGCGGCCGTAGCCCTCCACGTCCCGGCGGTGGCCGTAGACCATGTCGAAGTCCACCAGGTTGGTGAAGATCATGGTGGGGCCGCTCGCCTCGCGCAGGAAGCGGACGGTGGCGTCCAGCGAGGTGGCGTTGTCGCCGGTGTGGTCGGAGCCGTCCAGACCCTGCCGGGAGAAGATGTCCTCGATCTTGCCCACCCCGAGGGTGCGCACGCCGCCCTTCTGCACCGCCTCCAGCACGGTCCGGCCTGGCGGCGGCAAGGCGTAGTCGCGCCGCTCCTTGGTGCGCACGAACGACCCCGGCTCCCCGTCGAACGGCCGCGCGATCACGCGGCCGACGGCATGCTCGCCGGTGAGCAGCTCGCGGGCGGTCTCGCACCAGGCGTAGAGCTGTTCCAGGGGGACCACGCGCTTGTGGGTGGCGATCTGGAACACCGAGTCGGCCGAGGTATAGACGATCGGGTTGCCAGTCGCCAGGTGCTCGGCGCCCAGCTCCTTGATGATCTCCGTGCCCGACGCCGGCCGGTTGCCGAGCACCTGGCGACCAACCGCCGCGGCGAAGGCGTCGATCACCTCGGGCGGGAAGCCGTCCGGATAGGTGGGGAAGGGCTTGTCCAGCACCACCCCCATCATCTCCCAGTGGCCGGTGGTGGTGTCCTTGCCGGCGGAGCGCTCGGCCATGCGGGCCACCACGGCGGCGCCAGGGTCGACCGGCGGCACCCCGGCCACGTCGGTGAGTCGCCCGAGGCCCCATGCTCCCAGCGTCGGCAGTGACAGGCCGCCGAGGGCGGCGGCGGTGTGGCCCAGGGTGTCCGACCCCAGGTCGCCGTAGTCCCCCGCGTCGGGCGCCGCGCCGACGCCGAGCGAGTCGCAGACGATCACCGCGACCTTCTCGGGCCTGCTCACGCGCGGGTCCGTGCCCGCTGCTTGCAGCCGATGCACAGGCGGGCCGCTGGCAGGGCCTCCAGGCGCTCGTCGGCGATCGGTTCGCGGCAGCGCTCGCAGGTCCCGTAGGTGCCCGCCTCCATGCGGTCGAGGGCGTGGTCGACGTCCCGCAGCGTATCCCTCAAGCTGTGGACGAGGGTTAGCAGGCTGGACCGCTCGGCGGCCGCCTGGCCGGCATCGGCGAACCCCTCGTCCAGTTCGGGGTCCCTGATCCCTTCAGCGTCACGGTGCGCACCCAGGTCGTCGAGCTGCTTGCGCAGCTCGCCCTGCTCCTCCTCGAGCCGCTCACGCAGCAGGTGCGACGTCTGCTGGTCCATCCAGCTCCCCTCCCTCGCCCGTCCGGGACGCCCGGGCCCGCGCGGACGCCAGCTACGTGCTGTGTACTGGGCGTCCGTGCCAGGCTGAGAAGCTGCAGCGCCCGGCAACCGACGAGCTCAGCGCATCACCGTGACGTCGACCTGACCGCGATTCCCTGACTCCGTCCGTACTCCAGTTGGTGCGCGCTCGTCGCGATAGAGGCTACAGGATCATGAACCCGAAGTGGCCGGTGGTGGAAGCCCCGTTCCGTGGGCGCGGGGGTGGGCACGGAGATAGACCTCGCGCAGCCGGCCCGGCGTGACCAGGGTGTAGACCTGTGTGGTGGCCAGGCTGGCATGTCCGAGGAGCTCCTGCACGCTGCGGACGTCGGCGCCGCCCGCCAGCAGGTGGGTGGCGAAGGAGTGGCGCAGCACGTGCGGCGACACCACCCCGTCGAGGCCGGCCCGGCGGGCGTGGTGGCGCAGGATCTTCCAGCATCCCTGCCTGGTGAGGCGGCTGCCCTGGGCGTTGAGGAACAGCGCGGGCCCGGCGCGCGGGCCCGCCAGGTTCGGACGGCCGCGGACCAGCCAGGCGCCGAGCGCGGCGCGGGCGGCTCGCCCGATCGGCACCAGGCGCTCCTTCGAGCCCTTGCCGAACGCGCGCACCAGGCCGTCTTCCAGGTCGACGTCGTCCAGGTCGAGCGCGGTCGCCTCGCTCACCCGCAGGCCCGCGGCGTAGAGCGTCTCCAGCAGGGCACGGTCGCGCAGGGCGCGGGGCTCGTCACCGGCCACCGCCCCCAGGAGCGCCTCGACCTGCTCCACGCTGAGCGCTTTGGGCAGCGAGGCAGGCACCTTGGGGCTGTCGAGGTCGCGCGACGGGTCGCTGACGGCCAGGCGCTCGCGGACCAGGAAGCGGTGGAAGCCGCGCACCGCGGCGAGGTTGCGGGCCACGCTGGAGGCGCGGTAGCGGCTGCCGGCGGGGGTCGAGCCGGCCCGCAGCTCGCCGAGGAACGCGACCACGTCGTCCTCGCCGGCGGCGGCCGGGTCGTCGATCCCCGCCGCGGCCAGCCAGCCGGTGTAGCGGCGCAGGTCGCGGCGGTAGGCGGCCAGCGTGTTGCTGGCCAGGCCGCGCTCCACCGCCAGGTAGTCGAGGAAACGGCGGACCGCGGCGGCGGCCTGCTCGCTCGGCGGCGCGGTGTGGACCCCGCCGGCCGGGCGGGCGCCGGCGGCGCCGGTCCCCGGCGGGGCGCTGTCGACCCGGTCGGAGCGGGCCGGGCGGGCGTCGTCCGGGCCGGTGCCGCCGCCGGCGTGGCGGCCTCGCACGGGCCCGGCCACCGCGGTGGTCAGCCGGGACGGCCGGCGCCGTCCATGGTCGCGTCGAGTGGCCGCCAGTCGAGGTCGTGGGCCTCGGCCACCTGCTCGTACACCAGCTCGCCGCGCCAGACGTTGACCCCCTTGGCGAGCGGCGGGTCGTCGCGCACGGCCTGCTCGACGCCGCTGTCGGCGAGTTGCAGCGCGTACGGCAGGGTGACGTTGGTGAGGGCGTAGGTGGAGGTGTGGGGCACCGCGCCCGGCATGTTGCCGACGCAGTAGTGCACCACGCCGCTGACCACGTAGGTCGGGTCGGAGTGGGTGGTGACGTGGCTGGTCTCGAAGCAGCCGCCCTGGTCGATGGAGATGTCCACCAGCACGGCGCCGGGCTTCATCGCGTCGATGACCTGGCGGGAGACCAGCTTCGGCGCCTTGGCCCCCGGGATCAGCACCGAGCCGATCACCAGGTCGGCGGTGACGGTCAGGTCCTCGACCGTCTGACGGTTCGACATCAACGTGAGGATGCGGCCTTTGTGAATCGAGTCCACATAGCGCAGTTTGTCGATATTGGTGTCGAGCATGATGACCTCGGCCTCCATGCCCTGGGCGATCCAGGCCGCGTTCTGCCCCGCCATGCCCGCCCCGAGCACCAGGACCCGGGCCGGGGCGACGCCGCTCACGCCGCCCATCAGCACGCCCCGACCGCCGGACTCGCGTTCCAGCAGGTGCGCGCCGACCTGCGGGGCCATGCGCCCGGCGACCTCGCTCATCGGCGCGAGCAGGGGCAGGCGCCGGTCGGGCAGCTCCACCGTTTCGTAGGCGACCGCGGTGATCCCCGACTTGCACAGCGCCTCGGTCAGCTCCCGGCTGGCCGCCAGGTGCAGGTAGGTGAACAGCACCTGGTCGGCCCGCAGACGCGGGAACTCCTCGGCGATCGGCTCCTTCACCTTCAGGATGAGGTCGGCCTCGGCCCAGACCTCGTCGGCCGAGCCGAGGACGGTGGCGCCGGCGCGGTCGAACTCGGCGTCCCGGATCGAGCTGCCGTCCCCCGCTCCGCGCTCGATCAGCACCCGATGCCCGCCGTCGGCCAGCGCGCGCACGCCGGCGGGGGTGATCGCGACGCGGTACTCGTGGTCCTTCAGCTCGCGGGGGATGCCGACGTCCATGGTGAGCGCCCCTTTCCCGTGGCGCCGCCCGGACCGGCGAAGCGTCCACGCACCGCCACTCTCCTGCCAAAGGCCCTCGTTGGCCTTGGGTCCAGTCTACGAGACCTGGCGGGCACCAGTGCCATCGTGGCCACGTCCTGGCGCGGCCCCCGCGTGCCTAGCCGGCGCTGGGACGGGCGGCGGCCCTGCGGGCCGGGGCGTCGGGCGCCGGCGCCCCGGCCGGGTCGGGCGTCCAGCGGCCGGCGCGGAGCAGGCCGTAGAGGCCGAGCGCGACCAGCGTCTTGGCGTCGCCAGGTGAGCTGTGCGTGGCGCGCTCGACCGCCTGGTCGAAGTCGAGTACGACCACCTCGAGGCCGGCCTCCTCCCAGTCGCCCTCTGGCGCCGTGCCGTCCAGCGGCCGCACCCCCTCCACCAGGAAGAGGTCGACCACCTCGTCGCTCCAACCAGGCGTGGTGTAGAAGGTTGCGAGCCAGGTCAGCCGGCCGCCCTCCACCCGCAGCTCCTCGGCCAGCTCACGCCTGAGCGCCTGCTCCACCTGCTCGCCCCGGACGTCGTACTTGCCGGCGGCGATCTCGAGCACGCGCCCGCCGGTCGCGTGGCGCCACTGGTCCACCAGGAGGATGCGCCCTTGCTGGTCGATGACGAGCGCGGCCACCGCTCCCGGGTGCTCGACCACCTCGCGCCGGCCCTCGCGCCCGTCGGGGCCGACGATGCGGTCGACCCGCACCTGGACGAGCTGGCCGACGAACGGACGCTCGGTCGCGGTGACGCGGAGGTCGGGCGCTCCCCCGCCGCTCACCGCCGGTCGCGCTCGCCGTCCGGCGACTCGCCCCGCCCGACCAGCACCGGGTAGCCGTCCTCCGCCTCGCCGGCCAGGTCCGCCGGCTTGGACCCGGCGGGCTGTGCCTCGTCGACCACGGAGACGACCTTGGTCCCGTGGCCGCCACCTGAGGGTTCGGGGAATGCGGCCGGCGCGCCGGGGTCGGGGTCGCCGTGGCGCTGCCCGGCGCCGTCCTGACCGTCGCCGCCCGCGGCGGCCTCCGGCGCGTCGGCGGTACCGTCCGCGGTCCTGGCGGCGGTCGGCTGCCGCTCGGCGTCGCGGCGGTCGGCCAGGGCGGTCGCCGCGCCGACGAAGTCGCGGAACAGGGGGTGCGGCCGGATCGGCCGGGAGCGGAACTCGGGATGGAACTGGCCGGCCACGAACCAGGGGTGGTCGCGGAGCTCGATGATCTCGACCAGGCGGCCGTCCGGCGAGGTCCCCGAGATGACCAGGCCGGCGTCCTCGAGGCGGCGCCGGTAGCGGTTGTTGACCTCGTACCGGTGGCGGTGGCGCTCGAACACCAGCCCGTCGCCGTAGGCCCGCTCCGCGAGGCTGCCCTTGAGCAGCCGCGCCGGGTCGAGGCCGAGCCGCATGGTGCCGCCCATGTCGGCCACGCCGTGCTGGTCGGGCAGCAGGTCGATCACCGGGTGGGGGGTGTTCTCGTCGAACTCGCTGGAGTTGGCGCCCTCCAGGCCGGCCAGGTGGCGGGCGATCTCGACCACGGCGCACTGCAACCCGAGGCAGATGCCGAGGAAGGGGATGCCGCGTTCGCGCGCGAAGCGGACCGCCTGGACCTTGCCCTCGACGCCGCGGACCCCGAAGCCCCCGGGCACCAGCACGCCGTCGACCGTCTCAAGCACGCTGCCGACGCCGTTGCGCTCCAGATCGCCCGAGGCCACCCAGACCACCTCAATGTCCACTCCATGGTGAAAGCCGGCATGGGCCAAGGCCTGGGTCACCGACAGGTAGGCGTCGGGAAGATTGATGTACTTGCCCACCAGGGCGATGCGCACGCTGCGGCGGGGGTTGCGGATCCGCTCGACCAGGGCCTCCCACTCGGCCAGGTCGGGCTCGCCGACGCTCTGGTCCAGCCGGAGGTGGCGCACCAGATAGCCGTCCAAGCCCTCGCGGTGGAGCACCAGGGGGATCTCGTAGATGGAGTTCGCGTCGGGGGCGCTGATGATGCCTTCCATGTCGACGTCGGAGAGCAGCGAGATCTTCTGCTTGAGGGACTCGCTGATGGGCCGGTCGGTGCGGCAGACGATGGCGTCGGGCTGGATGCCGAGCGAGCGCAGCTCGCGGACGGAGTGCTGGGTGGGCTTGGTCTTCTGCTCGCCCGACGGCGCGATGTAGGGCACCAGGGAGACGTGGCAGAAGAACACGTTGTCGCGCCCGACGTCGTGGCGGAGCTGGCGGATCGCCTCCAGGAAGGGCAGCGACTCGATGTCGCCGACGGTGCCGCCGACCTCGGTGACGACCACGTCGGCGTCCTCGGCCACGCGTCGGATGCGCGCCTTGATCTCGTTGGTGATGTGCGGGATGACCTGGACGGTGTCGCCGAGGAACTCGCCGCGGCGCTCGGCGGCGATCACCGTCTGGTAGATCGCGCCGGTGGTGACGTTGGAGTCCCGGTGGAGGTTCTCGTCGATGAACCGCTCGTAGTGCCCCAGATCGAGGTCGGTCTCGCAGCCGTCGTCGGTGACGAACACCTCACCGTGCTGGAACGGGTTCATGGTGCCGGGGTCGACATTGATGTACGGGTCGAGCTTCTGCATGGTGACCCGGAGCCCGCGAGATTTGAGCAGGCGCCCGAGGGATGCCGCGGTGAGACCTTTTCCCAGCGATGACGCGACGCCGCCAGTCACGAAGATGTGCTTCGCCAAGGTCGGTGAACCCCCTTTGGACCCAGGGAGGGGGCCGGGCGCTCCGTGCCCTGCACGCCCGGCCGGCTGCAGGTCCTCGGGACGCCACACTACCACGCCGGCCGGACCGCTCCGCCAACCCCGACGGACGGTGGACGGTCCCTCCTACCGGTTCGGGTGGGTCAGCCGACCTCGCGTTCGCGGCGCCGGCCAAGGTCGTCGACCGCCCGCAGGAAACGGTTGCCCTCGATCACCCGGGTGAACGAGACCCGCTCGCTGGCGAGCTGCAGCGCCACCAGGACGACCGCGGCCGCGACCAGCAGCCAGACCGGCCCGGTGGCGAGCAGGGTGCCGACCACCGCGCCGAGCGCGTTGGCCCCGCAGTCGCCCAGCATCCCCTCCTCGCGCAGGTCGAGGGGGAGGCTCGCCAGCGCCGCCCCGGCCAGCCCGGCCGACCAGGCGCCGGCGGTCGGGTCGAGCAGGCAGCCCACCACCCAGAGGGGGAGGAACACCTTGGCCGCCCGGCCGGGCCGCAGGTCGAAGAGGTTGGCGACGTTGGCCGCCGAGGCGATCACCACCGCGCCGAGCAGCACCTGCCACCAGGCCCCGCCGACCGCCAGCGTCGCCGCCACCAGCGCCGCCAGCAGGCCGCCGATGAGCTTGGCCCCGCCGCCGGTGAGGCGGCCGCGCGCGAGCGCCCGCAGGTGGCCGCGGAAGCCCCGCACGCCGGCGTCCTCGATCAGGTCGTCGAGCAGCCCCAGCAGGCCGAAGGCGAGCGCGGCCACGACCACCGCCACGGCCGGGCCGGTGACCGCCACGTCGGCCTGGACGGCCCGGCGCCAGTCGAAGCGGCCCGCCACGGCCAGGGGTGCCACCCAGACGAGCAGCCCGAGCGGGAGCACCAGGCCGAGCCCGGCCACCAGCACCCGCCTGCGGTAGTTCACCCGCGCCAGGCTGGAACCGGAGAGCGCGGCCAGGACCTGCGGCGCCGCCCAGCGCGCCACCCCCCAGCCGACCAGCACGCCGGCGGCGGCGACCGGCAGGGCGCGCACGCTCACGCTCCCCCTCCCTCACGGGGCCTGGTCTCCAGCGGGGCCGGCGGCGCTTCCGAACGCCCGGCCGCCCCGGGCCGCCAGACCCGGTGGCGGGCCAGCTCGCGCGCGATCGAGCCGGCCTGGCGGCCGCGGTGGACGATGCCACGGAAGTCGCGCCCGGTGGGCCGGTGGCGCAGCTCGAGCGGGACCTCGACCACGCGCAGGCCGGCCGCCCACGCGTCCAGGGTCATGGCCACCTCGACCCCGAACCCGGCTGCGAACGGGACCAGCGAGGACAGTGACGACCAGCGCACCGCGCGCTGGCCGCAGAGCGGCTCGGCCAAGGTCTGCCCGCCGATGCGGCGCAGGCCCCAGCGGGCCATGCCGATCGCCACCCCGAACCCCTTCGCCCCCGGCTGCGGTGGCAGGTCGGCGATGGCGAGGTCGGCCTTGTCGGTGAGCACCGGTTCGAGCAGCGCCCGCAGCTCACCGGCTGACTCGCCGAGGTCGGCGTCGGCCAGCAGCAGCGCCACCGGCTCGGGGGTGACCGCCTCGGCGACCCGGCCGGTGAGCGCGGCCAGGCCGGCGTTGAGCGCCCCGCCCTTGCCGATGTTGGTCGGTAGGTCGAGGCAGTGCGCGCCGGCCTCGATGGCCACCGCCGCGGTGTCGTCGCTCGACCCGTCGCTGACCACCAGCACCTCGGCCACACCCTCAAGGGCGCGCAGGGCGCGCACGGTCGCGCCCACCCGGTCGGCCTCGTTGAACGCCGGCACCAGCGCGAGCGCGTCCACCTGGTGCCGGCCGCCGTCCCCGCCGGATCCTCGCCGGCTCATGCGGCCAGGTCCTCCGGCAGCAGCCCGGTGGCACCGCGCTTGAACCCGTACTGCCCGGCCGGCTCGTGGGCCAGGTGCCTGGACACCGCCTCGACCAGGGCGAACTGGCCGGGGACGCGGTCGACGTCGTCGACCGTGGAGACCCGGTCGGTGAGGTCCTGGTCGTCGCGGAGCACCTCCACCCACGAGGGGGCGCCAGGTGCCGCCGCCTCCACCCCGACCACCGGCGTGCTGGCATGGCCGGAGAGCCGCTGCGTCAGCGGCACCAGGAACAGCTTGGGGTCGAGCAGGGTCGGGTTGTCGGTCGGCCCGATGACCACGAAGATCGTTCCCGCGCGCGGGAACGGCACGGTGCCGTCCTGCATGGACCGGTCGGTGAGGCGCAGGTCGGCCAGGAACTTGGCCTGGTCCAGACCGGTGAGTACGTCCTTGGCCTGGGCGGTGCCGTTCTTCGGCAGCCGCGCCGGACTGGTCAGTCGCTCCGCGAGCCGCGCGACCAGGGCCTGGCGGAGCGCCTCAGGGTCCTCCCGGTCGGTGTCGAGCAGGGCCGCCAGGGCGGTGCGATCCCCCTCGGCCGCCAGGCTCAGCCGGCTTGACGCGAAGGTGACCCGCCCGTCCACGTCGGCCCCGGCCGCCTTCAGGGCGTCCTCGACCGGCTTGCGGGTCTTGTCGTCGACCCGGTCGGTGTCCAGCAGCACGACCGCCTGGCCCTTGAGCTTGCCACCCACCAGGTTGGGCAGCATCGCGGTGCTGAACTGCTTATAACCGTCCAGCTCACCTTGGAGGACCTGGTTGCGGGCACGCTCCTCCTGGCTCTGCCTGATGAGGCCGTTCGAGGTGGCGCGCAGCACCGACACCGTGCCCTCCTTGAGGGCGGTCGAGCCCACCACCACCCCGATGGCCAGGGCAAGGAAGACCGCGACCAGCGAGACGATGTGGTAGCGCAGGTTGATCACTGGACGCACCTCCGCGGGGTGACGGCGGCCCCTCGGGTCAGAAGAACGAGATAATCCGGTAGATAAAGGTCTTCAACAGCTCGAAGGTCTGCTGCCAGACCAGCCGTACCGGCTCGGAGACGAGCGAGATGGCGAGCATCGCGACCAGGGCGGACACCACCAGCAGGAGCAGGTCGGTCCGGCGCACGCCCTGCCGGTAGAGCCGGTTGACGCCTTTGGCGTCCACCAGCTTGGCACCGACCTTGAGGCGGACCAGGAAGGTCGAGGCCATGCCAGGGCGCTTCTTGTCGAGGAACTCGACCAGGCTGGCGTGGCTGCCGACCGCCACGATGAGGTCGCAGTCGGCCTCGTAGGCGAGCAGCATCGCCATGTCCTCACTGGTCCCGGCGCCAGGGAAGATGTGGGGGGTGATCCCGAGCGCCTCGACCCGCTCCTTGCCGGGGGCCCTGCCGTCGGGGTAGGCGTGCACCACCACCTCGGCGCCGCAGGTCAGCGCCTCGCTGGTGACCGAGTCCATGTCGCCGAGGATCACGTCGGGCTTGAGCCCCGCCTCCAGCAGCGCGTCGGCGCCGCCGTCCACGCCGATCAGCACCGGGCGGAACTCCTTGATGTAGCCCCGCAGGATGCTCAGGTCTTTCTTGTAGTCATGGCCGCGGACCACCACCAGCACGTGCCGGTCGCGCAGGTTGGTCGCCAGCGCTGGCACCTGCAAGCCCTCGAGCAGCAGGTCGCGGTCGCGGCGGATGTAGGAGAGGGTGTTGAGGGTGAAGTCCTCGAGCGCCCCGGCCAGGTTGTCCTTGGCCGCGTCGATGCGCTTGCGCACGTCCTCGGGGTGGAGCCACTCGCCCTCGGCGACGCGCCGCTCTCCGTGGAAGACGACCCCGTCGGGGTCGATGCGCACCCGGTCGCCTTCGCGGAGGAAGTCGAAGACGTCCTCCCCGACCGCGTCGAGCAGCGGGATGCCGGCCTCCACCAGCACCATGGGTCCGGCATGCGGATAGTCGCCCGAGATGCTGGTGGCGGCGTTCACCACCGCCACCGGCCGGCACTCGACCAGGGTCTCCGCGGCCACCCGGTCGATGTCGACGTGGTCGATCACGGCCACGTCGCCCGGGCGGAGGCGCTTGACCAGGTTCTTGGTGCGGCGGTCCTTGCGGACCACGCCGACCAGGCCGACCTCGGCCTCATCGGGCTGGGTCCGGCGCGACGGCATGAGCCTCATGCGGGCTCCTCGGTGGCGCCGGCGCGGGTCCGCGCCAGCCGGTCCGAGTCCGAGCCCTTCACCGCCGACGCCGCCGCCAGGAGCTCCTCGGCGTGCGCCTGGGCCAGCCCCGACCCCTCCATGCCGGCCAGCATGCGCGACAGCTCGGTCACCCGGCCGGCCCCGTCGAGCGCGTGCACGTCGGTGTGGGTGGCGGCCTCGCCGGCGTGCTTCTCGACCATGAAGTGGCGGTCGGCGAACGCGGCGATCTGCGGCAGGTGGGTGACGACCAGGACCTGGTGGTGGCTGGCGAGCTGGGCGAGCCGCCGGCCGACCGCGGCGGCGGTGCGGCCGCCGACACCCGCGTCCACCTCGTCGAACACCAGGGTCGGGGTCTTGTCGATGCCGGCGAGCACGACCCGGAAGGCGAGCATCACCCGGGACAGCTCGCCGCCGGAGGCGGCCCTGCCGAGCGGCCGCGGCAGGACGCCCGGGTTGGCCGAGAGCATGATCTCGACCCGGTCCAGCCCGTGGTCGGCGCCGGCGAGGCGGCGCCCGTCGACCGAGATCCCGGTGGGGTCGTCCTCGGCGGCCGGCTCCTGCGCGAGCGCGACCTCGACCTGCGCCTGCGGCATGGCCAGGTCGGCCAGCTCGGTCCCGAGCGCCGCGGCCAGGCGCTCGGCGGCGGCCCGCCGCTCGGCCGACAGGGTGGCGCCGAGCTCGGCGAGGCGGCGGCGGAGCGCGGCCTGCTCGGCCTCCAGCTCCTCGGAACGGACCGCGCCGCCCTCCAGCTCGGCCAGCCGGGCGCGGCCGCGCTCGGCGAACGCAAGCACGGCCGCCTCGTCCTCGCCGTACTTCCGCTCGAGGTCGCGTAGCAGGGCGATGCGCGCCTGTACCGTGCCGAGCCGCTCCGGGTCGACCAGTACCCGCTCGGCATAGGCGCGCAGCGACGAGGCGAGGTCGCCGACCTCGGCCGCCAGTGCCTCCGACCGCCCGCCGAGTTCGCCGAGGGCGGCGTCGTGGCCGCCGGGTCCGGCCAGCGCGCGGGCGGCGGCGCCGAGCGCGGTGGCCGCGCCGGCCTCGTCCTCGCCGGCGAGGACCTGCCAGGCGGTCAGGGCGGCGTCGCGGAGGGCCTCGGCGTTGGCGAGCCGCTCGGTCTCGGCCGCCAGCTCGTCCAGCTCCCCCACCCGGACCTCGGCGGCGTCGATCTCGTCGAGCTGGTAGCGGAGCAGGTCCGCCTCCCTGGCCCGGTCGCGGGCGCGCGCGGTGAGCTCTTCCAGCTCGCGGACGACCGCCCGCAGCCGCTGCCAGCCGCCGGCGAAATCGGCCCGCAGGCTGAGGACGCCGGGACCGGCGAAGCGGTCGAGCAGGTCGAGCTGGACCGACGGGCGGAGCAGGCGCTGGAACTCGTGCTGGCCGTGGACCTCCACCAAGGCGCGCATCACCTCGGCGACCGCGCCGACGGTGGCCATCCGTCCCTGCAACTGGGCGCGGCTGCCGCCGCCCGCCATCACCTGCCGCGCCACCACCACCTCGCCCTCCTCGTCGTCGACCCCGGCGGCCGCCAGCGCCTGGGCCGCCTGGCCGCGCGGTTCCACGGCGACGCGGCCCTCGACCAGGGCGGCAGGCCGGCCGACGCGCACGATGCCAGCGTCGGCGCGCTCACCGAGCAGCAACGAGAGCGCGTCGACCACCATGGTCTTACCCGCTCCGGTCTCGCCCGTAAGCACATTCAGGCCAGGAGTCACCTCGAGCCGCGCGTCGTCGATCACGCCGAGGTCCCGGATGTGCAGCTCGCCCAACATCACCCGGCGATTCTATCCGTCCGGGCCACCACAAACGCCGCGCCGGTCCACAAGGGGGTGGGTGATTGATTCCCATCGGGCCCTGCGCCGGGATCCGGTCGGTCGGTACCGCCAGGAGCAAGGCGTCCTGGCAGCCGCCGTCGCCCTGCCCGCGGGTCAGTCGTCGGGTGCTTCGCCGGATCGTTCGACCGAGCTTACGTGGCCGGCACCGCCGGACTCAGGCGCATCAGCAAGGCGGAACTTGCTCCGCACCAGCCCGTAGAAGTCGGCGTCGCCGATGCGGACCAGCAGCGCGTCGAGGTCGCTGCGGCGCACCTCGATCACCGCGCCGGGAGGCAGCTCGCGCACGGCGCGGCCGTCGACGCTCTCCACCACCGGGCTGTCAGGCAGCACCTCCAGGCGGAGCCCCTCGCTTGGGTGCAGCACCAGCGAGCGGTTGAAGACCATGTGCGGGGCGACGGCGGTGAGCAGGACCGCGTCCAGGTGCGGGGAGACGATCGGACCGCCGGCCGAGAAGCTGTAGGCGGTGGACCCGGTGGGCGAGGCGACGATCAGGCCGTCGGCCGCGTAGCGGGCCAGGAAGCGGCCGTCCACGTACACGGCCACGCTGACCAGCCGCTCGCGGGCGCCCTTGTCGAGGACCAGGTCGTTGGCTGCCAGGTCCTCGCCGACGAGGCGGCCGTCGACGGTGCTGTGGACCAGCAGGGTGGAGCGGCGCTCCACCCGGTAGCGGCCCTCCCACACCGCCTCGAGGGCGTCGGCGAGCCCGTCCGGTTCGACCTCGGTGAGGAAGCCGAGCCGGCCCACGTTGACCCCGAGCACCGGCACCTGGGCGCGGAGTGAGAGGCCGACCGCGCGCAACAGGGTGCCGTCCCCGCCGAGCACCACCACCAGGTCGAGCCCGAGCGGGAACTGGTCAGGCCCGACGCACGGCACCTCGCTGCCGAGGCAGCCGCGTTCCTGCTCCAGCGTGCGGAGCTCGACGCCGTGGTCGGCCGCCCAGCGCACCAGCTCCTTGCCGAGCGCCACCGCCGCCGGCCGGCCGGGGTGGACGACCGCGCCCACCCGCTTCAGCACCGGGGTCACCGGGCCGCTCCGGGCAGGGCCGCGCCCTCGGCCAGCGCCGCGGCCAGTTCGGCCTCGTCCAGGACGCCCGCGCCGGCGCGAAGGTGCAGGAACAGCTCGAGGTTGCCGGCCGGGCCCGGGCGCGATGACGGGCAGATCCCCGCCACGCCGAGCCCCTGCTCGGCCGCGGCGGCGGCGACCGAGCGGACCGCCGCGGCCCGCGCCGCGGCCTCGCGGACCACCCCGCCGCGCCCGACCGCGGCCCTGCCCGCCTCGAACTGCGGCTTGACCAGCAGCACGAGGTCGGCGCCCGGCGAGGCCAGCCCGGCAAGGGCGGGCATCACCGTGCTCAGGGAGATGAACGAGAGGTCGGCGGCGAGCACGTCGAAGGTCCCGCCGGCCTGGCCGGGACCGAGCGTGCGCACGTTGGTCCGGTCGAGCACCCGCACCTTGGGGTGGTTGCGGAGCCGCAGGTCGAGCAGGCCGTAGCCGACGTCGACGGCGACCACCTCGGCCGCGCCGAGCGCCACCAGCACGTCGGTGAACCCGCCGGTCGACGCCCCGGCGTCCAGGCAGCGCCGTCCCGCCACCGCGACGCCGAGACGGTCGATCGCCGGAGCCAGCTTCTCGCCGCCCCGGCTCGCCCATGGCCGCGGCGGCCCGCTCAGGGCGAGCGCATCCGACGGCGCCACCAGCGTGGACGGCTTGGAGGCGACCGCGCCGCCGACCAGGACCCGGCCCGCCAGGACGGCCTGGGTGGCGGCCTCCCGGCTCGGCGCCAGGCCGCGCCGCACCAGCTCGCGATCCAGCCGGACCCTGGCGGCCATCGGCGGCCTACAGCTCCTCGAGGCTGTGCAGCTCGTCGAGGATGGCGGTGCTGAGCCCTTCGAACACCTCCGGGTGCGCGGCCAGCTCCTCGCCGTCGAGCTCGGCCAGCACCTCCCGGACGTGCTCACTCAACGCCTCGGAATCCGGGACGGCGGACGCGGGCTGGTCGCTCGACGGGGCGCCGCTCACCACTACCTCCTCTGGGCAGACAGAACCGGGAGGTCCCCGGGGACGGTCCTCCGCCGTCGAGTATACGGAGAGCGGCGGCAGCGCCCGCGACCGGTAGGCCGCCGGCGGCGGCCGCTCAGGGGGTGTCGGTGGTGCTGCCGCGGGTGGTCCGGCCGCTGGACGCGGAGGAGCGGGTGCTGGTGCCGGACGCGCGGGTGGCGGTGGAGCGCTTGGCGGTGGAGCGGGTGGTCGCGCCCGAGGCCCGGGTGGCCGCCTTGGTCCCGGCGCTGGCCGGGCTGACCTTCTCCTTGCCCGCCGCGCCGCCACGGCCGGAGGGGCTTCGCGACGTGGACCGGGTCCGGGGGCGCGCGCTCCGCGACTCGGCACGTTCGAGCGCCTGCTCCAGCGCGCGGACCCGCTGGTGCAAGCGGTTCACCTCGTCCCTGGTCGCGATCCCGACGATGCCGAGCTGCCGCCTGACCTCACGCTGGACCACCCGGCTCATCGCCTCGCGGTTCTTCTGGGTGCGCCGCACGAGATCCTCCGCGAACCGGCTCACCTGGGCGGACTGCAGCTCCCCCTGCCTGGCGAGCTGGCCGCCGAGCCGTTCGGCCTGGGTCCGGGTCAGCTCGGTCAAGCTCGCCATCGCCTGCAGGTACTGCTCCCTGGCGTTCGGCACGACGCCACCTCCGGGTATCGATACGCTGGCGGATTGTTGCAGCAGCAGCGCGAACCGGTCAACGGAACGGGGCCGGAGGCGCAGCCGTTGTGGTAGAACGCCCACACCCCTGACCAGGCGCGGGCGGCGGAAGCATGCGAGGAGGCCATGTGGCGAGCAAGGCCGAGGTCCAGAAGCAGCTCGAGATCCTGTTCAAGCGCCTGGGCGAGAACCACGACAGCGTCCGCGGAGCCATCCCCGACCGCAAGGTGCTGCGCTGCCAGGTCACCGACCTGGACACCGCCTGGCACTCGGTGATCGAGGGCGGTCAGGTGTCGCGCCCCACCGAGGCGCCGCCGGCCGACGGGCGGGTCGACATCACCCTCCGCATCGGCTCCGACGACCTGGTCGACCTCATCGAGGGACGCCAGTCGTTCCTGTCCGCGTTCACCTCGGGCAGGGTCAAGGTCGACGCCAGCATCATGGACCTGCTGCGCCTGCGCACCTTGCTGTAGCGCGCCCGGATCGCGAGGAGCGGCCCGCCGATGATCAGCCTGATCCCGATCCACGACGACAACCCGACGCGTCGCACCGCGGTCGTCACCTACCTGCTGATCGTCGTGAACATCGTGGTCTTCCTGCTCGAACCGGTCGCCCTCGCGCCGTTCACCGGGTCCGACGACGCGGCCGCGCAGTGCAGCCAGCTCGCCTTCTTCCACAAGTGGGCCGCGATCCCGCGTGAGCTGGTCACCAACGACCAGCTCCCGGTGACCGCCGGCGCGCCCGCCGGGCCGACGCAGTGCCTGGCGGTGCGGCCGGACTACGACAAGATCCCCGCCGTCTCGGTGCTCACCGCCATGTTCCTGCACGGCGGCTGGCTGCACCTGCTCGGCAACATGCTGTTCCTGTTCGTCTTCGGCAACAACGTGGAAGACCGCCTCGGACGCGTCCGGTACCTGCTGTTCTATCTGGCCTGCGGCTACGCGGCGACCTACGGGTTCGCCCTGACGCAGCCGAACAGCGGCGAGACGCTGGTGGGAGCATCGGGCGCGATCGCCGGGGTGCTCGGCGCCTACCTGATCCTGTACCCGAGGGCGAGGGTCACCAGCCTGATCCCGTTCCTGTTCTTCATTCCGGCGCAGTTCCCCGCCTGGATCGTGCTCGGCTCCTGGTTCCTGCTCCAGTACCTCTATTTCCTGGGCGCCGGCATGGCCGAGGGGTCCAGCGTGGCCTATTTCGCCCACGTGGCCGGGTTCGTTGCCGGGGTGGTGCTGATCATCGTGCTCGGCGGGCTGACGCCCGCCCGCCGTCCACCCCCGTCCTGGCCGCCGCCGTCTCCTCGCTGGGACCGCTACGGCTGACCGGGCGCGCTCGGCGTCCGCAGCTCGCGTCCGAGCGCGATGGTCGGGCCGGAGCCGGGGGGCGGCGGGCCCGGTACCCCACCGGTCGCGCCGCTGAATCCGAGGCGGTCGAAGAAGCGGTCCGCTCCCGCCGGCGCCCGTACGCCG
This sequence comes from Actinomycetota bacterium, assembly GCA_035535495.1. Classification (GTDB taxonomy): domain Bacteria; phylum Actinomycetota; class CALGFH01; order CALGFH01; family CALGFH01; genus DASUZB01. The sequence continues at coordinate 8,156 of DATLQA010000143.1, read as the reverse complement.
AGCCGGCGCACGCCGGCGGCCCGCAGGCGCAGGCCCGCCTGCAGCACCAGGCGGGAGCCGAGCAGCCGCCCGCGCCACGCCGGCGCCACCGCCAGCGCGCGCAGCAGCGCCTGCTCGCCCTGCCTGGTCCAGGTGATCGCGCCGACGACCTCGCCGGCCCCGGTCGCGACCAGGGTGGAGCGGAGCCGCTCCGGCGACGGCCGGCCGGCCAGCCCGACCTGGTGGAACAGGGAAGCGACGGCATCGGCGTCGTCGCGGCCGGCGGGCCGCACCGGGGCACCTGGCTGGTCGAGCAGCCCGTTCAGGCCGGTCAGCAGATGGTCGGGTGCCGCCGGCAGGTCGAGCAGGCCGGCCGGCGTGGTCGCCCCGGTGAGCACCAGGGCGGTGTCCCAGCCCAGCCGCGCGGCGCCCTCCAGGTCGGTGTCGCTGCGGTCGCCGACCATCAGCAGCGGCCCGCTCCCCAGCGCCGCGGCGGCGGTCTCGAACAGCGCCGGTTCGGGCTTGCCGGCCACCCGGGGCCGGACGCCGGTGGCGGTCTCGAGCAGCGCCAGCACCGACCCGTTGCCCGGGACCTGCCCGTCCGGGGTCGGCATGGTCGAATCCGGGTTGCTGCCGACGAAGGCGGCGCCCGCCCTGATGGCGAGGCAGGCGGCGGCCAGCTGGCCGTAGGTCAGCGCTGGGTCGATGCCGACCGCGACCAGGTCGGCCTCGCGCCAGTCGGCGGGGTCGAGCAGGCCCGCGCCCGCCGCCTCGAGCGCCGTGCGGAGGCCCGCCCCGCCGATGACCAGCACCTTGGCACCGTCCAGGGCGCCCCCGAGCAGCCGGACGGTGGCCTGGGCGGAGGTGAACACCTCCTCGGCCGCCGCCTTGACGCCGAGAGCCAGCAGCTTCTCGGCGACCTGTTCCGGCCGCCGGTAGGAGTTGTTGGTCACGAAGCCGACCGCCACGCCCAGCTCGCGCACGTCCGCCAAGGCCTCGGCCGCCCCGGGGATCACCTGCTCCCCCAGGTACACGACGCCGTCGAGGTCCAGCACGACCGCCCGGTACCGCGCGGCGAGCGCCGCGGAGCCAGGCGTCTCGGCGGACGCGTCAGTCACGGCGGTCCGCGGCGCCGGCGTCCGGGGGCGGTGACGCCGCGGTGAGGCGGGCCAACGCCTCCTCGTAGGCGGCCACACCAGGCCGCATCGCCAGCGCGAGCCGGAGGTGGCCGGCGGCGAGCTTGGGCTCGCCGACCCGGGCCAGGCAGAGGGCGAGGCCGAAATGGGCGTAGTCGTTGGTCGGGTCGATCTCCAGCACCTCGGCGAACTGCGCCCTGGCGGCCGCCGGCTGCCCGCTCTGGTAGTAGGCTCGGCCGAGCGCCTCGCAGACCGATCCCTTGCCTGGCAGCAGGCGGTGGGCCCGCTCCAGCACGGTGACGGCCTGGTGGGCGTGGTCCTCGGCGAGCAACTCGGTGCCCCGGCGGAACAGCTCGTAGGGGTGGGACTCCATGGCGACACCTCCTGACCGAGAGCGCCGGCACCCCGCCGCCCGCCAAGGGACATGGGGCCCCGGTGACGCACGAACAGGAACCGTGCACGGCCCGTCCCGCCCGCCACCAGCCGGTTGGCGGTGAGCAGGCCGAGCTTGCTACAACGAGACCCATGACCACCGATCTCGCCCTGGCCCTCCCATGGTAGCCGCCGCCCCCTTCCGGGGTCTCCGCTTCGATCCGGCGGTCGTCGGCGACCCCGGCGCCGTCACCGCCCCGCCCTACGACGTCATCTCGCCGGCCGCACGCGACGCCTACGAGGCGCAGAACCCCTACAACATGGTCCGGCTCATCCTCGCCCGCACCGACCGCGAGAGCCGCGACCGCTACCGCCCGGTCGCCGAGCTGATGGAGGCCTGGCGGGCGCGGGGCGCCCTGGTGCTCGACCCGGAGCCGGCGCTCTACCTCTACGAGGAGGCCTACGAGCTGCGCGGGACCCGGCGGGTGCAGCGTGGCGTGCTGGCCAGCGTGGCCCTCGACGACACCGGCGGCTGGATCCTGCCCCACGAGCGCACCATGGCCGGGCCCGTCAACGACCGGCTGCACCTGCTCGAGGCGACCAGGACCAACCTGTCCCCGGTGTTCGGCGTGTACGCCGGCGCCGGCCAGGCCGCGGCCGTGCTCGACGACCTCACCACCACGCGACCGGCGGTCGACTGGGTCGACGAGACCGGCGTGCGCCACCGGCTCTGGCCGGTCACCGACCGGCGGCGGATCGCCTCCTGGTGCGGGCTGCTGGCCCCCCACCGGGTCGTGATCGCCGACGGCCACCACCGCTACCGCACCTCCCTGGCCTACCGGGAGTCGATGCGGGCGGCCGGCCCGGGACCATGGGACCAGCTGCTGATGTTCCTGGTCGACGCCGACCTGCACGGGCCGTCGATCCTGCCGATCCACCGGCTGTTGCTCCAGCTGCCGCCCCAGGCCGTCCTCGACGCCCTGGCCGGGGACTTCGAAGCTCGGCCGGCGGGCCGGCCGGCCGAGCTGGAAGCCGCACTGCGCGCCGTGCCCGACGACCGGACCGGCTTCGGCCTGGTCGGCCCGGGGCAGAGCTGGCTGCTGGTCGCCTCCGACCAGTCCGCCCTGGCGTCGGAGGCCGGCATCGACCGGCAGCCGCTCGACGTCGAGGTGTTGCACGGCCCGGTGCTGGCGAAGCGTCTGGGCGTGACCGATTTCGAGGGCCAGGTGGCCTACCAGAACGACCTGGCCGAGGCAGCCGCCCAGGTCGAGCGCGGCTCGGCCGCGAGCCTGGTGGTCCTCCGCGCAACGCCGTTCTCGCAGGTGGTCACGCTCGCCCGCAACGGCGGCACGCTGCCCCAGAAGACCACCTTCTTCTACCCCAAGCCCCGCGACGGCCTGGTCCTCCGCCCCTTGTACCCGGACGCCTTCGCCCGCCCGGCCGATGGGTAGCGCCTAGCCACGCCGGTCGCGGCGATCCCGGGCCCGGATCGCTGACCGTACCGGGGAGGTGGGCAAGGCCGGCCGAGCGGGCGCCGGTAGACTGCCGGCGCGGAGCGGAGCTCGAGATGAGGAGGCCGGCTGTGAGCGTGCTTGACGCCCTGCCCGATGGCGTGACCGGCATCGACACCCACATGGGGGGCGTGTCCGAGATCACCGCGGGGTATCTGGTGCGCGGCGAACGGCCCGCCCTGATCGAGACCGGGCCGTCCAAGGTGGCAGCGGCCGTCGCCGACGGCGTGCGCCGGGCTGGGCTGTCACCTGAGGACCTCGCCTGGATCGTGGTCACCCATATCCACCTCGATCACGCCGGCGGGGTCGGCGACCTGGTGCGCACCTTCCCCAACGCCACCGTGGTGGTCCATCCGGCCGGCGCGAGGCACCTGAACCAGCCCGAGCGGCTCCTGAGCAGCTCGGCCAGGGTCTACGGCGAGCTCATGGACACCGTCTACGGCGGCCTCACCCCGGTCGAAGCTGACCGCATCCGCGCCGCCGAGGATGGCGAGCACCTCGACCTCGGCAGCGGGCGCAGGCTGCGGCTGGTCCATGCGCCCGGCCACGCCAAGCATCACATGGCCGTGTTCGACCCCGACCTCGGCGCCCTGTTCGCCGGCGACGGCGTCGGTGTGCTGCTGCCGTCGACCGGCGTGCTGCGGCCGGCCACGCCGCCGCCAGACTTCGACCGCGACCTGGCCGTGGGCAGCCTGCGCCGCATGGCCGCGCTCGACCCCGCCCACCTGGTGCTGACCCACTTCGGCCCGATCACCCCGCCGGCCGAGCGGCTCGCCGAAGCCGAGGACAAGCTGCTGCGCTGGTGCGAGACGGCCGAGGCCGCCGCCGGCGAGCACGGCCCCGAGCTGGACCACATCGAGGCCGCTCTGCGCGAGCGGTTCGAGCGGGAGGAAGGTCATGAGGAGGGCGACCCGGACCGCTACGTGCTGCTGAACACCTACGCCTCCAACGCCGCCGGCCTGGCCCGCTGGCTCAAGCTCCGCCAGCAGGCGGCCTCCCAGGAGTAGCGCCAGCAGGCAGGACAGCCCCACCGGTCACGCCGGCCGCGGCGCGACCGGCGGTGCCGGCCGGGGCGACGGGCCGCGCGGCCTACCCGGCCGGGAGCTGTTCCAGTCGCTCGGCGGCGTCGTAGAACGACGGATCGGCCTCGACCACGCGGGTGAAGGCTTTGCGCGCGCCGGCGAGGTCACCCGCCTGCTCGGCGAGGGCGCCTTCGGCGTAGGCCAGGCGGAGGTGGTGGTCGGACAGCTGCGCCGGCCACCGGGCGTGCCGGCGAAGCAGGGCTACCCCCGCGGCGGGCTGGCCCAGGTCGCCGTAGGCGGACGCGGCCACGACCAGCAGCTCGGCCGCGGTGTCGGGCTGCATCCGCGCCCGGTCCGCGGTGTCGAAGAGCTCCACCGCGCGTTCGGGTCGGCCGAGGGCGCGCTCGATGTCCGCCAGCATGGCGGACAGCTCGGCGCCGCCCGAGAGCCGCTGGGCCGCGGCCAGCTCGGTGCGCGCGGCACGGTAGTCGCCCATCTGATACAGGGCGACGCCGAGAACCTCACGGGTGGCGGCCGACCTGGGGGCGACCCGCTTGGCCGCCCTCGCCGCCCGCACGGCTTCCTCGACGTCCTCCTCGGAGAGCGCCACCACCGCCGTGGCCAGGACACGAGCCGCCTCGTCGAGCGCGTTCGGCCGCACCGTGTTCCGCAACTCCCCCAGCACCTCGGGCGGAAGCGCCTCGGCCGGGTCCAGGCCAGCCGCCACCTCATCCGCGGCACGCCGTGGCCGACTCCGCTGGCTCGTCCCTGGTGACGAGCCACGGCCTGAGGCCGCCGGCCGCGCCGCGCCACGTCCGGCCCGGTCGGCCCGCCGGGCCGGGCGCCCCCGACCAGGCCGGTCCTCAGCCGGCACTTGCTCACCCGCACGTCCTCGCCGGCCGCCCTGCCCCGGCCTCCCGGACGCGGCGCGTCCCGCCCCATCCGCCCGCTGGGACGGGCGGCTCCGGCCGGTCCGGCCCGGCGCCGCCTCCTCCTCCGCACGGCGGGACGTCCCGCGGCCCGGACTGGCCGTGCGCGGCGAACCACCGGCGGCCCGATCCGTTGGGCGCGGTTGCCGCGACGGGCGTCCCTGACCGCTCCCGTCCGGACCGGGGCGACCGCGGCGCTCACCCTCGCGCCGAGCCCGCCCGGGCTCGGGTCGGCCGCGCGGATGCTCGCTCTTCCTGGTTGGCTCCACGCACCTATCTTGTCGAAACCGCACGCCGGCTGCACATCGCGATCCCCAACCGTCGCCGCCGACGGGACCGATGAGTGGAGCCGGGTTGCGGCCGGCCGGTGACAGATCGGAGACGTCTGGCGGGTACGTTCGACGCTGCTCGAAGAGCCCGTCGGGGCTTGGCCCTCATGCCGGACCCCAAGGCCGCCGATGCACTCGGATGCACCCGCCAGATGGAGGAGCCGCGTTGGATGGGACCGCGTGCCGTTCGTCGGCGCGCCGAACCTGGGGCACGCCGGGGCCGTGCGCCGCTCCGCTCCTGGGATCGGCGTGGCACACTGGTAACCCCATCCGACGGACCACAGGCTCGCCCGGTCTCATAGCCGCGAGGTACCTGCCGTCATGAAGCCCCTGCGCGACCTACGACCACCGTCCTGGCTGACGCGGCTGCGCCGGCCGGACCTGCGCCGCCCCCAGGTGGTCGGCCTGGCAGTGCTGGTCGCGGTCGCCCTGGTCGCCGTCACGGTCGTCCTGACCCGCTCCACGCAGGGCGGGTTCTCGACGGCGTTGCGCGGCGGCGCAGGCGAGGCGGCGAAGAAGCACGCCCCTCCGGTGCGGCTCACCACCAAGCCGGCCGACCGGGCCGATGGCGTCCCGCTGGACGCCCGCGTCCGGGTCGACGCGGCCGACGGCCGGATCACCGAGGTCAAGGTGTCCCCGGCCTCGGGCGAGGCGCTGGAGGGGGCGACGACCTCCGACGGCCGTACCTGGCGCAGCACCGGGGCGCTGGCGCCGGGCACCAGGTACCGGGTCAGCGTGACCGCCGCCGACGCGGACGGCGCCACCACCAAGCGGGTGAGCTCCTTCACCACGCTCACCCCGAGCACCGTCCTGAAGACCAGCATCATGCCGCTCAACGGCCAGACCGTCGGGGTGGGGATGCCGATCGCGGTCTGGTTCAACCACGCCGTCACCGACCGGGCCGCCGTCGAACGCAAGCTCAAGGTCGAGACGTCCGGTGGGGTCGAGGGCGCCTGGCGCTGGTTCAACGATCGCGAGATCCACTACCGGCCGGAGAAGTTCTGGCCCGCCGGCGAGCGGGTCACCCTCCAGGTCGGCCTGGCGGGGGTGAAGGCGGGGCCAGGCACCTGGGGCGTGGCCAACCGGACGGTCCAGTTCACCATCGGTGACCGCCGGGTCAGCACCGTGGACGCCAGGACCCACAAGATGAAGGTGACGGTGAACGACCGGGTGGTGAAGGCGGTCCCGGTCAGCACCGGGCGGGACAAGTACCCCACCACCAACGGGGTGCATTTCGTGATCTCCAAGGACGCGGACAAGCTGATGGACTCGTCCACCGTCGGCATCCCCCGCGACTCCCCCGACGGCTACTACCAGCACGTGGCCTGGTCGGTGCGGATCTCCAACAGCGGCGAGTTCGTCCACGCCGCGCCCTGGTCGGTCGGATCCCAGGGTCGCGCCAACGTCTCCCACGGCTGCGTCAACATGTCGACCGAGGCCGCCCAGTGGTTCTTCAAGCTCGTCCGCCCCGGCGACGTCGTCACCGTGATCGGCTCGCCCAAGAAGCCCAACTCCTGGACGCTCGGCGTGGCCGACTGGAACATCTCGTGGAGCAGATGGCGCGCTGGCAGCGCCCTGTGACTGCCTAACCGGCGGGTGCCGGTCGTGGGCGTCACGCGGCACCGCGTTCCCGACCCGGCCCGTCTCGACCCGCAGCAGCTCGTCGATGTGCGCGCACGCGAAAGCGCCGCCCGGATCGGGCGGCGCTTCGAAAGAGTCTCGGCGGCGACCTACTCTCACACCTGGCCTCCCAGGCAGTACCATCGGCGCAAGAGGGCTTAACTTCCGGGTTCGGGATGGGACCGGGTGTCTCCCCTCCGCCATGGCCACCGAAACGCTATGGAGTTGTCCCGGCATGCCGGGAACCTCCAGAACTACACAGCGAGCGCGTGCAAGAAAGAGTAGTTGCCAAGTCCTCGGCCTATTAGTACCGGTCAGCTCCACGCATTACTACGCTTCCACTTCCGGCCTATCAACCCAGTCGTCTAGCTGGGGGCCTTACCAGGTCGACCCTGTGGGAGATCTCATCTTGGAGCGAGCTTCGCGCTTATATGCGTTCAGCGCTTATCCCTTCCGAACGTAGCCAACCAGCAGTGCCCTTGGCAGGACAACTGGCACACCAGAGGTTCGTCCGTCCCGGTCCTCTCGTACTAGGGACAGCTCTCCTCAAATCTCCTACGCCCACGGAGGATAGGGACCGAACTGTCTCACGCATGGTAATCCCACATTACTGCGGGCATAGACTATACCTTCACCCTCTTTCGAGGGGCCGGCGTGTTATGGGTTCATAGATTGCCGTAAGGCGGGGAACCCATCTCTCTGGTCGAGCATGGCCAGAGAAGTCGTTACGGGGGTCAGCACACCCATGCTACGCAGATGCTGCTCGACATCTACGGCGGAGATCCGCTTCGTTTTCGAATAGTTTAGGGTTGCGAAGGCATCGGCCTCACGTGCTACCCGGAGGAATTCCTGGACGTTGAGGCGTCGCGGCTCGAGCTGCGGCAGAAGCCACAGTGCCCGCCGTACGTGCTCTCGCTTGAAGATCACGTACGGTTCCACCGCACGGAGGATGTCCGTCAGCAGGGGCCGGCTCGTAACGACGAGGTCACTCATGCCGGTGCCACGATCCCGCAGGTAGCCGCCGCCGATCAGGGCCTGAAGCTGCTCCAGGCCGTATCGCGCGGAGGTGTGCTGCGAGAACGAGAGGCTCGCTCGGATGTAGTACCCGAAGCGATACTCCTTCTGGCGGACGAGCTGGAAGTGGATGCTTCCATCTCCGTCAAGGAATCCCGCAAGGTAGGACGCTTCCGATGCCTTCACTGTGCTGGCCTTCCCTCGGTATTGCCCTGAATCTAATGTTCGGTAGTGACATTCAGGG
>DATLQA010000142.1:0-40273 GCA_035535495.1 Actinomycetota bacterium | reverse complement strand
CGAGGCCATGCCGCTGCCGGACGGGACCGCCTCATCGGTGGTGGTGGGCCAGGGCTTCCACTGGTTCGACGGCCCCCGTGCGCTCGCCGAGATCCACCGCGTGCTGCGTCCAGGCGGCGGCCTCGGGCTCATCTGGAACGTCCGCGACGAGTCGGTGCCGTGGGTGGGCGAGCTGACCCGGATCATCGAGCCGTACCGCGGTGACGCGCCGCGCTACCTGAGCGGGCGGTGGCGCGACGGGTTCGCCACCACCTCCCTGTTCGAGCCGTTGAACGAGCGGAGCTTCCGCCACGCCCAGGAAGGGGACCGGGCGATGATGCGCGACCGGATCGCCTCGGTCAGCTTCGTGGCCTGCCTCGAGGAGGACGCGCAGGCTGGCGTGCTCGCCCAGGTGGACGACCTGCTCGACCATCACCCGGCGCTGCGCGGCGGCGCCACCGTGACGATGCCCTACCGGACGGACGTGTACTGGACCTTCCGGGTGCCGTAGCGGGAGCCCTCGGTCAGGGGCCCGAGTTGCTCGACGGTCAGCGGCGCGGCGCCCTGCGGCCGTACTCGACCACCTGACGGGCGGCCTCGGTGACCTCGGACGGGTCGGTGGTCTCCGGCGTCCACCAGGCGCCGAGCTGGTCCTGCTCGTAGCGCGGGAGCACGTGCAGGTGCAGGTGGAACACCGTCTGGTGGCCGACCGTGCCGTCGGTGTTGCACTGCAGCAGGTCGACGCCGTGGGCCTTGAACGCGCCGGTCACCCAGCCGGCCATGCGGCGCGCCGTGTCGGCGACGGCCAGCCAGTCCTCGCGGTCGGCCGACATCACGTCGCTGACGTGATTGCGCGGGACCACCAGCAGGTGGCCGTAGGTCGCCGGGTTGATGTCCATGAAGGCGACGGTGCGGTCGTCCTCGTAGACGTAATCGGCCGCCAATTCACCGGAGACGATCTCGCAGAAAACGCATTCGCGCAGCAACGCAGCCCTCCTCTCGGTCACCGAGCCCATCTCGAGCGGTCTGACCGGCAACCTCGAGCGCGTCGAGGTGAGAACGCCGCACGCTCCAGCGTCATTAAACGGCGCCAGATCGGAAAATCCAAGCGAACGTCGCCCTGGGGGTCCTCGGCGGCGCCGTCAGGGCCGTGAAGTGGCGATCGTCCAGGTAATTCCGCCGCGGGGATATTAGCAGCATCCAGGTGAAATACCCGGTGGCGCTAGCCCCCAATCTGGGACATGCCGCGGGCCGGCTGCACGAAGTCGGGCTCGTTGATGCGGTGGCCCCACTGCTTGCGCGCGACCGCGTCCAGGTAGACCTCGGCCACCGCCTCGTCGCCCCCGCCGCCGCGCAGCGCCTGCCGCAGGTCGTACTCGGTGTTCGCGAACAGGCAGGTGCGCACCTGCCCGTCGGCGGTCAGCCGGATCCGGTCGCACTGGGCGCAGAAGGCCCGCGTCACCGAGGCGATCACCCCGACGGAGCCGCGACCGTCAGCGTAGCGGTAGCGCTCGGCCGGCGCCGATCCCCGCGGGCCGGTCGGCGCCACCAGCCCGAACGCCTGGTCCAGGCGGGCCAGGATCTCGCCGGCGGGCACCACCTGGTCGCGGCGCCACTCGCCGGGCGCGTCGAGCGGCATGAACTCGATGAGACGCAGCTCGACGTCGAGGTCACGGGCCCAGGCGGCCATCGGCTCGAGCTCGTCGTCGTTGAAGCCGCGCACCATCACCGCGTTGATCTTCACCGGCGTGAGGCCCGCCGCGAGGGTCGCGTCGATGCCGGTCAGGACCCGGTCGAGCCCGTCGCGGCGGGTGATGGTGCGGAAGCGGTCACGCTGGAGCGAGTCCAGACTGATGTTGACCCGGGAGAGGCCGGCGTCGGCGAGCGGGACGGCCAGCCGGTCCATCAGGTAGCCGTTGGTGGTCAGCGAGAGCTCGACCCCGAGGCCGGACAGCGCGGCGACCACGTCGACCAGGTCGCGGCGGAGCGTCGGCTCGCCGCCGGTGATGCGGATGGTCCGCACCCCCAGTTCCACCGCGATCCGCAGGGCGCGGACCAGCTCGTCGTGGCTGAGGACGTCGCGCGCCGGCAGCCACGGCAGGCCGTCGGCCGGCATGCAGTACAGGCACCGGAAGTTGCAGCGGTCGGTGACGGAGACCCGCAGGTCACGCACGACCCGGCCGAAGCTGTCGACCATCACCCTAGCTTCCACCGGAGACCTCCCGCACCGCGTCAGGCTCGGGCACGCTGACCCAGCGGCCGCCACCCACCCAGCGCTCCTTCTTCCAGATCGGGGCGGTCCGCTTCAGCTCGTCGATCAGCTCGCGGCAGCCGTCGAACGCCTCGGCGCGGTGCGGCGCGGACGCGGCCACGATCACGCTCGGCTCACCCTGCGGCACCACGCCGACCCGGTGGGCCAGGTAGACGGCGCCGAGCCCATGGCGGGCCGCGGCCTGTCGGCCGACCTGCTCCAGCGCCGGTCCGGCCAGCTCCTGGTACGCCTCGTACTCCAGCTCTTCGACCTCTCTGCCCTGGTTGGGGCTGCGGGTGGTGCCGACGAACAGGGCGGTACCCCCACAGCCAGGCTGCAGCACCGCGCGGAAGGCGGCATCGAGGGAGAGCGGCTCCTCGGTGAGGAGCGCGGTTACCCGTGGCTGCCCGTCCATCGTCATGGCACCGTACACCGCCCACCACACGGCCGCAGCAGCTTCCTCCTACCCCAAGCTCTCGCACAGGGCCTCCAGGCTGGCCAGGTTGTGCCCGGGCAGGAAGCGGTCGACGTGGGGCAGGGCGGCGGTCATGCCCCTGGCCAGGGGCTGGTAGCGCGGGCTTCCCTTGAGGGGGTTGACCCACACCAGCCGGTGGGCCAGGCGGCCGAGCCTGGCCATCTGCACGCCGAGCAGCTCGGGGTCGCCTCGCTCCAGCCCGTCCGAGCACAGCACCAGCACCGACCCGCGCAGGAAGGCGTGCTGGCCGTACCGGTCGAGCAGCTCCTTCAGCGAGGCGCCGATGCGGGTGCCGCCGTCCCAGTCGGACACCTTGGCGGCGACCTCACGCATGGCCCGGTCGGGCTCGCCCACCCGCAGCGCCCTGGTGACCCTGGTCAGCCGGGTGCCGAAGCAGAACACCTCGACCTGCCGGCCGGCCCTGATGGCGGCGTAGCCGAACTGCATCAGCGCACGGGAGTAGGTCGACATCGACCCGGAGACGTCCAGCACCAGGACGAGCGGGCGTGGCTTGCGGCGGCGGTCGCGCCATGCCCGCCTGAAGGGCTCGCCCTGGGTGCGGAGCGAGGCGCGGAGGGTGCGGCGCTGGTCGAAGCGGCGCCCGTACGGCGACGGCCGCCAGCGGCGGGCGTGTCTGGTGGGGAGTTCGAGGGCGAGGGAGCGGATGACGGCGTGGGCGGCGCGCAGCTCGTCGTCGGTCAGCTCGGTGAACGACTTGGTGCGCAGCACCTCGGCGTTGGAGGCGAGCACCCCGACGAGGGCTTCCTCACCGCCCTCCTCCGGGGAGGGCGGGCGCCAGCTCTCCTCCTGGAAGCCCTCCTCGAGCACCACCTCGATCTCCGGGGGGAGCTCGGTCTTCGGCACCCACTCGCCGACGGTGGCGAGCATCTGGTCCTTGGCGTCGGGGAACCAGGCGCGGAACGCCTCGTCGTAGGCGGCCAGGTGCTCGCGCCTGGCGACCATGGTGACCCGCCCCGCCCAGTAGAGGCTGTCGCGGTCGAGCCCGCCACCACCGGCCAGCGCCGCGGCCGCCCGGCAGAAGACCAGGATCCTGCCCGTACCAACGGGCAGGCCGCGGGCGCGCAGCTGCCGCCCGAAGCCGACCAGCCGCTCCAGCGCCCTGGTGCCAGCCGCGCCGGGTCCGTCGCCGCTCACAGGTCCTCGAGTACCTGGTCGAGGCGGCCGCGGACGAGCTGCAGGTCGTCGTGGTCTTTGAGCAGGGCGCCGAGGGTGGCGGCGGCGGTCTCCGGCTCCAGGTGGACGGCGCCGAGGAAGGACAGGGCCTTGGACCAGTCGATCGTCTCGGCCACGCCGGGGCGCGTGGCCACGTCCATCGCCCGCAGCCGGGCGACCGCGGCCGCCACCTGGCGGGCGAGCGTCTCGGACACCTCGGGGGCCCGCACCCGCATGATCTCCACCTCGCGCTCGACCGAGGGGTGGTCGATCCAGTGGAACAGGCAGCGGCGCTTGAGGGCGTCGTGCAGCTCGCGGGTGCGGTTCGAGGTGATCACCACCGCCGGCGGGTGGGCCGCGTCCACCCGGCCGATCTCCGGGATGGTGACCGCGAACTCCGACAGCACCTCCAACAGGAACGCCTCGAACTCGTCGTCGGCCCGGTCCAGCTCGTCGATCAGCAGCACCGCGTCCGCGCCGGCCCGCACCGCGGCCAGGAGCGGCCGTTCGACCAGGAACTCGGGGCCGAACAGGTCGCCGACGCCCTGCTCGCCGAGCTGGGCCGCGCGCACCGCGATCAGCTGGCGCGAGTAGTCCCACTCGTACAGCGCCTGGCTGGCGTCGATGCCCTCGTAGCACTGCAGCCGCACCAGGCGGCGGCCGAGCAGCTCGGCGAGCACCTTGGCGACCTCGGTCTTGCCGACGCCGGCCTCGCCCTCGAGGAGCAGCGGCTTGTCCAGGGCGAGCGCCAGCCAGATCGCCGTGGCCAGGCCGTGGTCGGCCAGGTAGGCATGCTCGCGCAGCGCCGTGACGAGCTCCTCGACGGAGGCGACGGGGAGGGCGCCCGGCCCGGCGCCCTCCCCGGCCGGCATGCCGCTGGCGGTCAGCGCGACGCCGCCTCCTCGATGGCCCGGCGGGTCAGCACCCGGGCGAGATGGCGGCGGTATTCCGCGCTGGCCAGCGCGTCATTGGGTGGGCTGGTCCCCTCCAGGGCCTGCTCGGAGGCTGCCGCGGCGTCGGCACCGCCGGCCAGCGCCTCCTCCACCGCCCCGGCACGGACCGGGGTCTCGCCCATGTTGGTCAGCGCGACCGAGGTGCGGCCGTCGCGGACCTGGGCCGCCACCCCGACGATGGCCCAGTCCTGGGCCCGCGGGTTGAACTTCTGGTAGGACCAGCCGGCAGCTCCCATCTTCGGCACGCGGATCTCGGTCAGGAGGTCCTGCGGGCCGAGGGCGCTCTCGAAGATGCCGCGGAAGAAGTCCCGCGCCGCCACCGTGTGGTCACCGGCCGGCCCGTGCACGACCAGTTCGGCATCGAGCGCCACCAGGACGGTCGGGATGTCCGAGGCCGGGTCGGCGTGGGCCACCGAGCCGCCGATGGTGCCGCGGTGGCGGACCTGCGGGTCGCCGATCTCGCCGGCGGTGTGGGCCAGGATCGGGCAGTGCTCGCGCAGCACCTCGCTGCGGTGCACCTCCTCGTGGGTGGAGAGGGCGCCGATGGCGACCGTGTCGCCGTTGGCGCGCACGTAGTTGAGGTCGCGCAGCCTGCCGACGTCGACCAGCACCGACGGCGCGGCCAGCCGGAGCCGCATCAGCGGCAGCAGCGAGTGGCCCCCTGCCAGCAGCTTGGCGTCCTCGCCGTGCTGGCCGAGGAGGGCGACCGCATGGTCGGCCGACTCCGCCACCTCGTAGTCGAACGGCGCCGGGATCATTGCGCACCCCCCTCGCTCCGCTCGTCCGCGTCCCCGAACGCGCTGGCCTGCGGGGTCATGCTGGCCGCGCCGGTGCCGGTGTCGGGGGCGGCGCGCTCGCCGTCCCCGCCGCCACGGGCGCTGTGGATCGCCCGCCACACCCGCTCGGCGCTGACCGGCAGGTCGATGAAGTCGACCCCGACCGCCCGCACGGCGTCGGCCACGGCGTTGACGATGGCGGGCGGGGCCGCGATCGTGCCGGCCTCGCCGATGCCCTTCACCCCCATGGGGTTGGTCGACGAGGGGGTGACCGTCCGGTCCAGGGTGAAGTTGGGCAGCTCGGCCGCTGACGGGACCCGGTAGGTGGACATGTTCCCGGTCACCAGCACGCCGTCGTCGTCGTAGATGGCCTCCTCGTAGAGGGCCTCCGCGATGCCCTGGGCGACGCCGCCCTGCACCTGCCCGTCCACGATGATCGGGTTGATGATCGTGCCGCAGTCGTCCACGGCCACGTACTTCACGATCTCCGTCCTGCCGGTCTCCGTGTCGACCTCGACCACGGCGATGTGGGCGCCGGCCGGGAAGGTGAAGTTGGGCGGGTCGTAGACCGCGGTGGCGAACAGGCCGGGCTCCTCGTCGGCCGGCAGGGCGTGGGCGGTCCAGGCGGAGAAGGCGATCTCCGGGATGGACTTGGCCTTGTCGGGCGCGCCCGCGACCTGGAACTTGCCCTCGCGCCACTCCAGGTCGTCCTCGGAGACCTCCAGCTCGTGCGCTGCGATCCGCTTGGCCTTGGCACGGATCTTCTCGGCCGCCTTGTACAGGGCGGTGCCGCCGACCGAGAGGCTGCGGCTGCCGTAGGTGTCCATGCCCGTCGGCGAGATGGCGGTGTCGCCATGCAGCACCTCGACGTCGTCCGGGGTGACCCCGAGCGCGTCGGCCGCGATCTGCGACCAGGTGGTGACGTGCCCCTGCCCGTGCGGCGAGGTGCCGGTGATGACGGTGACCTTGCCGGTCGGGTGGCAGCGGATGGTGGCGGCGTCCCAGCCGCCGGCGCCGTACTTGAGGGCGGCGAGGACCTGGGAAGGAGCCAGGCCGCACATCTCGATGTAGGTCGAGATGCCCACGCCGAGCAGCTTGCCCTTGCCCTCGGAAGCCACCCGAGGGTTGCGCTCGGCCTGCTCGCGGCGGACCTCGTCGTAGCCGGCGAGCTCCTTGGCCTTGGCGAAGCTGGCCGGGTAGTCGCCCGAGTCGAACGAGAGGCCGCTGGCGATCTCCTTGGCCTCGGTGAACCGCGGGATGAGGTTCAGCTCGCGGATCTCGGCGGCGCTCTTGCCGACCCGCAGGGCCAGCGCGTCCATGATCCGCTCGACGGCGTAGGTCGCCTCCGGGCGGCCGGCGCCTCGGTAGGCGTCGGTCGGCGTCTTGTTGGTGTAGGCGCCGACGCACTCGAAGCCGTACGCGTCGGCGTGGTAGGGGCCGTGGTACAGCCACGCACCGAGGATCGGGATGCCGGGGGTGACCAGCTGCGAGTAGGCGCCGAAGTCGCACAGCAGCTTGACGCGCGCGGCGAGCAGCTTGCCCTCCTCGGTCGCGGCCACCTCCATGTCCTGGGTGACGTCGCGGCCGTGGATGGTGGCGAGGTAGCCCTCCGAGCGCTCCTCGATCCACTTCACCGGCACGCCGAGCCGCTTGGCGACCGCGACCGCGATCGCCTCCTCGGCGTAGAAGTTCAGCTTGGAGCCGAAGCCGCCGCCGACGTCCGGCGCGATCACCCGGATCTTGGCCTCGTGGATCCCGGTGACCAGCGCCATCAGGACCTTGAGGATGTGCGGGATCTGGGTGGCGGAGTAAATGGTGAACTCGCCCTGGGAGGCGACCGGCGACACCACCACGCCGCGGGGCTCGATCGCGTTGGGGATCAGACGCGGGTGGTAGTACCGCTGCTTCACCACCACCGGTGCCTCGTCGAAGATCCGGTCCACGTCCCCGTTCTTGAACCCCCAGGTGTAGACCTTGTTGGTGCCGAGGCTCTCGTGGAGCACCTGGGCGCCATCGGCGAGCGCCTGCTCCGCGCTGGTGACCACCGGCAGTTCCTCGTAGTCGACCTCGACCGCCTCGATCGCGTCGGCGGCGTGCTCGCGGCTGTCGGCCACCACCACGGCCACGATCTCGCCGGAGTAGCGGACCTTGTCCTGGGCCACCGGCCAGTGGTCGGGGATGCGGGGGTCAGCGGTGGGCTCCTCGGGCAGCACCCGGTCGGCGATCGGCCAGGCGCACGGCATGCCGATCGCCCACTCCGAGGCGAGGTCCTGGCCGGAGAAGGCGGCGACGACGCCCGGCATCTCGAGGGCGGCCGAGACGTCGACCCGGGTCAGGTTGGCGTGGGCGACCGGGGTGCGCACGAACGACATCCACAGCATTCCCGGCAGGGTGATGTCGTCGATGAAGCGTCCCTGCCCGGTGAGCAGCTCTGGGTCCTCCTTGCGGAGCACACCGCCGCCGACGAACTGCTTGGCGGCCTCTGGCTCTGCTACCTGGGTCATTCGGACCCTCCCTGCACGTCAGCGGGCTGGCGGAGCGTGGTCGCCGCCTCCTGGATCGCCGTGACGATGTTCTGGTAGCCGGTGCACCGGCAGAGGTTGCCCTCCAGGCCGAGCCGGACCTCCGCGTCGCTCATGCCGGAGCCGTCCTGGATCAGGCCGAGGCCGGCCATGATCATGCCGGGGGTGCAGTAGCCGCACTGCAGGCCGTGGTGCTGGCGGAAGGCCTCCTGCAGGGGGTGGAGCTCGCCGTTGGAGGCGAGGCCCTCGATGGTGGTGATCTCGGTGCCGTCGGCCTGGACCGCGAGCATGGTGCAGGACTTCACCGTCTTGCCGTCGACCATGACGGTGCAGGCACCGCAGGACGACGTGTCGCAACCCACGTTCGTGCCGGTGAGACCGAGTGTCTCCCGCAAGAAGTAGACGAGCAGCTGACGAGGCTCCACCTCCGCCTCGCGTTGTACGCCGTTGACCGCACAGGTGATGCGCCTCAAGGGCCGCCACCTCCTCCTCCGGCGTCGGAGGATCCGCTCGGGGCGAGCCTCACCCCCGCCGGAGCCCCCGGCACACCAACGTTGGCCACCACTGGTCGACCCTCGCACAATAGATCGTTCTCTCGCGATTGCAAGCGATTGGCAGCTACGCCCGTACGCCGTAAGCTGGGCAGTCGAGCATACCGGGGTGCAGGCGGCCGGCTCGGCAGGGGTCCGGGGCTCAAGGAGCGAAGCGGTATCCCGGATTGGAAAAAAGAGGGGGAAGTATGCGCGACGTGCTCGACACCGTCGAGGCTTGGCGGGACGAAGGCCACCAGGTGGCGCTGGCCACGGTGACCAGGGTGCAGGGCTCCGCGCCGCGTCCCCCAGGCGCGAAGATGGCGGTCTGCGACGACGGCCGCTGGATCGGCAGCGTCTCCGGTGGCTGCGTCGAGGGCGCGGTGCTCGAGGAGGCCGGCAAGGTCCTGGCCGGCGGCCCGCCCAAGCTGGTCACCTTCGGCATCACCGAGGAGATGGTGTGGGACGTCGGCCTCGCCTGCGGCGGCGTGATCGACGTGTTCGTGGAGCCGCTCGTCTAGTGGGCGAGCGGGTCAGCTTCGAGGCGGTCCGCGACCTGGTCCGCGCCGGCCGGCGCGGCGCCTTGGTCACCGTGGTCGCCGGGGAAGGGCTGGGGGCCAAGCTGCTGGTCACCCCGGCAGAGACCGAGGGCACCCTCGGCGACGACGCGGTCGACCAGCAGGCGGCGCGGCTCGCCCGCGAGCTGCTCGCCGACGAGGAGTCCGCCGTGCGGGAGGTGGCCGGCCGGCAGCTGTTCGTGGACGTGTTCGCGCCGCGCCCGCGCCTGCTGATCATCGGCGCGGTCGACTTCGCCGCGGCCCTCGCCAGGGCCGCCCACCAGGCCGGGTTCCGCGTCACCGTGGTCGACCCGAGGGAGCGGTTCGCCACCCTGGAGCGCATCCCCGACGCCGACGAGGTGGTGGTCTCCTGGCCGCAGGAGTACCTGGCGGCCGAGCCCCCCGACGACGCCACCTACGCGGCGGTGCTCACCCACGAGCCGCGCTTCGACGACCCCACCCTGGAAGCCCTGCTGAAGAGCCCGGTCGCCTACATCGGGGCGATGGGCAGCCGCCGCGCCCACGGCGAGCGCCTGGAGCGGCTCCGCGCCGCCGGCTTCGGCGACGAGGACATCGCCCGCATCTCCGGCCCGATCGGCCTGGACATCGGCGCCCAGACGCCGGAGGAGACGGCCGTGTCGATCCTGGCCGAGGTGATCGCGGCGCGCCGTGGCCGCTCCGGCGGCCGGCTGCGCGACCGGGGCGCGCCCGTGCACTCGCTCAAGGAGCGCGGCGAGCTGGACGGATGACCTCCTCCGGCGGCGGGGACGGGGTCCTCGGGCTGGTGCTGGCCGCCGGCAGGGCGGCGCGGATGGGTCGCGCCAAGCAGCTCGCCGACCTGGACGGGCGGCCGCTGCTGGAGCACGTCCTCGCGGCGATGTCGGCCGCCCCGGTCGACGACCTGGTGGTCGCCCTCGGCGCCTACGCCGACCAGGTGCTGGCAGCCGTCGACCTGCACCGGGCCCGGCCGCTGGTGGTGCCGGAATGGGAGCGCGGCATGGGCCAGGTACTCGCCCTGGCCCTGGCGGCAGCCCGACCGGCCCGGGGCTCGGCGGGGTCGGGAGGCGGCGCGACCGCCAACGGCGACTGGGGCGCCGTGGTGGTCGCCCTCGGCGACCAGCCGCTGGTCGGGGCGGCGGCGGTCGCCCGCCTGGTGGACGCCTGGCGCGGCGGGGCCGGGCCGGTGGTGAGCGCCGCCTACCAGGGCCGCCAGGGGCACCCGAAGCTGTTCGACCGGGCCGTCCTCGGCGAGCTGCGGGAGCTCAGCGGCGACGCCGGCGCCCGCGGCCTGCTCGCCAGCCACCCCGACTGGGTGGTGCCGGTCGAGGTGGGCGGGCTCGGCAGCGACCTCGACGTGGACGACGAGGGCGCCCTGGCGCGCGCCCGCGCGCTGCTGGCGGCGAGGGGAGCAGCCCGCCACCGGGCCGGGACCCGCCGTCCTGGTAGATGATGCGACCGCAGAGCCGGACGAGCCGCTGGAGGTGATCCTGGGATGAGGATCGAGCAGACGGTCGAGGTCGAAGCGCCACTGGACCGCGTGTGGGCGCTGGTCAACGACGTGCCACGGGTGGCGCCGTGCATGCCTGGCGCGGCCCTCACCGAGGTGCTGGACGAGCGCACCTTCGCCGGCACGGTGAAGGTCAAGCTCGGCCCGATCAACCTGTCCTACAAGGGCACGGTGGTGCTCGAAGAGGTCGACGAGGCGAACCACCGCGCCCGCCTGCAGGCCAGCGGCCGGGACGTGCGCGGCGGCGGCACCGCCAGGGCCACCGTCGACACCCGCCTGGAAGCGGTCTCCGACGACCGGACCCGCATGTCGGTGGAGACCGACCTCCACCTCACCGGGCGGGTCGCGTCCTTCGGGCGCGGCGCGGTCCAGGACGTCTCGGCCAAGCTCTTCGGCCAGTTCGCCGACTGCCTGCGGGACAGCTTGGAGTCGGCCCCTGCCGCCGCCTCCGTGGCGCCCGCCGAGCCGGCCGCCGAGGCCGCCGGCACGGTGGCCGACGGTGACGGCGCGGCACCGGCGACCGACCACGCCGCCACGGCCGCGACCACCACGCCGGCCGAGCCGGCGCCCCGGCCGGCGGCCGCGGCGCCGGCGACCCGGGCCAGCGCGCCCCCCGCGGGGCAGCCGCTCAAGGTGGGCGGGCTGGTGGGCACGGTGATCGTCGGGCGGCTCAGGGCCCTGCTGGCCGCGATCGGGCGGCTCTTCCGCCGGCTGTTCGGGCGCGGTTGAGCCGGGCTGCCGCGCGCCATCCGTAGACTGGGTTCGACGTGAGCATCTGACCCGGAGGCAGGCATGACCGAGGTGACCAGGACCGACGAGGAGTGGCGTGCGCGGCTCACTCCCGAGCAGTACGACGTGCTCAGGAACAAGGGGACCGAGCGGCCCTTCACCGGCAGGTACGTGCACAGCAAGACCGACGGTTCCTACCACTGCGCGGCCTGCGGCGCCGAGCTGTTCGGCTCCGACACCAAGTTCGACTCTGGGACGGGCTGGCCGAGCTTCACCTCGCCGGCCGTCACCGAGGCGGTCGAGCTGCACCCCGACCACAGCTACGGCATGGTCCGCACCGAGGTGACCTGCCGGCGGTGCGGCTCCCACCTTGGCCACGTCTTCGACGACGGCCCGGCGCCGACCGGCAAGCGCTACTGCATCAACTCCTGCGCGCTCGAGCTCAACCCGCCGGACCACGGGTAGCCGACCGAGCTCCCCTTCCGCCCGCAAGGTTCGTGTGGACGTGGCTCGCTGGCGGCGGTTACGGTGAGCCAGGGGCCCCGGGTTCCGACAAGGAGGTTGGACTCGTGCGGAAGCTGCTGTCGTTCCTTGCCCTGCTCGCCCTCGCGGTCCTGTCGACCACCGGCGCCGCCCTGGCGGCCAAGCCAGGCTCGGGTGCCAGCACCGGGGTCGGCTCGGTCTTCGTGCCGAACCCGGTCCAGTCCCTCGGCAACGAGTCGCTGACCGACCAGAAGGACGCCGACGCGGCCGTGCCGCCGGCCGCCTACCACGAGGTCGCCCTCACCAACCTCGACGGCAGCGGGTTCCTGCACGGCGACTACGCGACCATCGTGAGCGAGACCGGGAACCCCGCCTACTCACCGACGAACACCTTCAGCTACACCCGCCACCAGGACGAGTTCGAGCAGGTGATGGCCTACTACTGGATCACCGAGGCACAGAAGTACATCCACACGCTCGGCTTCGGCGAGAACCGGCGGGCGATCGACAACCGCCCCCAGGCGGTCCGCATCAACCAGTGGGGCCAGGACAACTCCTTCGCCACCGACCACCCCAAGAACGAGCTGCGCTTCGGCAAGGGCGGCGTCGACGACGCCGAGGACGCCGAGGTGATCCTCCACGAGTACGGCCACGCCATCCACTTCGCGCAGGGCTTCGTCTTCGGCTCCGAGCAGGCCGGCGCGATCAGCGAGGGCTTCGGCGACTACTGGGCGGTGACCGTCGGCGAGGTGGTCCGCAAGGCCCTCGGCGTGCCCGCGCTCGAGCCGGTGCCCTGCGTCGCCGACTGGGACTCCGTCTCGTACACCAGCACCGTCCCGCACTGCCTGCGGCGCGTCGACACCAACCTGCACTACCCGACCGACCTCAGCGGCGAGGTCCACCACGACGGCCAGATCTGGTCGCGCGCCCTGTGGGACATCCGCCAGCAGCTCGGCAACGTCAGGGCGGACACGATCATCCTGCAAGGCTCGTTCGACTTCCCGGGCACCACCATGCCCGACCTGGCGAACCGGACGGTCACTGCCGCGCAGCAGCTCTACGGCGCCGCCGCGGCCAGCGCTGTCAGGAAGGCCTTCACCGACCGCGGCATCCTCTGAGGATGCCATCGCCCCACGGCCATCCGGACACGGGGTAGCGTCATGCGCCGTCCGCCGCTGCGTCCCGTGGTGTGGCAGCCGCCGCCCGCTCCCGCCAGAGCGCGGGAGCGCGGCGGGCCGCGCCCGCTGCCGCCGGTGCGGCTGATCGAGCTGGGCGGCACCGGCCCCGAGGACGTCGTGGTCGACGGCGACGGCCGGGTCGTCACCGGCGTCGAGGACGGCCGGGTGCTGCGGATCGATCCCGACGGCCGGGCGGAGGTGGTCGCCGACACCGGTGGGCGGCCGCTCGGCATCGAGCTGCTCGGCGATGGCCGGCTGCTCGTCTGCGACGCGCGCCGGGGCCTGCTCGCCGTCGACCCGGAGCGGGGAGCGATCGAGACGCTGGTGGACCGGGTGGCGTCGGAACCGCTGCGGTTCTGCAACAACGCCGCGGTCGGGCGGGACCAGACGGTCTACTTCACCGACTCGTCGCGGCACTTCGGGATCGACCACTGGCGTGCCGACCTGCTGGAGCATTCCGGCACCGGCCGGCTGCTGCGCCGCGACCCTGGCGGCGACGTCACGGTCCTGCTGGAAGGACTGCAGTTCGCCAACGGCGTCGCGCTCGGGGAGGACGAGGCGTTCGTGGTGGTCGCCGAGACCGGCGCCTACCGGCTGACCCGCCTGTGGCTGACCGGCGAGCGCGCCGGCCAGAGCGACCTGCTGGTGGACAACCTGCCCGGGTTCCCTGACAACATCGCCGCCGGTCCGTCGGGGCTGATCTGGGTGGCGCTCGGCAGCCCCCGCAACCCGCTGCTCGACCGCCTGCTCCCGCTGCATCCGGCGCTGCGCCGGGCGGTGTGGGCACTGCCGCGGCGTGTCCAGCCCGGCCCGGTGCGCACGCTCTGGGTCCTCGCCGTCGACCAGGAGGGGCGGGTGGTCCACGACCTTCAAGGCCCCGGCGACGACTTCCACATGGTCACCGGCGTGCGCGAGCATGCCGGCAAGGTCTACCTCGGCAGCCTGGTCGAGCCTGCCGTCGCGGTGCTGGACCTGGAGGGCTGATCTCAGCCGTTCTGGTCGGCGGCGCGGGCGCGGAGGGCGCGGCGGACGCTGTCGGTCCGCTCGATCAGGCGGCGGCGGACCGGGCCGGCATCGGGGTTGGCGGCGAGCCACGCCTCGGTCATGGCGATCACCGGCTCGCCGACCAGCAGCCGGGGGTACATGCGGCCGGTGAAGGCGAGGACCGATTCGAGGTCGCGGCGCTCGCGCAGGCCGCCGAGGACGTCGAAGAACCGTTCCGCGTACGGTTCGAGCAGGGCTTCCTGGCCGGGCTGATGGAAGCCGGAGGCGTACGCGTCGAGCAGCGGATGGCTGGGCGTGACCGGGCCGGTGACCGCCTCCCAGGCGGCGGCCTTGGCCGCGGCCGACGGGCAGGCGGCGCGGGCCCTGACCGCGTGCCGCCGGCCGGCCTCGGTGGGGTCGCGCTGCTGCTCGTCGGTGATCAGGCGCTCGTCGGCGGCGCCGGCGGCGGCCAGGTTGCGCACGATCGCCCAGCGCAGGTCGGTGTCGACCACCAGGCCCTCGACCGCCGCGCTGCCGTCGAGCAGGCCGCGGAGCAGGTCGAGATGCTCGCTGACGGTGGCCGTGGCGATGAGTGACCGCGCCCAGGCGAGCTGCAGGTCGTCGCCTGGCGCCGCCCGGTCGAGCGCGGCCAGGGCCACCTCGGCCAGGCGCGTCCGCCTGGCCATCCGGGCGCCGGGGTCGCCGTACAGGTCGATGGCGTGGCAGAGCTTGGCGAGCACGTCCTGCAGGACGCCCACCTCCGGCTCGTCCTGGGCGTGCCTGAGCACCAGCCGCAGGTAGTCGCGGGTGGGCAGCTCGGCGTCGCGCACCATGTCCCAGAACATGCCCCAGCCGACCGTGCGGGCCAGCGGGTCGCGCAGGCTGCCGAGGCCGTCGGACAGCGCCGCCTGGGACCGCGGGTCGAGCCGGACCTTGGCGTAGGTCAGGTCGGCGTCGTTCAGCAGGGCGACGTCTGGCGCCGGCAGGCCGGCCAGCTCCGGGACTGGCACCGCGTCGTCGACCACGTCCAGCTCCAGGCGCTTGCGCAGGGACAAGCCGTCGCCGTCGCGGTCGTACAGCCCGACGGTGACCCGGTGTGGGCGGAGCACGTGGTGCTCGGCGGGCGCCTCCTGACGGATGGTGAACGCCCGCACCGGCGCGGCGTGGCCGGAACCGGCCAGGTCGAGCGATGACTCCAGGGTGTTCACGCCGGCGCGCTCCAGCCACGCCCGCGACCAGGCCCGCAGGTCGCGGCCTGACGCCTCCTCCAGGGCCGCCAAGAAGTCGCGGAGGTCGGTGTTGCCGAACTCGTGGCGGCGGAAGTAGGCGCGCAGGCCCTCGGTGAACGCGTGCTCCCCCACCCAGGCGACCAGCTGGCGCAGGACCGCGGCGCCCTTGGCGTAGGTGATGCCGTCGAAGTTGGTCAGCACGGTGTCGGTGTCTGGCACCTCGGCGGCGATCGGGTGGGTGGAGGGGAGCTGATCCTGCTCGTAGGCCCAGTTCTTCTCGGTCTGCGCGAAGGTCACCCAGCCGCCCTTGAAGCGGGTCGCGGCGACCTGCGCGTACACCGAGATGAAGGAGGCGAAGCTCTCGTTCAGCCAGAGGTCGTCCCACCAGCGCATGGTGACCAGGTTGCCGAACCACATGTGGGCCAGCTCGTGGAGGATGACGTTGGCGCGGACCTCGCGGGTGGCGTCGGTGACCCGCGAGCGGAAGACGAACTCCTCGCTGTAGGTGACGCAGCCGACGTGCTCCATGGCGCCGCCCATCTCGGGTACCAGCACCTGGTCGTACTTGCGGCCGAACGGGTAGGGGTAGGCGAAGGTCCGGTGGAAGAAGTCGAAGCCCTGCTTGGTGACCTCCAGGAACTCGTCCGCGTCCAGGTGCGGGGCGAGCGAGCGCCGGCACCACAGGCCGAGGTCGAGGTCGCCGTGGCGCTGGCTGACGCCGTGCCAGGGGCCGGCGGCGAGCACCATGATGTAGGTCGGGATCGGCCGGGTGGGCTCGAAGCTCCAGCGAGCCGACCCGTCCGGAAGGGGTTCGGCCGCGCCGGCAGGGGCGCCGTTGGAGAGCACCCGCCAGCCCGCCGGGGCACGCACCGCCAGCTCGAACTCGGCTTTCAGGTCCGGCTGGTCGAAGCAGGCGAAGACCCTCGCCCCGTACGGCTCGAAGTGGTTGTAGACGTAGACGTTGCCGTCGACCGGGTCCTCGAAGCGGTGCAGCCCGACGGCGGAGTGCTCGTAGGCGCAGGTGGCCGCCACCCGGACCTGGTTCTCCGCGGCGAGGTTGTCGAGCTGGACGCGGCCGTCGCCGAAGGCGCCGGCGGGCAGCTGGCGGCCGTTGAGCTCGATCGCTTCCACGGAGCGGGCGCCCAGGTCCAGGAAGGTGGACGCGCCTGGCTCGGCACACCGGAAGCGCACCGTCGCGACGCTGCCGAACAGCTCGGAGCTGGGCCCGGAGAGGTCGACCTCGACGCCGTACCGGACCTCGGAGAGCAGGCGCGCCCGCGCCACCGCCTCCTCGCGGGTCAAGCCTCTCCCGTGGCCCATGTCGGTGTGTCCGTTCGTCGTGCGAGCGGCCCAGCCCGGCGCGTCGAAGCGGCCGGGCGGACCGGAGAATCCGGTCAGCAGAGCCCGCATTGTACGGGACGGTGTCTACTCCTTTCGGGTTACGGTCGAATAGGTACATCGCCATGCAACGGTCGCGCGGCCTGGGTTGCTGGCGGACGGTCAGCCGAACGACGGACGCTCGGTCGAGGGCACCAGCTCGATCCAGGTGCTGCCGGTGTGGAGGGGGATCGGCTTGCCGTCCGTGCCGAGCACCTGGACGGGGTTGGACGCGGCCGGGCGGCGCCACCTCCCGGTGACCAGCTTCCCGTCGCGCAGCACCCAGGCGGTGCCCTCGCCGATCACGTCCACGTCCGGGGTGGGGTTGCCGGCGACGTCCACGAACGCGGTGCGGCCGATGGTGACGCTCATGACCACGACGTTCTGGGTGGTGACCGGGCTTCGGTCGACGAGCCGGTCCAGGGTGCCGTCCTGGAAGCGGACGAATCCCTCGCCCGGGCGCCACTCCCAGCTGGCGCGGCTCGACGGCGAGAAGCGCAGCCGCGCCACCTTGACCTGGCGGGCGGTGGCCGGCGCGGTGCCGCCGTAGGTGAACAGCGCCGGCGGCGCGCCCTTGCCGGCCGAGCGCCCGGCCTCGTACAGCGCCGACGTCGAGGTGAACAGGTCGTGTGGCGCGGGGCGGCCGCTGACCCGGCGGTACGCGCCTCGTGCCTGGTCCGGCGACAGGAAGGTCGCGTCCGAGGTGCGGCGGACCACGTCGAGGACGCCGGAGGCACCGCCGGAGAAGCCGAACAGGCCGCCGCCGAGCTGCCGCAGGAGTGGCGCGTCGACCGGCCGGACCGACCGCACCGGGCCGACCAGTGCCGCGTCCTTCGACTGGTAGGTGACCAGCAGGCGGGTGAGGCCGCCCTCGACCAGCTGCTCGGTGACCAGGTCGGCGTCGTTCAGGCCGGCCTGCGGGCGCGCCGCCGCCACGTTCTCGACCTTGATGGACAGGGCCGGGCGGCTGGCACGCGCCGGGTCGCTGGCCGGCACGCCGGTGAGCGGGAAGGTGGCCGGCACGGCGCGGTCCGCGGCGGGAGGGGAGGACGCGCCCGTCGGCGTCACCGGCGCGCCGGACCCCCCGGCGAGCACCAGCGCCACCACGACCACGACGACGACCACGCCGAGCCCGGCGCCCCAGACCCAGCGCCGCCGTAGCAGCTCGGGCAGTCGCATGTCGGCCATCGGGTGCACCACCTCCCATCCCGTTCCAGGTTGCCCGACCTTGCGAAGGCGCGCATCCACCACCCTCGGGTCGAGTGCTTCCCGTAACCGAGTCGATGCCTCGCCGCGCTGCCGGCCGCGCCGCGACTCGCTCAGGCCCCGCCGGCGCCCCGCCACAGGCGGTGGATGGCCACTGCCGGCGGGTCCGCCGGGAGGCGGTCGCGGTGCCATCCGGCGGCGTCGAGGCCGGCCAGGAAGGTGGCGGCCAGGCGCCGCTCCGGGTCGGCCAGCCAGACCTCGCCGGTGGTGCCGACCAGCCGCGGCAGCAGCCGCGCCAGTACCGGGAGGTTGTCCTTCTCGTACAGGACGTCGGCGGCCAGGACCAGGTCCCATGGCGCCTCGGCGAGCAGGGGCGCCGGCTGGTCGAAGGCGCACGGTTCGGCCCGCAGCTCCACGCCGTTGCGGTCCGCGTTCACGGTGGTGAACGCGATCGCCTCTGGCGAGCGGTCGACCGCCAGGACGCTGGCCCCGGCCGCCGCGGCGGCGATGCTGACCAGCCCGAGGCCGCAGCCGAGCTCGAGCACGCGCAGACCCGCCGGCGGGCTGGCGGCGACCGCACGGGCGAGCGCGGTCCCGCTCGGCCACAGCTCGGCCCAGAACGGCAGCCGGTCCTCGTCCGGGTCGTCCTCGGTGAGCAGCTCGTCAAGCAGCGCATCGCCGTCCCGGGGGCGGAGCATGCGGACCTCGCGCCCGGCCAGCAGGAAGGTCTCCTCGGCCAGGTCGGATGCCGCGCCCGCCGGCAGCCCCCGCGGCGGCTGCGAGCCGGCGGCCACGCCTGGCTGCCGCTCCATGGCGCGACCCTACCGCGGCCACCGCGCCTCCGCACGGCGTCGTGGCCGCCGCTCGCCAGCGGCGTCGGCTCGCTCCGTGCCGGCCGGCCTCTGTGGAAACCGGGTTGCCGCTCGCGCCGGCAACGGCCAGAGTCCCCCTCCGGGGGTGTCCTGAGTCGGACGGGGCCTGCCCGCACGTTCAGATCCGCCGCGCGGCCAGTCCGCCCCCACGTCCAAGTCCACCGCATGCCCAGATCCGCCGCACGCCCGAGTCCGCCGCACATCCAAGTCCGCCGCCCGCCCAGATCCGCCGCACGCCGAGGAGCTCCACGTGCCCGCCCAGCTGCCCGCCGGCCTTGCCTCCCGGCCGGTCACCGTCGACGACCTCTCCGCCGTGCTCGGCCTGATGATCCGGTACGACCTTGCCGAGGTCGGCCGCGCCGACACCACCGCCGACGACCTGCTGGCCGAATGGAACCGCCCCGGCCTCGACCTGGCCACCGACGCCGTGCTGGTGGAGGCCGAGGGTGCCGGGCCGGTGGGCTACGCCGTCGTGTACGCGGGCGAGGAGAGCGACGGCTACGTCGACCCGGACTGGCGCGGCCGCGGGATCGGGGCCTGGCTGATGCGCTGGCGGGTGGAGCGGGCTGGCGCGCAGCTTGCCGCCGCCGGCCGGGACGAGGCGTTGCTGGAGGCCTGGACCAACCACGACGACACCGGCTTCCGCCACCTGCTCGAGCGCGAGGGCTACCACTACCACCGTTCCCAGCTGATCATGCGGATCGAGCTGGCCGCCCCGCCGCCCGCCCCGGAATGGCCGGACGGCGTGGCGCTGCGCTCCTTCGAGCCCGACCGTGACGCCCAAGCGGTATACCAGTTGGTCCAGGACGCCTTCGCCGACATCGAGGGACAGGCGCAACGCTCCTACCAGCAGTGGGCGCAGTTCATGCTGAACCGGGACGACTTCGATCCGGCGCTGTGGTTCGTGGCCGTGCGCGGCTCCGAGCCGGTGGGCACCGCGCTCTGCTTCGACTACGAGGTCGAGGGATGGGTGCGCCAGCTCGCGGTGCGCCGGTCGGAGCGGCGCCGGGGCCTCGGGCTCGCGCTGCTCAGGCACGCCTTCGGCGTCTTCCACCAGCGCGGGCGGCCGAGCGTCGGCCTGGCCGTGGACGCGGTCAACACCACCGGCGCGAACCGTGTCTACGAGCGGGCCGGCATGCACGTGGAACGCCGCTACGACCGCTACGCGCGCCCCATGCACCTCGACCGCCGCCGGTAGCGGTAGCCCCGGATGGAACCAGGGTTCCGGGGCTCAAGCAGCGAAGCGGTAGCCCCGGATGGAACAAGGGGTGCGGGGAGGCCATTTCCTGGCAAAGTGGGAAGGCTCAGAATACGGGCAGGTGGTGCCGCCGCCTACCGCCTTCGACCAGGAGCGACCATGCGCCCGCCCCGCCCTCCGCGCCCCAGGCCGCTGGCGGCGTCCGCGCTCGCCCTGGCCGGTGGCTGGCTCGCGCCTGGCGTCGCGTTCGCTGCCGACGAGGGGGGGTCGTCCCCCAGCCAGGAACAGTTGCGGGTGCTGCGGACCGCCGGGCTCGTGCTCCTGGCGGTGGTGATCGTCTCGGTCATCGGGGGCTTCCTGATCGACAAGACGCGCCAGCGGCGCGCCCGCAGCCGGGCCAGCTTCCAGGAGGTCAGGGCGACCTCCGAGGAGGACGTCGCCGCGCTCAGCGCCGACCTGGCCGCGCTCGACGCCACCATGGGGGCGCTCGACGTGACCAGCGAGCAGGTCATGGTCGAGCTGGCGACCGCCCGGGAGTCGTTCGAGAAGGCGCATGAGCGCCTGGCGCAGGCGAGCAAGCCCGAGGAGCTGGCCCCGGTCAGCTCCGCCCTCGAAGCCGCCCGTTTCTTCATGACCTCGGCGAGGTCGCGGGTCGAGGGGCACGGCGGGCTGCGCCGCAGAGCGCCCTGCTTCTTCGACACCAGGCACGGACCGTCGGTCAACGACGTCGGCTGGATCCCGTCCGGTGCCGCGCCCCGCCCGGTGCCCGCCTGCGCCATGTGCATGCGCCAGGTCAACGACAACGTCCAGCCGCCGGTCCGCCTGGTCAGAGCCGGCGGCGAGCTGCTCCCCTTCTACGAGGCCCCGCCCCACTTCGAGTCGTGGTTCGGGGGCTACTTCGGCGGCGCCGCCCACGGCCTGGTGCAGGGATTCTCGCTCGGCCGCGCGCTTGACGACGGGTTCGCGGGCGCTCGCAACATGGGCATCGGCTACGGCTACGTGCCGGCCTCGTTCGCCGACACCGGCGAGCTCGACCAGGCGGGTGGCCGGACCGGCTTCCGCGAGGAGGAGACGACCGACCTCCTGACCGGCGGCGAGCTGCCCGAGTCGCCCGACACCTCCCCCTTCCGGTGGCGCTGGCGTCAGGGCCGCACCAGGGTCACCAGGCAGGCCGGGCGCCGGCGCCCCCAGGACGGCGCGGACGAGGGACCGGCCTGACCCCGGAAGCTTCGTCCATCCCGGGGCTACCGCTTCGCTGCTTGAGCCCCGGAACCCTTGTTCGATCCGGGGCTACCGCTTCGCTACTTGAGCCCCGGAACCCCGGTGATCGGGTTCAGAATGGGGGGAGTCACCGAGATCAGGAGCGGTCATGAGCCAGCACACCCCCTCCCACCTGCTACGGCGCCTGCCTGGGCCGCCAGGGCGCCAGCGCCGCTTCCTTGGCATCCCGGCCGGGCGAGGCGTGCTGGTGGCGCTGCTCGGCATCCTGCTCGTCCTGCTCCTCCCCGGCGTGGCCGCCGCCGGACCGTACCTCGACCAGACGGTGAGCGCGCTCCGCCAGCAGAACGTCTTCGTCGCCGACGGCGCCAAGGAGGTGCTGCAGCCGGCCACGGTGGACAAGCTCAAGGCCGACGCGGGCGCGACCACGTTCGTGGCCGTGCTGCCGCAGGCGGCCCTGCAGGAGACCGGCGGCAACCCCAACCAGTTCCTTACCCAGATCGTCCAGCAGGTGCGCAAGGAGGGCGTGTACGCCCTGGTCGCGGGGGCCAGCTTCCGGGCCGGGGCGACCAGCCGCTCCGGCTTCCAGAGGGGGGTCGTGCCCAGCCTGGCCAACGCGGCCGTCAGGGACCACCCGAACGACCCGGACGCGGCCGTGCTCGACTTCTCCGATCGGGTGCGCGCGGCCGCCGCCCAGGGTTCCGCCGGGCAGGGTCAGAACACCGACGCCCAGGGCGGCGGGGACACGCCGGCATCGGAGGAGTCCGGCGGCGGCGTCGGCGCCGGTACCATCCTGCTCGCCCTGCTCGGGATCGGCGCGGTCGGCGGTGGCTTCGCCCTGTACCGCTCCAGGCAGCGCCGCAAGGAGCAGGAGCGGCGTGAGCTTGAGGAGGTCAAGCAGACCGCCCAGGAGGACCTGATCGCGCTCGGCGACGACATCCGCAACCTCGACATCGACGTGCAGCTGCGCGAGGACGCCGACGAGGCTCGCCAGCAGCATGCGGCCGCGGTGGCGGCCTACGAGCGGGCCGGCGCCGCGCTCGACCGGGCCACCCGCCCGGCCGACCTCTCCGAGGTGAGCGCCGCGCTCGAAGAGGGCCGCTTCGCCATGGCGACGGCAAAGGCGCTGCTGAACGGCGAGGAGCCGCCCAAGCGCCGGCCGCCGTGCTTCTTCGACACCCGCCACGGACCGTCCGTGCGCGACGTGACCTGGGCGCCGCCCGGCGGCGTGCCGCGCCAGGTGCCGGCCTGCGCCGCCGACGCGCTCCGGGTCGAGCAGGGCCAGGAGCCAGAGACCCGCAGGGTCCAGGTCGGTGACCGCTACGAGCCGTTCTACAACGCTCCCGGCTACTTCGCGCCATGGTACGGCGGCTACTTCGGCGGCTTCGGTGGCGGCGGGCTGCTCACCGGCCTGCTGATCGGATCCGCCCTTGGCGGGGGCTTCGGCGGCTGGGGCGGTGGCTTCGGCGCCTATGGCGCCGGCTACGACGCCGGTTACGACGCCGGTGGCGACCAGGGCGGCGATGGCGGCGACTTCGGCGGCGGGGACTTCGGCGGCGGCGGCGACTTCGGCGGCGGCGGCGACTTCGGCGGTGGCGACTTTGGCGGCGGGGGCGATTTTGGCGGCGGGGACTTCTAGCCCGCCCGGCCGGCGGCAGTGCGACTGATCGCGCCCGCCGCGTCCGCCGCCCTCCGGGTCACGGTGCGGGAGGCGGACGCGCCCGGGTTCGGCAATGGCGAGGTCCACCGCGTGTACGGCACCGCGGCCATGGTGCGCGACATGGAGCATGCCGCCCGGCTGGTGCTCGAACCCCTGCTGGAGCCCGGCGAGGAGGGGGTCGGTGCGGAGGTGTGGTGCCGCCACCTCGCCCCGGTGCCCATCGGCGCCGGCGTCGAGGTGACCGCCACGGCGACCGAGCAGACCGGGCGGCGGCTGGTCTGCCGCGTCGAGACCAGGCACGACGGCCGGCTCGTCGGTGAGGGTACGGTTACACAGGTGATCATCGACCCCACCCGCTTCCCCGGCGCCGACCCGGGGACGCGGCACTCCAACGAAGGAGCCCGCTGATGGTCAAGCTCGTCGCCCTGTTCAAGCGGCCGGACGACCCCGAGGCGTTCGACCGGGCCTACTTCGGCACCCACCTGCCGCTCAACGCCAAGACGCCTGGGCTGCGGCGGACCGAGGTGACCAGGGTCACCGGCACCCCGAGAGGCGAGGAGAGCCCCTGGTACCTCGTCACCGAGATGTACTACGACGACGAGGGCGCCATGCAGGCCGCGTTCGCCAGCCCCGAGGCGGGCGAGGCGGCGAAGAACCTGATGTCGTTCGCCAAGGGCCTGGTGACCATGTACATCGCCGAGGTGGTCGACGAGGCCGGGAAGCCGGCGTGACCGCCACCGACGCCGGCCTGCAGGTGCGCCATTCCGACGGCGCCGCCTGGCTGGTGCTCGACCGGCCGGACGCCCTCAACGCGCTCAATCTGGCCACCAAGGAAGCCCTGGTCGCCGGGCTGGAAGCGGCGTCGACCGACGACAGCGTCCGCGCCGTGGCCCTGACCGGCCGCGGCCGCGCCTTCTGCGTCGGCGAGGACCTCCGCGAGCTGCGCACCGCCTACCAGGCCGGCCGCGCTCCCGAGCTGGGCGAGACGCTGGAACGCCACTACGCGCCGATCGTCCAGCTCCTGGCGGGCATGGCCAAGCCGACCGTCGCCCTGGTCAACGGCGTCGCCGCCGGCGCGGGAGCGTCGCTCGCCCTCGCCTGCGACCTGCGCGTGGCCAGCACGGCGGCGAGCTTCAAGCTCGCCTTCAGCGGCGTCGGGCTGGTGCCCGACGCCGGCGCCACCTGGAACCTGCCGCGGCTGGTCGGGCTCTCCACCGCCATGCGGATGGCCCTCCTCGACGACCCCGTCAGGGCCGACGAGGCGCTCGCGCTCGGGCTGGTCAGCCGGGTCTTCCCCGCCGAGGACTTCGAGCGGCTCGCCGCCGGGACGGTGGCCGCCCTCGCCGCCGGGCCGACGCTCGCCCACGCCCGCGCCAAGGCCCTGCTCCGCGGCGGCCTGCAGGCCGGCCTCGGCGCCGCGCTCGACGCCGAGGCGGCGGCGCAGCGGGCCTCCGGGCAGACCAAGGACCATCTCGAAGGGGTGGCGGCCTTCGTCGAGAAGCGCGCCCCCCGGTTCCAGGGAGCCTAGCGACACCCTGAGGAGGGTGACCTGATGCCAGCCGACTACCAGCTCTTCATCGACGGCCAGCTGGCCGACGCGGCCGCCGGGGAGACGTTCGAGACGATCGATCCGTCCACCGGGCAGCCCCACGCCACCGTCGCCCGCGCCAGGGCCGCCGACGCCGAGCGGGCCGTCGCCGCGGCCAGGGCCGCCTTCGCCGACGGCCGCTGGTCGGGCCTGAAGCCCGAGCAGCGTGCGGCCGTGCTCAACGCCGTCGCCGGCAAGCTCCGCGAGCACGGCGACCGGCTGGTCGACCTCGAGGTCCGCGACTCGGGCGGGACCATCCGCAAGACGCGAGCCGCCGACGTGAACGGGGCCGCCTTCACGTTCCGCACCTACGCCGAGTTCGGTGGTCGCATCCCCGCCGAGCGCCCGCTGCCCTTCACGGTCGCCCCTGGGCCGAGCCACAACTACGTGCGCCGCGAGCCGTTCGGCGTCTGCGCCGGCATCGTGCCGTGGAACTTCCCCATCCAGAACGCGGCCTGGAAGGTCGCGCCGGCCCTGGCGGCTGGCAACACCATCGTGCTCAAGCCCGCCGAGCAGACCCCGTGCACCGCCGTCGAGCTGGCCAAGCTCTGCGCCGAGGCGGGCGTGCCCGATGGCGTGGTCAACGTCCTGCCAGGGTTCGGCCCGGAGGCGGGCGAGCCGCTGGTCACCTCGCCCCAGGTCGACAAGGTGGCGTTCACCGGCTCCACCGAGGTCGGCAGGCACGTCCAGGCGCTGGCCGCGGGTACCGTCAAGAAGGTGCTGCTCGAGCTCGGCGGCAAGTCGGCCAACATCATCCTGGAGGACGCCGACCTCGACCTCGCGGTCGACGGGGCGATCTACGCCATCTTCTTCCACCAGGGCCAGGTCTGTACCGCGGGGAGCCGCCTGCTGGTGGCTCGCCCGATCTACGACGAGGTGGTCGCCCGCCTGGTCGAGATCGCCGAGCGCATCCAGGTCGGCCCGGCGGCCGACAAGGCCTCGGACATGGGCCCGCTGGTCTCCGCCGAGCAGCTCGAACGGGTCGGGCGCTACGTCCGCATCGGCCAGGAGGAGGGCGCCAAGCTGGTCACCGGCGGCCACCGCGTCACCGTCGACGGGTACGAGGGCGGCTACTACTACGCCCCCACCATCTTCACCGACGTCGACCCTGGCGCGCGCATCGCCCAGGAGGAGATCTTCGGGCCGGTGCTCGCGGTGATCCCCTACGACGGCGACGAGCAGGCGGTCGCCATCGCCAACGACTCCGACTACGGCCTCGCCGGCGCGGTCTGGAGCCGCGACCCGGCCAGGGCGGTCAAGGTGGCCGAGGAGCTCCGTACCGGCACCGTCTGGAACAACGACTACCACCTGCTCAACCCCAAATACCCGTTCGGCGGCTACAAGCAGTCGGGAGTCGGCCGCGAGCTGGGCGAGGAGGGCTACCTGGAGTACACCCAGGTCAAGCACGTGCACGTCGACATCTCCCAGCAGCGCGCCAGGCACCGCTGGTTCGACGTGACCGTCCCCCGCCGGCGTCCCGACGCCCCGCCGGCCCCGTCAGGCGGCGCCACCCCGGGCGCCTGAGCCGAGGCAGCCGGCACCGCACCAGGGGGATCCAAGTGGCCAACAGACCGTCGATGACGCTGTCGGGTGTCGTGCTCGACGCACCCGACGCGCGGGAGCTGGCGGCCTTCTACCGCCGGCTCCTCGGCTGGGAGGTGGAGCAGGACGAGCCCGGCTGGATGAAGCTGCGCGCGCCCGACGGAGGGCCAGGGCTGTCGTTCCAGACCGAGAAGGCGTACGCCAGACCGACCTGGCCCGCTGGCCCAGGCGACCAGCAGATGATGGTGCACCTGGACATCGAGGTCGACGACCTGGACGCCGCCGGCGCCCACGCGGTCGCCGCCGGCGCGACCCTCGCGGACTACCAGCCCCAGGACGACGTGCGAGTCTACCTCGACCCCGCCGGGCATCCGTTCTGCCTGTGGGTGCCGACGTAGCGGCCATGCCGGCCATGACGCACGAGGACCGGCTCGCGCTCGGGCGCGAGCTGACCGCCCGGCTGCTCGACCGCCACGGTACCGACGCCCTGCTCGCCGTCGGGCTGCACGGCTCGGTGGTCCACCGCGATGAGCGCGACGAACCCGACCTCGGCGTGGCCGTGGTCACCGCCGGCCCGGAGGTCGAGGTGGCCGACCGCGCCCTGCGCCACCGCGGGGTGGTGGTCGAGCTCGGGGTGATCACCGCCGAGGCCTACCTGCACGAGGCCGCCCAGATCGGCCCGACCTGGCCGCTCGCCGCCGACCAGTACGTCAACCACCTTCCGGTGCACGACCCGGGAGGGTTCTTCCACCGGCTGAAGCACGCCCACGAGACGGCCATGGAGGCCGCCGGTGACGAGGCATTCCTGGCGCCCGCCGGCTACGACCTGGTGCAGCTGCTGTCCTGGGAGGGCAGGGCACGCACCGCCGAGCTGCACGGCGACCTGCCCGGGACGATGCTCGCGGTGAAGGAGGCCGCCCTGCTGGCCGCGCTGGTGGTCGGCCTCGCCACCCGGACGGCCTTCCGCGACGCCGCCCACGCGCTCACCACCACCGCCCTGGCCAGCGGGACGCCACCTGGCTTCGCCGAGCCCTACCGGCGGGTGCTCTCCCCCGCCGTCGATCCGGCCGGCGCGGTGATCTCGCTCGGGCGGGCGACCGACGCCCTCACCGTCTGGGCCGGGCAGCTCGGCATCCCCTTCGAGGCCGAAGACCTCGATGCCTTCCTCTGAACGACCATGACCGCCGCGACCAGACGGATCGGGACCGACGAGCGGCGGGCGCGGCTCGCCCGCCGCCACCACCTCGCGCCGTCGGCGCGCGCCGCGGACGCGGTCGAGGTCGCGCGCGCCCTGGTGGCGCTGCACGGCACCGACCCGGCTTCGGTGTTCCTGGCCGCCTGGGCACGGATGCGCACGCCCGAGGTCGAGGCGGTCGAACGCGCGCTGTACGACGAGCGGGCACTGGTCCGGATGCTCGGCATGCGCCGGACCATGTTCGTCGTCCCGGTCGAGCTCGCCCCGGTGGTCCAGGCGTCCTGCACCAGGGCGATCGCCGTGCAGCAGCGCAAGCTCCTGGTGCAGCTGCTGGAACGGGCGGGGATCGCGGACGACCCGGGAAGCTGGCTCCACGAGGTCGAGGACGCCACCGTCCGGGCGCTCGAAGCACGCGGGCAGGCGTTCGCCGCCGAGCTTTCCCAGGACGAGCCTCGCCTGCGCGAGCAGCTCCTGCTCGCCGAGGGCAAGCGCTACGAGGCCAAGGTGAACATCTCGAGCCGCGTGCTGTTCCTGATCGCCGCGGAGGGGCGGATCGTCCGCGGCCGCCCGCGCGGCTCGTGGATCAGCAGCCAGTACCAGTGGGCGCCGACCTCGAAATGGCTGGCCGGCGGGATCGCCGAGCTGCCGGCCGAGGCTGCCACGGCCGAGCTGGTCCGGAGGTGGCTCGGCGCCTACGGGCCGGGCACGGCCGCCGACCTGAAGTGGTGGACGGGGTGGACCGCCGGCGAGGTCAAGCGAGCCCTCGCCGCCGTCGGCCCGGCGGAGGTCGAGCTCGACGGGGGTCCCGGGCTGGTGCTCGCCGACGACCTGGAACCCGTGACCGCGGCCGAGCCGTGGGTGGCGCTCCTCCCCGCCCTCGACCCGACGGTGATGGGCTGGTCGCGGCGGGAGTGGTACCTCGGCGGGCACGGCCCTGCCCTGTTCGACCGGTCGGGCAATCCCGGCCCGACGGTGTGGCTGGACGGCCGCGTCGTCGGCGGCTGGGCGCAGCGCAAGGACGGCGAGATCGCCTTCCGCTTCCTCGAGGACGTCGGCGCCGAGGCGCTCGCGGCGGTCCAGGCGGAAGCCGAGCGGCTCGGCAGGTGGATCGGGCCGATCCGGGTGACCCCCAGGTTCCGGACCCCGCTGGAACGGGAGCTGGGCGCCTGACCGGAACCAGCTCAGGCCGAGCTGGCCGTGGCGCGGACCGCTCAGGGGCGGGCGGGGTCGCTCCAGTCCTGGGCCGGCTGGCCCTGCTCGCCGAGCGCGGGCGGGGCGGGCTCGACCCGCTGCCCGTGGCGGAAGACCAGGTCGCCGCCGAGGAAGCCGCCGAAGAACAGCAGCGCCACCCCGAAAACGCTGAGGACGACCAGGCCGAAGGGCGTGGAGGTCACGTCCAGGTCCCTGGCACGCAGGATCGCCGAGGCGAGGAACAACCCGCTGGTGACCAGCATCACGGTCAGGTGGGTGAAGGCCAGCCTCCAGGCCGGGCTGCCAGAGGAGATCGCCAGGAAATCCACCACGCCGGTGGCCGCCGCCAGCACCGACATCAGCAGGCCGGCCACGATCAGCGCGAAGGCGCCCTTGACATAGGGGCTGCCGTCCTCGGCAAGGTATGACAGCCAGTCGAACACCAGGCTGGTCGGGTACAGCGCCATCGGGAAGTGCACGAGACCGGGGTGCAGCGGGCGGCCCCTGCCGCCCCGCAACAGGTTGGTCATGCTCGCGCCTCCTGGTCGCTCGGCCCGGCGATCCTACCCACCGCCCTCGCCGCCATGCCCGTGCCGGCGGGACTCGATCCGGCGTGCCAGGCGCGCCAGGCTGCGCCTGAGCATCAGCTCGAACGCGGGCCGGACCACGGCGAAGCCGAGCCTCCCGGCCGCCCCAAGCGGCAGATCGATGTCCTCGGCCCAGGTGAACCACGCCCCACCAGGCGCCGGCTCCACCGTGAAGGTCCCGGTGCCGCGGACCACCCTGCCGAGATGCCGGACCTCGGCGCGGTGTGGCGGCTCCCAGCGCGTGACCTCCATCGGGTCGCTGAAGCCGACCCCGGCCAGCTTGGTGACCGCGGTCAGCCGCTCCCCCACGCCGCGCCCGCGCGATGATCCGGCGGCGCGGGGCTCGCCCCGCCGGTCGACCGTGACGGTGGTCAGCGCGACCCACTCGGACTGGGCCTCCCAGTCGCTCACCGCCTCGAACACCACCTCGGGCGGCGCGGCGATCGCCACCCGGGCCTCCATGTGCACCGACATGGTGTGATTGTCGCATCAAGGGCTGCTTGGTCAGTAAGCTCGGCTATCCTCACCGGCTGGTGCTTGCGATCCGCCTTCTGCGGGAACATGGTTCGCCGGCTGGGACCGCGGCACGTGGCGGCGCCGAGGACCAGGAGGGACGGGAGGACCAGATGGACGACAGGGACCAGAGCGGCTACCCGGACTGGATGGAGGACGCCCGCTACGCCGACGAGGCTCCCGGCAGGCGCCACCGGACGCCGGGCGGCTACAGCGGCTGCAGCACGGTCCTCCCGCTCCTGCTGGCGACCGCGGCCGCCGCCGGCGCGCTCCTGCGCCGCCTCCGCGGCGCCTGACGGCCCCTTGCCGGACCGGCACGTGGCTACCATCGGCGGCATGCTCCGCACCATCGGCCGCCGCACCTTCGACTTCGACCGCCAGGTGGCGGTCGCCGCGGTGGTCAACCGCACCCCCGACTCGTTCTACGACCAGGGAGCCACCTGGGACCTCGACGCCGCGCTCGCCAGCGCCGACCGGGCCTTGGCCGCCGGCGCCGACTGGCTCGACGTGGGCGGCGTCAAGGCCGGGCCGGGCGCGCCGGTCACCGAGGCCGAGGAGCTGGACCGGGTCCTGCCGCTGATCGAGGCGGTGCGCGGCCGCACCGACGCGGTCATCTCGGTCGACACCTTCCGCCCGGGCGTCGCCCGCCGCTCCCTGGCCGCCGGCGCCGACGTCGTCAACGACCCGTCCGGCCTGCTCCACCCGGAGCTGGCCGAGGTGGTCGCCGACGCGGGCGCGGTCCTGGTGGTGATGCACACCGGCGGCCCGCCCCGGACCCGCCCCCACCGGCCGGCCTACGCCGACGTGGTCGCGGAGGTGGCCGCGTTCCTGACCGACCGCGCCGCGGTCGCCCGCGCCCACGGCATCAGCCCGGAGCGGCTGGTGATCGACCCCGGCTACGACTTCCACAAGAACACCTTCCACTCGCTCGAGCTGCTGCGCCGGCTCGACGAGCTGCGCCCGCTCGGCTACCCGATCCTGGTCGCGCTGTCCAACAAGGACTTCGTCGGCGAGACCCTCGACCTCCCCCTGGACCAGCGGGTGGAGGGCAGCCTGGCCGCCGCGGTGGTCGCGGTCGTCCACGGCGCCCGGATCATCCGCGTCCACCAGGTCGAGGCGACCGTCCGCGCGGTCCGCATGACCGAGGCCATCCTGGGCTGGCGCCGCCCCGCCATCACCCGCCGCGGCCTCGCCTGACGGGCGGGGCCCCGCCCTGGCAGGGCCGCCAGCCGGGCCGGCGGCGGGTCCGGACGCCTCAGCTGGCCGGCGCCAGGCGGGAGAACGCCGGCGGTGCGGCGGCCACCGCCCGCGCGTCGGCGACCCGCAACGGACGCCCCGCGGGCAGGGCGACCGAGGCCGCGGCGGCGACCCGCGGCCGTGGTGCCAGCCCCGACGACGGCGTGGCCGCGCGGGCGCTGGCGAGCCTGGCCGGCGGCATGCCGGCCAGGCGGGTGCACTCGTTGGTGAGGTGCGCCTGGTCCGCGTACCCGGCCTCGAGCGCGAGGCGCGCGAGGTCAGGCCTGGCCCCGGCGGCGTCGACCGCCTCCAGGAAACGGCGGAAGCGGAGCACGCGCTGCAGGGTCTTGGGCCCGTAGCCCACCGCCGCGTGGCAGCGCCTGCGGAGCTGGCGCTCGCTCAGCCCGAGGTCGTCGGCGAGCGTCTCGACCCGGGCCGCCGGGCCGTCGAGCAGCTCGGCGGCCCGGCGCACCGCCGGGTCGGGTGGGCCGGCGGCCACGAGGTGGGCGGCGGTGGCGGCGACGCGCCGCAGCGCCCCCGGTGGGGCGAGGTCCGCCGGCAGCTGGTGGTCGAGCCCTGGCCACAGGTCGGCGAGCTCGACCCGCAGGTCCCGGAGCGCGCTGAGCGGCACCCCCAGCGCCGGCCCGCCGGCGCCCGGGAGGAAGCGGGCGCCCACCATCACCGTGCCAGGCGCGGTCGGCACCAGCACCGGGCCGGTGTCGGGCCCGGCGACGAACGCACCCCGGCCTG
Source organism: Actinomycetota bacterium (assembly GCA_035535495.1). Taxonomy (GTDB): domain Bacteria; phylum Actinomycetota; class CALGFH01; order CALGFH01; family CALGFH01; genus DASUZB01. The sequence goes on along the minus strand of DATLQA010000142.1, from coordinate 8,814 downwards.
CCTGCCAGATCAAGTCGGCGCCCCCGTCGGGCAGCACCTGGACCGGCGGCCCGTTCGAGGGTGGGACCACCCGCACCCAGAGGCACTCCACGGCGTCGCGGAACGCCGCCGGCGCGGGGAGCTCACGGTAGCCCGGCTGCAGGTCCATACGCCGAGTCTGCCACGTCGGCGTGACCGCGCCCCACGGGACGGTCAGGGCGGCAGCGGCCAGATCACCGCCGATGCGTCCCAGCTGCCTTGCCGCCGCCGGTTGTGGCAGGGTGGTACGGCCCCGACCGGCCGCCGAAGGGACGACGCGATGGCGCAGCCCGAGAAGTACGTGTTCGTCTGCCTCAACCAGCGCCCGGCCGGCCATCCCAAGGGGTCGTGCCTTGACCGGGGGGCCGACGGGGTGTTCAACGCGATGCGCGAGGAGCTGGGCCGCCGGCTGATGACCAACGTCAAGGTGGTGGCGTCGGGCTGCGTGGAGGGCTGCCTGGTGGGGCCGACGGTGCTGGTGGTGCCGGACAACGTCTGGTACGGCGGGCTCACCGAGGCCGACGTGCCGGTGATCTTCGACCAGCACCTGGTCGGTGGCGAGCCGGTGGAGATGCTGCGGCTCGGCCCGGAGGACTTCAACGCCTGAGCGGGCCGCCGGCGGCGGCGGGCGAGCTTCGCGTGATCGACCTGGAAGATCTCACTTGGGTCTGATGTAGCGGTTTCGGGATACCAAGACTCTTGTTGGTGTCGTCCCCGACCGGGAGGGTCGCTGGTGCGGACGGATGCGGGCAGGAACGACAGCCGGCCGGTCGTCGGCGTCGATGCCCGCTACCGCACCATCAGCGAGCACCTGCCCGGCCTGCTCGTGGTCGTCTTCGACCGGGACCTGTGCGTGGAGCTGGCGACCGGCGCCGCCGTGCGGGATCGCGGCTGGGATCCTTTAGAGCTGGTCGGCAGCAGGTTGCCCGAGGTGGCTCCCGCCCCGATGGCCGAGCGCCTTTCGGCGCTGCTCGCCGGTGAGCGGCAAGCCTTCGAGCAGCCAGGATGGTGGGATCCGGCGCGCGTGTGGGCGGTGGAGGTCGTCCCGCTCCGCGACCGGGCCGGCGAGGTGGCCGGCGGCATCGCCTTTGCCACCGACGTCACCGAGCGCGACCGGGTGGAGCGGGAACTGCGCCTGCAGCGACGCCAGCTCGCCGAGGCGCAGCGGGTCGCCCGGGTCGGCAGCATGGAGCTCGACCTGCGCAGCGGCCAGATCACCGCCTCGGAGGAGCTGCTGCGGATCCTGGGCCTGCCGGCCGACTTCGAGCTCACCTTGGAGGCCGGGCTGGACCTGGTGCACCCGGCGGACCGCGAGCGGGTGCAGCAGGCGGTGGCTCGTACCCGCGTCGACCCGGCGCCGTTCAACGTCGAGCATCGCGTCATCCGCCCGGACGGGACGGTGCTGACCCTGGTCGCCCGCGGCGAGGGCATCTGTGACCAGGCGGGCCAGGTGGTGCGGGTGGTCGCCACCGATCAGGACGTCACCGAGGCGAAGCTGGCCGAGGAGGAGCGCCAGCGGCTGCTCGGCCGCCTCTACGAGGTCCAGGAGGGCCAGCATCAGCGGCTCGCCGCCGACCTGCACGACAGCCACGTGCAGAACCTGGCCGCGATCGGGCTCAAACTCGACCAGGTACGGCTCCGGCTCGGCCCTGGCGCTCCTCCCCCGGTCCGGGTCCGCCTCGACGAGCTGCGTGAGGACGTCAACGCCGAGGTCGCCGCGCTGCGCCGCACCATCGGGGCGCTGCGGCCGTTGGTGCTGGACCAGCGCGGCCTGGAGGCGGCCGTGCGCGACCTGGCCGCCGCTGTCTGTCTGCGTGCCGCGCTGGTCTCCTGTGAGGTCGCCTACGACCTGGCCGCGGAGCGGCTCGCCCCGATCGCGGAGACCGCCCTGTTCCGCGTCGTCCAGCAGGCGCTCGCCAACGTCGAGCAGCACGCGGCGGCGAGGCACGTCCAGGTCGTGCTGTACCAGGAGGGGCCGATGGCGGTCCTGCGGGTGGAGGACGACGGGCGCGGCTTCGACCCCGCCGACGCGCAGGCGCTGCCCGGCTGCGAGGGGTTCGGGCTGACCTTCATGCGCGAGCGCGTGCAGGCCCTCGGCGGGGACTTCGCGGTACATGCCGCGACCGGCGCGGGCACGCGGATCCGGGTGCGGGTACCGACGCGACCGACCGACGAGGCCGGGCCATGAAGCGCGCCAGGGTGCTGATCGCCGACGATCACCCGGTCTTCCGGCAGGCCCTGACGGAGGTCCTGGAGCTGGCCGGCTTCGACATCGTCGGGCAGGCGGTCGACGGCACCGACGCGGTCCTCCTCGCCAGGCAGCTGGTGCCCGACCTGGTCCTCATCGACCTGTCGATGCCGGTGCTCAACGGCTTGGACGCGACCAGGCTGCTGCGCGAGACCCTGCCGGCGGCCCGCGTGGTGGTGCTCACCGCATTCGACAGCGGCGAGCTGGAGCAGGCGGCCCTCGACGCTGGTGCCAGCGCCTACCTGGTCAAGGGCACCAACCTGGAGACCGTGGAGGCGACCCTCACGCGGGTCATGAGCGAACCGGACGCCGGCCGGGAACCGCGGCGGGCGCCGCGGCCTTAACCAGATCCGAACACTGCGCGGCCACCGGCCCGAACCGGGCCGGGCGATCCTTCAGATGACGGTGGTGTCCCGCTCGACGAGGTGCGGCTGATGCGACGAACGAAGCTCAGGATGGGTTGGCTCGGGTGGGTGGTCGCCGGGGTGCTGGCGGTGACCGCCGGCGGCGCCGCCCTGGCGGCGACCGGGCAGGGAGCGGCCCAGGGATCGGTGGCGACGGTCAGCGAGCAGCTGGCCGCGGGCCAGGGCAGGAAGGCCCGCATCATCGAGCGGCTGGCCCACCGCAAGCGCCGGGCGCTCCATGGCGAGGTGACCGTCAAGACCGACGAGGGCACCAGGACGGTGGTGTTCGCGCGCGGAAAGGTGACCGCGGTGTCGGGGTCGAGCCTCACCGTCACCAGCGAGGACAACGTGGCGACCACGTTCGCGCTGAACGGCGAGACCCGGTACGGCACCCGCTTCGCGCTGCAGTCCCGCGACAACCTCAAGGTCGGCGTGCAGGTCACGGCGGCCGGTGAGAAGCAGGGCGAGACGGTGACCGCCCGCCGGGTGGTGGTCAACCCGGACCAGCCGCCGCCCGAGCGGCAGCCGGCGCGGCCGAAGACCCCCTGACGCGACCAGGCCGGTCCACACCAGCGAGCCCGGGTCCACGTGGACCCGGGCTCGCGGGGTGTCGTCAGCCGTACCGGCGCCGCCACATCGAGAAGGTGGCCAGCGCGCAGAGCTTGGCGTGCTCGTCGCGGCGGCCCTCCATGTGGTCGGTGGCCAGCGCCCTGACGGCGTCCATGTCGAACAGGTCGGCCAGGCAGTCCTCGTCGGCCAGGGCCTTCTCGATCGCCGGGCGGGACCCGCTCCGCAGCCACTGGTCATAGTGCACGTAGGCCTTGTAGTCGTGGCGGGCGCCGACGGTGATGGGCAGGCGGGGAGCGACCGCGGAACGCGCCTTGCGGAGCGCCCGGCGGGCCACGTAGCGGTACCGGGACGCCTCGACCGGGTGGCCGGTCTTGGCGTGGCCGACGCGGGCCAGGTGCGGCAGCGTCCTGGTGACCATCCGCCGGTACAGGACCTGGTCGGGGTTGATCAGCCCGCGGCGCGGCAGCGAGAGCGTGAAGTCGATGAGGTCGGTGTCGACGAACGGCTCCATCACCCGGGACGAGACCGCCAGGATGTCCCGCTGGACCGCGCTGAGGCGGCGCATGCGCTGGCGCAGGTCCACGTACATCCAGCGGTCGAGCACGTCGTCGGTGTCGGGCGCGTCGAAGCAGCGCCTGATGGACTCGTACGGCTCGGCGGCGGCGTCCGCGTACACCCCCGGCTTGAGCAGGGCGGCCAGGTCGTCGCCGGTGAAGCTGCCGGTGAACTTGTAGCGCCAGAGGGCGTCGACGGCGGCCTTGCCGGTCGCCGGCGGGTTCTTGCGGGGCAGGTTGGCCCCTGACAGGCAGCAGCCGAGGAAGCCGCTCCAGGTCACGGCTGGCCGCAGCTCGTCGAGGAACGGCAGCTCGGCCATGACCCAGAAGGTGGAGCACAGGCCGTTGCCCTCCAGGGCCGAGAGGCCGGCGTCGGCGTAGTCGCCGATGAAGCTCGGCTCGACCGGCAGGAACACGTGGGGCCAGCCCAGCTCCTTGGCGATGGCACGGGCAAAGCGGACGTCCCAGGCGTGCTCGTGGCCGACGGTGTTGGTCACGACCTTGGCGTCAGGCGCCGCGCGGTGCAGGAACCCGGCGAGCGAGCGGGTGTCCAGGCCGCCGGTGAGCGGCATGCAGACGTTGTCACGGGCACGGCGGCGCACGGCCGCCTCCAGGAGCCGCCCGTACTCGTCGGCGTAGCCGTCGGCGTCCATCGCCGGCGCCTTGGCGCCGAAGTGGTAGTCCCAGTAGCGCTCCACCACCAGCCGGCCGCGCTCCCAGACGAGCACGCTCGCCGGCGGGACCATGGTGAGGTTGGCGAAGAAGGTGCGCTCGTCGAAGAAGTGGCCGGCGACCAGGAAGTCGAGCAGGCCGCGCTGGTCGATCGCCTTGCCGAAGCCGGGATCCTGGCTGATCGCCTTGGCCTCGGTGGCGAACAGCAGGGCGTCGGCCGAGCGCCACAGGTACAGGTGGAGGAAGCCGGAGCGGTCGTTGACGATGGTGAGCCGCTTGCGCCGCTCCTCCCAGACACACACGGCGTAGACGCCGTTGAGGCCGCGGAGCGCGGCCTCCCCGCCGGCCAGGAAGCGCCGCAGCAGCCGCTCGGCCAGCGGAGCGGCCGCCTGGCCGTCCGGGGACGGCTCGGAGAGCACCGGGTCGCCGGCGAGGGCCAGCGTGACCCCGTCGGCGCTGGCGAGGGCCGGCTCGTCGTCGACGCAGATTCCCGCGATTGCCGCCGCCGGGGTGACCGCGCGTTCGACCCGGTACCAGGTGCGGTGGAGCATGGGCCGGACCATGGTGTCGAGCCGCGCGCCCAGGCGGGGTTCGTTGCTGGTCGGGATGACTCCGGCAATGCCCGGCATGGACACTCCTCAAGCTCTGGCAGCCGGGTGCCGTACCCGGCGAAGCGCCGGACGACCGGGCAGCGGACCGACGACGGCCCCCTGGGCGCGCCGGCTGCATGGCGGCCCGGAATGTAGTGACAAACCAAGCCATCGATCAGCGGCAACCGGCGTAGCGCCCATACCGCGATCGACGGTACCCGCCGCGCATCAGCATACGACCTGGGCAACGGCGGTCAGACCGGTCGGGTGGTCACCTGGCCGCGAGCAGGGTGCTGAGGATCCCGGCCAGCACGAACACCACCAGGAAGACGAGCGCGACCCAGATGGTGCGCAGCAGGTGGCGGCCGACCGGGACCGGGTGGAGCGGCAGCAGCCGCCGGCCGCACTCGCACATCCCCTCCGCGTAGGCCACGCGGTGGCCCTCGGTGCAGGCGTAGCGGGGACGGGTGCGCATGTCGTAGCCGCAGCCGGCGCAGCTGGAGAGCGGGGCGGGGTTCTCCGTGTGGCAGACCGGGCAGGTCCGGCTGGAAGCCACCTCCCAGGCCAGCACGCCGGCGGTCAGGGCGGCCAGCCCGCCGAACATGGCGAAGGTGAGCAGCCCTGACGCCACGGTGTCGCCCAGCGCCATGGTGAAGGCGGCGCTGCCGAGCGCCGAGAGCACCAGCGCCACCACGACCGCCACCAGGGTGAGGCGTGCCGCCATGGGCCGGTCGCTCGGAATCGGTCGCAACCAGTTCACGCTGCTCCTCCGGTGCGCCTGTGGAGGCGCCGCGCAACCGTCAGCACAATGTCGTCACGTTGGCTAGCCTGTCGGCAGACGGATCCGCTGGGTCCGTGGGAAAGCGTAGCGGAGGCCGATGGAAAAGGCGGACAAGACCCAGTGGCGGGAGCTCTACCACGAGGTGGTGGAGACCAACTTGTGTACCGGATGCGCCGCCTGCGTGATGGCCTGCCCCAGGGACGTGCTCGAGTACGACCACTCCGAGACCTACCATCCCTACAACGTCGAGCTGTCCACCGCCTTCGACGACTGCGTGCACGGCCAGCGCGGCTGCGACATCTGCACGCGTGCCTGCCCGCGGTTCCGGGCCTGGGAGCCCGAGTGTGACGAGGCCCTGTTCGGGCGGGCCCGCCAGCCGGACGAGATCACCGGCATCTCCCGCGGTGTCTGGCTGGTGCGCGCCACCGACCCGGAGGTGCTCGACGACGGCCAGGACGGCGGGCTGGTCTCGGCGCTGCTGATCTGGGGGCTCGAGCACGACCGCATCGAGGGGGCGCTCACCTCCCGCCTGTCGAGCACCCGCCTCGGGGACTGCGAGCCGTTCCTGGCCACCACCAGGCAGGAGGTGCTGGAGGCGGCCGGGTCCCGCTACACCTACGCGGCCAACCCGCTGGCCATGCGCCAGGCCGAGGAGCGCGGCCTCAAGCGCCTGGCCCTGGTCGGGATGAGCTGCCAGGCATCGATCAACGGCACCCTGAACGCCCGCCGGTTGAACAAGTACGCCAGGCGCATCCTGCTCACCATCGGGCTGCTCTGCTCCAAGTCGTTCGAGTACGACGGCCTGCGCCGGGTGCTCACCGAGGACTACGGCATCCCCCTCGAGGACGTGGCCAAGGTCAACATCAAGGGCCGCTTCCAGGTGTGGCGGCGCTCCACCGGCGAGCTGGTCGAGATCCCGCTCAAGCGCATGCAGGAGGCGACCAGGGCCGGCTGCAAGCTCTGCCCCGATTTCGCCGCGGAACACGCCGACATCTCGGTCGGCGGCCTCGGCCAGCGTGACGGCTGGACGCTCACGGTGGTCCGCACCCAGCGTGGCGAGGAATGGCTGGAGGGGGCCAGTCAGGACGGGGTGGTGACCGTCCGCCCCGGCGCGGAGGACCCTCCCGCACTCGCGCTCATGGGCAAGCTGGCCGTCCGGTCGCGCCAGCGCTGGCCGGCCGAGCTGGCCGGCGACGGCCTGGGCGCGCCCGCGATGCTGCCGATCGTCCAGACGACCTGAGTGAGGACTACTCGGTGGGCTGGTAGTTCGCGACGTAGTCGGTGTCGCGCGGCTGTGGTCCGACCTTGGCCGCGCCGCCGGGAGAGCCCAGCTCCTCGAAGAACGCCGCGTTGGTGGCGGTGAAGTCCTTCCACTGGGCGGGCACGTCGTCCTCGTAGAAGATCGCCTCCACCGGGCAGACCGGCTCGCACGCGCCACAGTCGACGCACTCGTCGGGGTGGATGTAGAGCATCCGGTCGCCCTCGTAGATGCAGTCGACCGGGCATTCCTCGATGCACGACTTGTCCTTCACATCGATACATGGCTCGGCGATGACATACGTCATCGGGTGGACCCCCTTGGTCGCGTGTCTCGCAATCCTGATAACACCGTTCCGCGCGTGGCAACACAGGCCAGCCCTGCAACGGGACCGCAGGCAGATCGTACCGCGTCGCCGCCAACCGGGTGATTTGGGCCGGCCGGCGAGCGGCGGTGCCGGCGCGCGCCTGGGCCTGGTTGGCGCTGGTGACCTGCCTGAGCGCCCGGAACAGCGCGAACCGCCCAATAGGAGCAGTTCGCCAATCGATCGTCGCGATGATATAAAGCCGCCCGATATCGACCATCCGGTCGGAACTTCCCTGGTTTGTGTGCCCGGGTGTCGTGGGGGTGCGGTTGATGCGGATGAACGGGCGGGCCGTGCGGGTGCGACGCTGGGGTCGCCGCAGCCTGCCGGGTGACCTGCGGTCGATCACGATCGTCGAGCAGTCCCTCTCCCCGGCCTGCGTGCTCGACCAGAGCGGGCGCATCGTGGCGGCCAACCGCCGGCTCAAGGATCTGCTCGGCTGCGGCATCGAGGGGCTCAGCGGCCGTTCGATCGCCTCGCTCGCCTACCCGCCCGACGCGGAACTGGCCCGCCAGGCGGTCACCGAGGTGTTCGACGAAGGGCTCGACCGCCGCCAGGTCGAGACGCGCTGCGTGCGGATCGACAACCAGCAGCTCATCTGGGGCGCCTGGGACCTCTCCCTGGTGCGTGACACTCGGGGCCGGCCGGCGGTGGCGATCGTGATGGTGCGCGACCGCACCGAGGTGATGCGCTCCGAACAGGAGCGCCGCTTCCTCGAGTTCATCCTCAAGACCCTCGGCGAGGCCGAGACCAGCCAGGACATGCTGGCCGCCGGGCTGGAGACGGTCTGCCATTTCACCCGCTGCTCGATGGCGCAGCTGTGGGTGCCGCTCGGCGAGGCCCTGGTCGCCAGCCCGGCCTGGTACTTCCGGGGGTACGGCCTTGACCACCTCCGCTCGGCCAGCCAGTTCCTCCGCTACGAGCGTGGCGTCGGCCTGCCCGGGCTGGTCTGGGCGACCGGCCAGCCCTGCCTGCTCACCGACGTGCACGAGCCGGCCCGGTTCGACCGGGCCGCCGCCGCCGCCCGCGCCGGCATCAGCGAGGCCCTGGCGGTGCCGATGCACACCAACGCCGGGCTGGTGGCGGTGCTGGAGTTCTTCGTCGCCCACGAGCGCGCCGGCGAGCCGGGACGGCTGGAGCGGATCTCGAAGGTGATCGGCGAGCTCGGCCCGGTGATCGAGCGCAAGCAGGCCGAGGAGGCGCTGCGCGCCTCGGAGGAGCGCTTCCGGGGGGTGACCGACGCGGCCATGGACGCGATCGTCTCGGCCGACTCCGAAGGCCGCCTGCGCTCCTGGAACCAGGGCGCCGAGCGGATGTTCGGCTGGCGCGCCGAGGAGGTCATCGGCCGGCCCCTG
>DATLQA010000141.1:0-30435 GCA_035535495.1 Actinomycetota bacterium | reverse complement strand
ACGCGTGAGCTGCAAGGATGCTCCCCGCCGGCCCTGGCCCGGTCGCGGTCGCGGTCAGCCGCGGTGGTACTCGGCCAGCATCCTGAACGCGGCCTTGGGCTCCCAGGTAGCGCACGCACGCCTTCGGTGAACCGGTCGGCGACCTCGATCGACCGGTAGAGATCCACCGACACGAGGTCGAAGCGTGTCCAGTCGACGCGCTCAAGCGGTATGGCGGCGTACGTGATCTTGCCGCCGAAACGCTCGCGGACGAGCGCCGCGGCCTTGGCCAGGAACTCGTTGACGCGCGCGGTCACCTCGGGAATCAGCTCGCGCAAGCGCTGCGGTTCGTTCAGCAGCTCGAGCCGTTCGTCGAGGGTGTCGCCGGGCAGGAACCCGTTGTTCATCAGGCTCAGCTCGGCGCCGGTGACCAACACGACCTCCGCCCCTCGCCGCCGGAGCCGCTCGGCGCGCTCGGCGCAGTCCGCGAACAGCGACAGTAGCTCGTCGGTGGTCAGCTCCAGCGGATACGGCGAGAACCAGACCTCCAGGCCGAGATCGGCGGCGTACGTCGCGGCGGACTCCAGCCGCTCCGGATCACCGCCCATCACGCGGACCGCGTTGCAGTGCAGGTCGTCGCGGATAATGCGCAGCTCGCGCTCGACCACCTCCGGGTCGAAGGGCTCGCGGGCGTTCCTTCCTTTGCTGATGAAGCCGGTGTCGTAGCTGATGCCCTTACCGCGCATGCCTCATGCCTTCGCCCATCGATCGGTTGGGGCAGTGTGCGCGACGATCGCGCGCACGATGGTCGCCCAGTCGGCCCGGTCGACCCCGTGGCCGGCTCCCTCCAGCGACAGCAGCCGTGCGCCGGAGATCTCCTCGGCCAGCGCCCGGCCGTGCTCGAGCGGGAACATCGGGTCGGCGCTGCCGTGGATCACCAGCGTGGGCGCGGTGATCGAGGACAGGGGCCGGTGCGAGCGTCCTCCGTCCCCGATGGCGTCGTGGTTCTGCGCCGCCGAGAAGTTGCGCGCGCGCTCGACCTCGCGGCGCGCCAGCTCGCGGGCTGCCGTCTCGTCGAACCGGCGCTGGCCGCCCGCCAGCACGCCGGAGTAGCCGACCAGGTACCCGACCACCGAGGCCGCGTCGGACCAGTCGACCTCCGCCGTTGTCACGAACCGGGTGAACGCCTCGGTCGGCGGTGGCAGCGCGCGCGAACCGGGCAGCGCGGAGGAGGTGCTGATCAGCACCAGGGAGCGGACGCGATCGGGAAAATCGAGCGCCAGCAGCTGCGCGAACGCCCCGCCCGCCGACATGCCGACCAGGTGCGCGGCCGCGATGCGGTAGGCGTCGAGCACGCCGGTGGCGTCGGCGACCAGGTCGGCGCCGGTGTAGCCGGGGCGCCCGGGTGGGTAGCTGACCGACCGGCCGGTGTCGCGGTGGTCGTAGCGGATCACGAACCGCCCGCCGTCGGCGAGCGACCGGCAGAAGCCCTCCTCCCACAAGAGCATCGACCCGCCGACGCCCATCACCAGCAGGACTGGCGGGTCGGCTCGGTCGCCGAAGGGCTCCGTGCAGAGCTCCACGCCGTTCGCCTCGATCATGCGCTCGGCCAGCTTCGCCCTCCTCTACGGGACGCTACGACCGTTATACCTGAGCGTCGAGACAGGCCCCAGGCGCGCTGGCTGATCGCCAGAACCAGCGCCCCGACCACGCCGCTGCCCGGCCCCGGCTCCATGGCGGGCATGGCGGGGCGGCGGCCCGCGAGTTGTCCGTCGCACTGAGCCGCCGCCTGACGGGGAGTTGGCTCCCACCGGTAGTTCGCGTCCCGACCGCGATTTGGTTCATTCGCGTGCCGGCGGCCTGCGCAGCGCTGACGACGGCAAGCTGACGCAGCCGGCCGGCCACGGCGGGCGTCGGCCCTGCCGGGCGCTGACCCAGGCCGTATACTGGCCCTCGCCTGCCCGTCTTGCGACCTTCTCCCCGACGGGGCCGCCCTTTCCGCGCCGGGCTGGCGTCCCGACACACGTCGGTCGACCTGGACCCGCCCGCCACCGGAGGAATTCGTGCGTAGCACCGTCGAGCCCGTCGAGCCCACCAAGCTGCGGATCAACATCGTCGTGGACCCGGACGAACTGGGCCCAGCGATCGACCGCACCGCGCGGCGGCTGGCCAACGAGGTCCGGGTCCCCGGATTCCGCAAGGGCAAGGTCCCGCGCCGGGTGATCGAGGCCCGTATCGGCCGTGACGCCCTGGTCGCCGAGGCGATCGAGCACGAGGCCGTACCCGAGTTCTACGCCCGCGCGATCGAGGAGCACGGCGTCCAGCCGCTGACCAGGGCGCAGGTCGACACCCCTGACTGGCAGGAGGGCGGGCCGCTCGAGTTCACCGCCACCGTCGAGGTCAAGCCCACTCTCGATCTGCCCCCGTACGACGGCGTGCAGGTGGAGCGCCCGGCCATCGAGGTCACCGACGAGATGCTCGACGGCCAGCTCGACCGGCTGCGCGAGCGCTTCGCCCAGCTCGAGGTCATCGGCCGGCCCCTGACCAAGGGCGACTACGCCCAGATCGACCTGCGCGCCACGCGCCACACCACCGAGGTCCCCGAGCTGTCCCGCAGCGACTTCCTCTACGAGGTCGGCTCGGGCACGTTCGTCGAGGAGCTGGACAAGGAGCTGGAGGGCACCCGCAAGGGCGACATCCTGCGCTTCACCGTGACCCTGCCCGAGACCGCCGGCGAGGAGCTGGCCGGCCAGAGCATCACCTTCCAGGTGCTGGTCAAGGAGACCAAGACCAAGGTGCTGCCGAAGCTCGACGACGACTTCGTCCAGGAGGCGAGCGAGTTCGACACCCTCGACGAGCTCAAGGCCGACCTGCGCACGCGCCTCGGTGAGGCCGCCACCCAGCAGGTCGCCAGCGAGCTGGAGACGCGCGTCCTCGAGGGCTACCTCGAGCAGGTGGACGTCCCCCTGCCCGACTCGCTGGTCCGCGACGAGCTGCAGTACCGGGCGAGCCGCTTCGCCCAGCAGCTCGCGCTCATGCAGACCACCCTGGACCAGTACATCGAGGCGGCCGAAACCTCCACGGAGCAGGTCGAGGCCGACCTGCGCGCCCAGTCCGAGCGGGCCGTCAAGGCCCAGCTCGTCCTGGAGGCGGTGGCCGCCGCCGAGGACCTGACGGCGAGCGGTGACGAGGTCCAGGCCGAGATCCAGCGCCAGGCCCAGCGGGTCGGCCGCGACCCGAAGGAGGTCGCCAAGGCGCTCGGCGGAAGGGAGAGCGCCGTCATCCGCGGTGATATCCTGCGTAGCAAGGCGCTCGCGTTCCTGGTCGAACACGCCGACGTGCGTGACCCAGCGGAGGCGGGAGCGGCTGCGTCCGGGCAATCAACAGTCGTGGGGGAGTCGGCTACTGAGGCGTCCGGCGAGGACGCTCGAGAGTCCTAAGGTTCGAGGCTCCGTGTGCGAGCTCAAGGAGTAGTGATGCAGCCAGTCTCCGACTACCTCGTCCCGGTCGTCGTCGAGCAGACCAGCCGGGGGGAGCGCTCCTTCGACATCTACTCGCGGTTGCTCAAGGAGCGCATCGTCTTCCTTGGCACCCCCCTGGACGACACCGTGGCGAACCTGGTCATGGCGCAGCTCCTGCACCTCGAGAGCGAGGACCCGGAGCGGGACATCAACCTCTACATCAACTCGCCGGGCGGCTCGGTCACCTCGCTGCTGGCGGTCTACGACACGATGCAGTACATCAAGCCGGACGTGGTGACCATCTGCATGGGCCAGGCCGCCTCGGCCGCGGCGGTGCTGCTGGCCGCCGGCACCAAGGGCAAGCGCTTCGGCCTGCCGCATTCCCGGATCCTGATCCACCAGCCCTCCGGCGGCGCCGAGGGGCAGAGCGTCGACATCGAGATCCAGGCCAGGGAAATTCTGCGCATGCGCCGCATGCTCGACGAGATTCTGGCCACGCACACCGGCCAATCGGTCGAGAAGGTCTCGCACGATACCGACAGAGACTTCATCATGACGGCGGAGGAAGCCAAGGCGTACGGGCTTATCGACGACATCATCGAGAGCAGGACAACGGCCGACGAATTGGTCGCTGCGGCCGCCGACGGGGGTCGCTGACGGTCCGGGGGCCGCGCTGGCGGTCGGTCACGGCTGGCGCGTACCCTCCAGCGAGCAGGCAAGCGGGGACACCGCACGAGGGGACTCGAGCAGATGGCCAAGTTAGGAGACGGCGGCGACCTGTTGAAGTGCTCCTTCTGCGGCAAGTCTCAAAAGCAGGTCAAGAAGCTGATCGCCGGACCGGGTGTGTACATCTGCGACGAGTGCATCGATCTCTGCAACGAGATCATCGAAGAGGAGCTCTCCGAGACCAGCGAGCTGAAGTTCGACGAGCTGCCGAAGCCGCGTGAGATCTACGAGTTCCTCAACGATTATGTGATCGGCCAGGAAGAGGCCAAGAAGGTTCTCTCCGTCGCGGTCTACAACCACTACAAGCGCATCCAGGTCGGCGCCAGCGCGTCCAGCGACGTCGAGCTGTCGAAATCCAACATCATCCTGCTCGGCCCGACCGGCTGCGGGAAGACGCTGCTGGCGCAGACGCTCGCCAAGATGCTGAACGTCCCGTTCGCCATCGCCGACGCCACCGCCCTGACCGAGGCCGGCTACGTCGGCGAGGACGTCGAGAACATCCTCCTCAAGCTCATCCAGGCGGCCGACTACGACGTCAAGAAGGCCGAGACCGGGATCATCTACATCGACGAGATCGACAAGATCGCCCGCAAGTCCGAGAACCCCTCGATCACCAGGGACGTCTCTGGCGAGGGCGTGCAGCAGGCCCTGCTCAAGATCCTGGAGGGCACCACCGCCAGCGTGCCCCCGCAGGGCGGGCGCAAGCACCCCCACCAGGAATTCATCCAGATCGACACCACCAACGTGCTGTTCATCTGTGGCGGGGCGTTCGCTGGCCTGGAGAAGATCATCGAGTCGCGCATCGGCCGCAAGGGCGTCGGCTTCGGCGCCGACCTGCGCCGGATCGGCGACAAGGACATCGGCGAGATCCTCGCCAGGGTGCTGCCCGAGGACCTGCTCAAGTACGGGCTGATCCCGGAGTTCATCGGCCGGCTGCCGGTGATCTCCTCGGTGCACTCCCTGGACAAAGAGGCCCTGGTCCGCATCCTGGTGGAGCCGAAGAACGCGCTCGTCAAGCAGTACCGCAAGTTCTTCGAGTTCGACGGCGTGGAGCTCGAGTTCTCCGACGACGCCATGGACGCCGTCGCCGACCAGGCGATCCTCCGCGGCACCGGCGCCAGGGGTCTCCGCGCCATCCTCGAAGAGGTCCTGCTCGACGTGCAGTACGACCTGCCCTCCCGCACCGATGTGCGGCGCTGCGTGATCACGGCTGACGTGGTGCTCCGCGGCGTCAACCCCACGCTGGTCCCGCGCGACCGGGAGACCGGCCAGAGCGAGCGGACCCGCCGGGAGCGCTCGGCCTGAGGGGTGCGGTCCCTTGGGCTTCGTCGGGGCTCGGTTGCTCCTAGGAGACTGGCATGGCTGAGCGGCCGAGTGGCCGCTCCACCGCACGCCAGTTCGGCGAGGGCGTGCTGCGCGCCGCCGAACTGGCCGGCATCGCGGCCGCTGGCTGCCTGGTCGCAGCCGCCCTGCTGGGGGCGCTGATCGGGCGTGGCTTCGGGCCGGCCGCCGCGCTGGTCTGCGGGCTGGTGGGCGCCGGCATGATGCTCGGCGGCACCTGGCAGGACATGCCCATGGGCCCGCTCGCCAAGCGGCGCCGCCGCGTCGCCGCCGAGCATCGCCGCGAGGACGAGCGCGACCCGGCCAAGCGCGCCCGGCGCGAGGCCGAGGAGCGCCAGCCACGCTCGATGGTCTCCTCGGGCGGGGTCCTCAGCGCCGCCGGCCTGCTGGTGGTGATCATCGGCTTCGTGGCCGACGCGCTGGTCGACCGGGGCGGCTGACCGCCCAATCGGCTTGAGCGGATCGGGCAAGAACCCGTACGCTGGGACTCCACCGGTGCGAGCAGCCCGTCCGGCTCCGCGCCGGGGCCTGGGCCGCGGTCACGCGGCCCGGCGGCCACGCCTCGGACAGCGAAGGGAGCGACGTGAGCAGGTTCGCGGCCACGCTGGCAGCGCAGACTGCCTCCGCCCTGCGAGTACCTGCCTAGGCCCGCCCTCCCGGGCCTGGGGCGCCCCGCGGCGCCCTCCCTGAGTCCGACCGCCCGGCGCCGCCCTGTGCCGCCTGTGGCGAGCCGGCGTTCCGCACGCGAGGCACCGCACGCGAACCTCGCGGCGGCCGGGCAGGTGCGAGGGCTGGGACCTTCCGCCACCAGGGCCGGCGCCGATGGCGCCACGGCCCGGGGCCACCGCACCAGGCGACGACGCTGAGGAGCTACCCGTGACCGATCCCGCAGAGCAGAGCGAGCTGCCGAAGACCTACGACCCGAAGGCGGTAGAGGAGCCGACCTACCAGCGCTGGCTGGACGAAGGGCTGTTCCACGCGGACGCCGGCTCGGGACGGCCGCGCTGGAGCATGGCGCTGCCGCCGCCCAACGTCACCGGCTCGCTGCACATCGGCCACGCCCTCGACCACACCTATCAGGACTACCTGGCCCGCTTCAAGCGGATGCGCGGCTACGAGGTGCTCTGGCTGCCCGGCATGGATCACGCCGGCATCGCCACCCAGAACGTGGTGGAGCGCGAGCTCGCCAAGGAGGGCAAGACCCGCTTCGACCTCGGCCGCGAGGCGTTCGTGGAGCGGGTGTGGGCCTGGAAGGCCGAGTCGGGCTGGCGCATCCTCGGCCAGATGCGCCGGCTCGGCGACTCGGTGGACTGGTCCCGCGAGCGCTTCACCATGGACGAGGGGCTGTCGCGGGCCGTCCGCGAGGTCTTCGTCAGCCTCTACGAGCAGGGCCTGGTGTACCGGGGCCAGCGGATCATCAACTGGTGCCCGCGCTGCCTGACCGCGCTCTCCGACATCGAGGTGGAGCACGAGGAGGTGCCGGGCGAGCTGGCCCACCTGCGCTACCCGCTGGCCGACGGATCCGGCTGGATCGAGGTGGCGACCTCCCGGGCCGAGACCATGCTGGGCGACACCGCCGTGGCGGTGCACCCCGACGACGAGCGCTACCAGCACCTGATCGGCCGCACGGTGCGCCTGCCCCTGGTCGACCGGGAGATCCCGGTGGTCGCCGACGAGTCGGTGGAGCGCGAGTTCGGCACCGGCGCGGTGAAGGTGACCCCCGCCCACGACCCCAACGACTACGAGATCGCCCAGCGCCACGGCCTGCCCGACGTGAACATCTTCACCGAGGAGGCGATCGTCAACGCCAACGGCGGGCGCTTCGCCGGCCTGGACCGCTACGCCGCGCGCCGCGCGGTCAAGGACGCCCTCGCCGAACTCGGCCTGCTCGACCGGGTGGAGCCGGCGCCGCACGCGGTGGGGCACTGCTACCGCTGCCGCACCGAGGTGGAGCCGCGCCTGTCCGAGCAGTGGTTCGTGCGCACCCGGCCCCTGGCCGACCAGGCGGTGGCGGTGGTGCGCAGCGGCCGCACCCGCTTCGAGCCGGAGCGTTACGCCAAGACGTTCTTCGCCTGGATGGACGGCATCCGCGACTGGTGCGTGTCCCGCCAGCTCTGGTGGGGGCACCGCATCCCCGCGTGGTACTGCCCTGACGGCCACGTGACCGTGGACCGCGAGGAGCCCGCCAAGTGCGACCAGTGCGGCGCCAAGGAGCTGCGCCAGGACGAGGACGTGCTGGACACCTGGTTCTCCAGCGGGCTGTGGCCGTTCTCGACCCTCGGCTGGCCCGAGCGCACCGACGACCTGGCCAACTTCTACCCGACCACGGTGCTGGTGACCGGCTACGACATCATCTTCTTCTGGGTGGCCCGGATGCTGATGTTCGGCTGCCACTTCGAGCCGCCGACGCCGTTCGACGTGGTCGCCATCCACGGCATGGTCCGCGACCGCGAAGGCAAGAAAATGTCCAAGTCGTTCGGGAACGTGATCGACCCGCTCGAGCTGATGGACCGCTACGGCACCGACGCCCTGCGCTTCGCGCTCATCCGCGGGGCCAACCCCGGCGCCGACGTGCCGCTGGCCAAGGAGTGGGTGGAGGGCGCCCGCAACTTCACCAACAAGCTCTGGAACCTGGGCCGCTTCGTGCTGACGGCACGGGCGGAAGCCTGGGGGTCCGGGGGGCTCAAGGAGCGGAGCGGTAGCCCCCCGGAGAACCGGGACCTGGCGCCGGCACCGGCCACCCCGCCGGACGACGGCGGCGGTCTCGCCGACCGCTGGCTGCTCTCCCGTCTGGAGCACACCAGGGCGGCGGTCACCGCCGCCTACGAGGAGTACGACCCGGCCGAGGCCGCCCGCCTGATGTTCGCGTTCAGCTGGAGCGAGCTGGCCGACTGGGCGGTGGAGCTGGCCAAGCCGCGGCTGGCCGCCGGTGGGGAGGGCGCCCGCCAGGCCGCCGCCACCCTGACCTACGCCCTCGACGTGATCGTCCGGCTGCTCCACCCGGTGATGCCGTTCGTGACCGAGGAGCTGGCGCGCGCCCTCGGGGCCGACACCATCGTGCGCGGTCCCTGGCCGGCCGAGCGGCCCGAGGACCTGGACCCGGACGCGGAGGCCGACATGGCCGCGCTGCAGGAGGCGATCACCGCCGTGCGCCGCTTCCGCGCCGAGCACCGGGTGCTGCCCAGCCGCCACCCCCGCCTCACCGTGGTCCCGGCAGACACCGGCCAGGGTGAGCTGTTCCGGGCCGAGGCGGAGAGCATGCGCCGGCTCGCCAGGCTGGAGACGGTCGAGGTCGGGCCGGCGCCGGCCGACGCCGGACCGACGGCCAAGCTGCTCGCGGCCGGTGCCGAGCTGTACCTGCCCCTGGCGGGCCTGCTCGACCTCGACGAGGAGCGCGAGCGGCTGCGGCGCGAGCTGGCCACGCTCGAAAGCGAGCGCAGCCGGGCGGTCGGTAAGCTGGCCAATCCGGCCTTCGTGGAGAGGGCCCCCGCCGCGGTGGTGGACAAGGCCCGCGCCCGGCTGGCCGAGGTCGACCAGGCCAGAGCCAAGGTGGAGGCCCAGCTCGCCGAGCTGGACTGATAGGAGGGCACGTCCGCATGGAGTACCGCGAGGCTATCGAGGCCCTGTACGCCCGCATGCCGGGCAAGCTCGGGCCGAGCCTGGAGCGCGTCCAGCACCTCTCCGAGCTGCTCGACCATCCGGAGCGGACCGCGCCCGCGGTGCACCTGACCGGCACCAACGGCAAGACCACCAGCGCCCGCATGGTGACCTCCCTGCTGGCCGCGTTCGGCGTCGGCGCCGGGCTCTACACCAGCCCCCACCTGCAGGACGTGCGGGAGCGGATGGCGCTCGCCGACCGGGTGATCTCCCGCGAGGAGCTGGCCGAGACCTGGGCGTACCTCGCGCCCTTCCTGGCCGAGGTCGACCGCGCCCACGACCAGCCGGTGACCTTCTTCGAGGCGCTCACCATGCTCGCCTTCGCCTGGTTCGCCGAGCTGCCGGTCGACGCTCAGGTGGTCGAGGTCGGCATGGGCGGCCGCTGGGATGCCACCAACCTCGTCCACGGCGACGTGGCGATCGTCAACCGGGTCGCCGTCGACCACCCCGAGCTGGGTGCGACGCCGGCCGAGGTGGCGGTCGAGAAGGCCGCCATCATCAAGCCGGGCGCGGTCGCGGTCTCCCAGGAGCAGGACCCCGACGTGCTTGCCATCCTGGCGGCGCGGGCCGAGGAGGTCGGCGCCCGGCTGCTGGTGGAGGGCCGTGACTTCGCCCTCGAACGGCGCCGCACCGCCGTCGGCGGCCAGATCCTCGACCTGCGCACCCCGTCCGGCCTGGTCACCGACGTCTTCCTGCCGTTGCACTGCCGCCACCAGGCCGACAACGCCGCCGGCGCGCTCACCGCCACCCAGGCGTTCCTGGGCGACCGGGCCCTCGACGAGGCCGCCATCCGGGCCGGGTTCGCCGCGGTCACCTCGCCCGGCCGCCTGGAGGTCGTGTCGAGGCAGCCGCTGGTGCTGCTGGACGGCGCCCACAACCCGGCCGGGGCCAGGGCGCTGGCCGCCGCCCTGCTCGAGGAGTTCGTGGTCGACCGGCGCACCCTGGTGGTCGCCTGCCTGGCCGACAAGGACCTGCGCGGCATCCTCCAGGGCCTCGCCCCGGCGGTCGGCCGCCTGGTGGTCACCGCCAACCGGAGCCCGCGCGCGGCCAGCGCCGAGCAGCTGCGCAAGGAGGCAGAGGCCCTCGGCCTGGCCGCCGAGGTCGCCCCCGACGTCCCGACCGCCGTGCGCCAGGCCATCGACCAGGCGGGCGAGTCCGAGGCGGTGGTGATCACCGGCTCCCTCTACACCGCCGGCGAGGCCCGCGACCTCCTGCTCGGACCGGGCCCCGCCTGACCGCAGCCCCGGTATCATCGCCGCGCCGTGGCTCCCGCCGTCCCCGCGGCCCGGGCCCGCTCCCAGGCGCCGACCCACTCCCGGAGGCTCAGCTGATGTCCGCTCAACGCACCCTGGTGCTCTGCAAGCCCGACGCCGTCAGGCGCGGCCTGGTCGGGGAGGTGGTCAGCCGGCTGGAGCGCAAGGGCCTGCGGCTGGTCGCCATGGACCTCCGCGAGCTCGACGAGGCGTCCGCCAAGAAGCACTACGCCGAGCACGAGGCCAAGCCGTTCTTCGACGACCTGGTCTCGTTCATCACCGGCGGCCCACTGGTGGCCATCTGCGCCGAAGGGCCAGACGCGGTGGCGGCGGTCCGCTCGCTGATGGGCCCGACCAACCCGGTGGCGGCGCCGCCAGGCTCGATCCGGGGCGACTACGCCCTGGAGATCACCTTCAACCTGGTCCACGGCTCGGACTCGGACGCGTCGGCAGCGCGCGAGCTGGCCCTGTTCTTCCCCGATCTCGGCCCCTGACGCCCTGGTAACAGGCCGACAACGACCACGGCGGCCAGCCGCGCGCTTCGGGGGGCTGGTGTAGCATGCCCGAGTTCCCAGTGGTCGCGACCTGTCGTCCGGGGTCGTCTGACCCTTCGCTGTGCCCTCGCGAGTACTCGCTGCCGCCCAACTCCATGATCGTTCGAAGGAGCTGGTCTCGTTGCAGAACGCCTTCCGTTTCCTCGGCCGTGACATGGCGGTGGACCTAGGGACGGCCAACACCCTGGTGTACGTGCGAGGGCGCGGGATCGTGCTCAACGAGCCATCGGTGGTGGCGATCAACACCAAGACCAACGTGATCCTGGCGGTCGGCTCCGAGGCCAAGGCGATGATCGGCCGCACCCCCGGCCACATCGTCGCCATCCGGCCCCTCAAGGACGGCGTCATCGCGGACTTCGACACCACCGAGAAGATGCTCCGCTACTTCGTGCAGAAGGTGCATCGGCGCCAGTTCATGGCCAAGCCGCGGGTGGTGGTGTGCGTGCCGTCGGGCATCACCGGGGTCGAACGCCGGGCGGTGTTCGAGTCGACCCTGCGGGCCGGCGCACGGGGCGCGTTCATCATCGAGGAGCCGATGGCCGCCGCCATCGGCGTCGGCCTGCCCGTGCACGAACCCACCGGCAACATGGTGGTCGACATCGGCGGCGGCACCACCGAGGTCGCCGTGGTCGCCCTCGGCGGCATCGTGACCAGCCAGTCGATCCGCATCGGCGGCGACGAGCTGGACGAGGCGATCATCAGCTACGTGAAGAAGGAGTACTCGCTGATGCTCGGCGAGCGCACCTCCGAGGAGATCAAGATCGCCATCGGCTCGGCGTTCCCCCTTCCCGACGAGCCCAAGACCGAGATCCGCGGCCGCGACCTGGTGAGCGGCCTCCCCAAGACCATCACCGTCGGCGCCGAGGAGATCCGCAAGGCGATCGAGGAGCCGGTCAACGCGATCGTCGACGCGGTCAAGAACACCCTCGACCAGACCCCGCCGGAGCTGGCCGCCGACGTGATGGACAAGGGCATCGTACTGACCGGCGGCGGTGCCCTGCTGCGCGGGCTCGACGAGCGCCTCGTGCACGAGACCAGCATGCCCATCCACCTGGCCGACGAGCCGCTGCACTCGGTCGCCATCGGGGCGGGCCGCTGCGTCGAGGAGTTCGAGTCCCTCAAGCGCGTCCTGATCGCCTCGGAGTCGCGCTAGCGTGGTGAGCGGTGTACCAGCGATCCCACAACCCCCGCGCCGTCGTGGTGGTGCTCGTCCTCGCCGCGGTGGTGGTGATCACGGTCGACTTCCGCCAGTCGCCCGGCGGCCCGGTGGAGCGGCTCCAGGAGGTGACCGGGGCCGTCTTCGGCCCGGTGCAGCGCGGCCTGGCCACGGTGCTGCGGCCGGTCGGCAACGCCGTCGGGGCGGTCGGCGAGCTGGGCGGCCTGCGCAGCGAGAACCGGCGCCTGCAGGCCGAGGTGCAGCGGCTCCGCGGCGCTGAGCGCGCCAACCAGGAACTCGCCGGTCAGAACCAGCAGCTCAGAGCGACCTTGCGGATGGCGGCCCGGTGCGGCTGCAAGACCGTCGGCGCCACCGTGGTGGCCAGCTCGGGCTCGAACTTCCAGTGGTCGGTCACGATCGACGCCGGCACCCGCCAGGGCATCGCCAGGGACATGGCGGTGATCAACGCCGACGGGCTGGTCGGCCGGGTGGTCGCGGCCAACCCGGACTACGCCACCGTGCTGCTGGTGGTCGACCCGACCAGCGGGGTGGCGGCGCATGTCTCCCGTGGCGGCACCGCCGGCCTGGTGCGCGGTCGTGGCAGCGACGGCCTCAGCTTCGAGCCGCTGCACGCCGGCGCCCCGGTCGGCCTCGGCGACCTGATCCTCACCCAGGGCTACGCCGGCGGGGTCTTCCCCAACGGGCTGCCGATCGGCCTGGTCGAGGAGGTCGGCCCGCCCCGTGCCGGCCTGGTCCGCACGGTCACGGTCCGGCCGTTCGCCGACGCCAGCGCGCTCGACCAGGTCGCGGTGGTGGTCGCCAGCCCGCCGCCGCCGCCCGCGCCCGGCGGCGGCGTCCGCACCGACCTGGGAGGTCGCTGAGCATGCGCCGGGTGCTGGTGTTCGCGGGCGTGATCGTGGTCGCGTTGCTGCTCGAGTCGACCGTCCTTGCCAGCGTCCGCCTCGGCGGCGCCCGCCCCGACCTGCTGGTGATCGCGGTGGTGGCGGTGGCCATGACCGCCGGGCCGACCTCGGCGGCGTGTTTCGGCTTCTCCGCCGGGCTCGTCGCCGACCTGCTGTTCGCCCGCCCGGTGGGGGTCGCGGCGCTGGTCTACACCTGCCTCGGCTTCGCCGTCGGGGTGGGCCGCGTCTACCTGGTCGGCTCCCGCACCTGGGTCCACCTGCTGCTGACCGGCGCGGCCAGCCTGGCCGCGGTGTGGTCAGCCGGGCTGGTCCTGCGTGTGCTCGACCTGTCGTCGTGGGCGTTCGTCGCCCGCACCGGCCCGCTGGTCGCGCTCTACAACCTGCTGCTCGCCCCGGTCGTGTACCCGCTCGTCCGCCGCCTGGTCGCCGACACCGCGCCGGAGCGGGTCTACCGCTGGCAGGGCGGCTGACGTGCACCAGCTCGACGGCCCCCGCCGCATCCGCCTGTCGGTGTTCTCGGTGCTGGTGTTCGCGCTGTTCCTCGCCCTCTTCTCCCGCCTGTGGTACCTGCAGGTCCTGGCGGGGGAGCGCTACGGCCACCTGGCCGAGGGCAACCGGCTGCGCCGGGTGGTGGTCGACGCGCCGCGCGGGCGCATCCTCGACCGCGACGGCAAGGTCCTGGTCCGCGACCGGGCCGCCTGGGCGGTCACGGTGAAGCCGTCGGAGCTGGGCGACCAGCGCGCCGCGGTGCTCGGCCGGCTGGCCCGGCTGCTCGACCTCCCCAGGGGCGAGCTGGAGGAGCGCCTGCGCGACTACACCGGGTCGCCCCTGCGGGGGATCCCCGTCGCCGAGGACGTGCCCCGCCAGATCCTGTTCTACCTGACCGAGCACGCCGAGAGCTTCCCGGGGGTCGCGCCCGAGGTGCTCACCCTGCGGGAGTACCCGTCCGGGCCGGTCGCGGCCCATGTGCTCGGGTACGTCGGCGAGGTCTCCGGCGCCGACCTGAAGTCCGGCCGGTTCCGCGGCCTCAAGGAGGGCGACCTGGTCGGCAAGGCCGGGGTGGAGCTGAGCTACGACCGGCAGCTGCGCGGCCGGCCCGGCGTCCGCGACCTGGAGGTCAACGCCAAGGGTGACGTGGTCCGCACCCTCAACTCGACCGAGCCGGTGCCAGGCAACGACCTCCGCCTCACCCTCGACCTCGGCGTGCAGCGCACGGTCGAGCAGTCGCTCGCCGCCGGCATGAAGGCCGCCCGCACCCTGCCCGACACCCAGCGCGGCGGCACCTACCCGGCAAGGGCCTCGGCGGCGGTGGTCCTCGACCCCAACGACGGGTCGGTGATCGCGATGGCCAGCCTGCCCCAGTACGACCCGCGCAAGTTCGTCGGCGGCATCTCCCGCCGCGACTTCGCGGTCTACTCCAACGACCCGGGCAAGCCGCTGATCGCCAGGGCGGTCCAGTCGGTCTACCCGCCAGGGTCGACCTGGAAGCCGTTCACCGCCGCGGCCGCCCTGCGCGCCGGCATGATCACCCCGGGCTCGAGGTACACCTGCCCGGGCTCCTACCGCCTCGGCAACTACGTCAAGCGCGACTGGAAAGCCAGCGGCCACGGCTCGGTCGGCCTGGTCGACAGCCTCCGCGAGTCCTGCGACGTGTACTACTACAACATCGGCGCGAACTTCGGCGCTGTCGAGCGCGCCGAGCAGGACCGCGGCGAGAAGATCGTCGAGCAGATGCAGGCGACCGCGCGGAGCTTCGGCTTCGACCGCGCGCCCGGCCTCGACCTCCCCTTCGTCGCCGGCGGCACCGTGCCCGACCGGGCCTGGCGCCGCCAGTTCTGGGAGGACAACCGCAAGGAGTACTGCGCCGGTGAGAGCGCCCTGTACAAGGAGCTGTGCCGCTACGGCTGGCGCTGGCAGGGCGGCGACAACCTCAACATCGCCATCGGCCAGGGCGACCTGCAGGTCTCGCCGCTGCAGCTGGCCAGCGCCTACGGCGCGCTGGCCAACGGCGGCACGGTCTACGCGCCCCGCGTCGGCAAGGAGGTGACCGCACCGGCGCGGGGCCGGCGGCTGCGCACGGTGCAGCCCAAGGTCTCCTCGGTGGTGCGCCTGCCCCCGGGAGACCTGACCGCGATCGGCGACGGGCTGCGCGCGGTGCCCTCCGCCGGCACCGCGGTCTCGGCGTTCCAGGGCTTCCCGCTCGACCGCTTCCCGGTGGCCGGGAAGACCGGCACCGCCGACCTCCCACCCAAGGCGCCGTTCGCCTGGTTTGCCTCCTACGCACCGGTCGGCAACCCGAGGTACGTGGTGGTCGTCATGGTGGAAGAGGGCGGCCACGGCGGCGAGTCGGCCGCGCCGGTCGCCAGGACCGTCTACGAGAAGCTGTTCGGCCTGCCCACCACCGGTCCCAAGACCGGCTCCGACCGCAGCGGCTGAGGCCATGCAGGAATCCTGGGGGACCTACAGCGACCGGGTGTCGCGGCTCGGCTGGGAGGCGGCCAGCGAGCGGCCGATGGCCTGGCGGGCGCCCTGGCGGCACCTGGACCCGGTGGTGGTCCTCGCCGCGCTCGGCCTGGCCCTGCTCGGCGTGGCCGCGATCTACTCGTCCACCTTCGCCAGCCTGCGCGAGCAGGGGCTGGCCGAGGCGACCTTCGCCAGGCGCCAGCTCATCAGCCTCGGCGCCGGGCTGGCCGGCATGGTGGTCGTCACCCTGATCGACTACCGCCGCTACCAGGCCTACGCGGTGATGGTGTTCGGCGCGATGGTGCTGCTGCTCGGTGCCGTGCTGACCCCGCTCGGCACCACCACCCACGGCGCCCAGTCCTGGTACGGCCTCGGGCCACTGCGGGTGCAGCCGTCCGAGTACGCCAAGGTCGGGATGATCGTGGTGCTCGCCGCCATCCTCGACACCCGGGCCGAGCGGCCCGGCCCGCGCCGGCTCGGGGTCGCGCTCGGCGCCACCGCCCTGGTCTGCGGCGAGATCCTGCTCCAGCCCGACTTCGGCACGCTGATGGTGTTCGTGGCGGTGCTGTTCTGCATGCTGCTGGTCGGCGGCGTCCAGCTCCGCTGGCTGCTGGTGCTCGCCCTGGTCGGCGGCATCGGCGTGGTCGGCATGTTCAAGCTGGACGTGCTCAAGGAGTACCAGAAGCAGCGCCTGACCGCGTTCGTCAACCCGTCCGCCGACGCCGGCGGCCGCGGCTACACCTACAACGCCAGGCAGGCGCTGATCGCCATCGGCTCTGGCGGGGTCACCGGCAAGGGCTACCTGAAGGGCACCCAGACCAACCTGCAGTACGTGCCCGAGCAGCGCACCGACTTCATCTTCACGGTGGTCGGCGAGGAGCTCGGCTTCGCCGGCGCCGTCGGCCTGCTGCTGGCCTTCGGCGCCGTGCTCTGGCGCGGCGTCCGCATCGCGCTGATCGCGCGGGACCCGTTCGGCGCCCTGGTCGCCGCCGGTGTGGTGGCGATGTTCGCCTTCCAGGCGTTCGTCAACGTCGGCATGACCATCGGCATCATGCCGATCACCGGCATCCCGTTACCGTTCGTCTCCTACGGCGGCTCCTCACTGATCGCCAGCTTCCTGGCGGTTGGCCTGCTGCTGAACGTCCACATGCGCCGCTACCTGCAGTGACAGCCAGCGGGATCGGGTCGTCGAGCCGCCGACCCTTTGCCGCGGCACGTCCGTTCTGGCAGACTCATGTCGTCTTTACGCCACGCCACCCTGCGGTGCGGCCCGACGCCGTACCCGCTTGCTCGCCTGGCTCCGGGCACCCCCGTCCATGGGACGGACCGGTCAAGATCTGGGGCATGCCCGAGGGCGGGCCTGACGGGTACGGGGATCGCGGCCGTCAACGCAGGCGGCGGGCCGGCCGCTCCGACGGACGGGCCGACAGGATCCCCGGAGCTTCCGGACGGTGTGGCGGCGCCGCCCCGCTGGGCGGGCGACCGGCCATTGGCGGTCACGCCTCCTCAGCTTGGCCGGGGGAGCAATCTCACCCCGAGCGCGCACCGGCTTTCGGCCGCCCCCGTCGGTGGCCGCCCGAGCTTGGTGAGGAGCACCATGTCTCACGACCAGTCCCGGTCGGACTCCGACCGGGATCCTTCCGGCACACCCACGTTCCCTGACAGCGCTGCCGAGCCCACCGAGAAGGGCTCCGCCCCGGACGGCTCGGAGCGCCCCGTCTCACCAGGACGCCCACGCGGCGCCGCCTCGTTCCCCGGCGGCGCGCCGCCGGCCAGCGCTCCGTCCGCGCCGAGCGCCCCATCCGCGCCGGCGGTGCTCGACAGTCCGTCACCGCAGTTCCAGGTGACCACGGTCGAGACCACCGCCACGGCATCCTTCCCTGGCGGCCCGCCGCCGGCCCGCCGCCCCCGCCGCACCGGCGGGTCGTCCCCCAGCCTGGCCGGCGCCGGCCAGGCCAGCGGCGCGGTCGAGGCCGAGCCCACCGCCGCCGAGCCGGACTCCGCCGAGGCGGCCACGTCCGCCCGCCGCGGGCGCGTCCGCAGCCGGGCAGGCGACCAGCCCGAACCCGCTGCTGAGCCCGTTTCCGCCGCCGCGACCAGCGCGGCCACGTCCACCGAGGCCGCGGCCGCCGCGACCGGCGCGGCCGCCCCATCGGCCACGGGCGCGGAAACCGCGACACCCGCTGCCGGCTCCCCGGCCGCCCCGGTCGTGCCCACCGACCAGCTCGCGGCCGGCGCCGCCGAGGCAACCGCTGGCGAGCCCGAGACCGGCGCCGGCCGGGGTGCACGGACCGGGCGGAGCCGCCCGCGCAGCGCCAGGACGCCGTCGGCCCGGAGGGCCACCGCGACCGAGGAGGCGGCCGGGGCCGCGCCGCCGGCAGAGGTGGCCGTGGGCACGACCACCGAGGTCCCGCCAGCACCCGCCGACGAGGCCGTCCCGGCCACGCCGCCGACCAGCGCGGCCACGGTCCCAGCAGGCACCGTCGAGGCCGCCGGCCCGGCGGCCGCCGACGAACCGGCCGGCGACGCCCGACCGGGCCGCCGCCGGCGCCGTCGGCGCAGCGCCCAAGGCCGCGCCGCCGGCGACCAGCCAGCCGGCGAGCAGGCCGGCGTGGCGGCCGCGAACACCGCCGAGCCGGCGACCGCGATGCCCGACGACGACGCCGATGTCCTGGATGAGCAGGGCGCCGCCGGCTCGGCGCGCACGCGGGCGCGCCGCCGCCGGCGCGCCGCCGCCAAATCACGCGTCAAGTCCGACGAGGACGCACCCGCCCAGACCACGGAGACGAACGCGCTGGCCGAGCCCGTCGCCGCGGCCGGCGCCGCGCCGGCAGCGCCGGCCGCCCGCCCCGCCGGCAGGAGCCGCGGTGGCAGGCAGCGCGCCGCGGAGCCGACACCGGCGGGAGAGCGTGAGCGGCCCGCCAGGGGCCGTGGCCGCGGCCGGGCGGCCGCGCCCGCCCAGGCCGAGCAGCCGCCCGCCGCCAGCGCCGAGCCGCCCGTCCAGGCCGCTCAGGACAAGCCGGCGGAGCGCTCCACCAGGCTCGACGCCCGCGCCCGTGGGGGCACCAGGCAGAGCGACCGGGGCCGGCGGCGCCGCCCGCACGGGCTCACCGAGGAGCAGAAGCAGGTCCTGCGCAGCGGCCCCGACAAGCGCATGCTGGTCACCGAGGGCGCGGAGCGCACGCAGATCGGCGTGCTCGAGGGCAGCCAGCTGGTGGAGCACTACGTCACCCGCAAGGCCGGGCGCTCCTACGTCGGCAACATCTACCTCGGCCGGGTGCAGAACGTGCTGCCCGGCATGGAGGCCGCCTTCGTCGACATCGGCAAGGGCCGCAACGCCGTGCTCTACGCCGGCGAGGTGAACTACGACGAGGAGGACCTTGACGGCGAGGCGCCCCGTATCGAGAAGGCGCTCAAGCCCGGCCAGTCCGTGCTCGTCCAGGTGACCAAGGACCCGATCGGGGCCAAGGGCGCCCGCCTGACCGCCCAGGTCTCCCTGGCAGGGCGCTACCTGGTCCTGCAACCAGACGACACGACCTTCGGCATCTCGCGCCGCCTGCCGGAGAACGAGCGGACCCGCCTGCGCGAGATCCTCAAGGAGGTCAGGCCCAAGGGCCTCGGCCTGATCGTGCGGACCGCCGCCGAGGGCGCCAGCGCCGACGACCTCCGCGCCGATCTCGCCCGGCTGCAGGCCCGCTGGGAGACGGTCGAGCGCAAGGCCAAGAAGGCCTCGGCGCCGGCGGTCATCTACTCCGAGCCCGAGCTGGTCGTCCGGGTGATCCGCGACATCTTCTCGCCCGACTTCGTCGAGCTGGTGGTGGACGGCGACGACCTGCACGAGCGGGTGCGGGAGTACCTGGCGGAGGTCGCGCCCGACCAGCTCTCCAAACTCCGCCACCACGAGGGCCGCCTGCCCCTGTTCGAGCACTACCGGGTGGTCGAGCAGATCCACAAGGCGCTGGAGCGCAAGGTCTGGCTGCCCTCGGGCGGGTCGATCGTGATCGACCGCACCGAGGCGATGACCGTGGTCGACGTCAACACCGGCAAGTTCGTCGGCAAGTCGAACCTCGAGGAGACAGTGGTCGCCAACAACCTCGAGGCGGCCGACGAGCTGGTGCGCCAGCTGCGCCTGCGCGACATCGGCGGGATCATCATCATCGACTTCATCGACATGCTGTTCGAACGCAACCAGCAGGCGGTGGTGGAACGGCTGCGGGACGCCCTGGCCAGGGACAAGACCAAGTCGCAGGTGATGGAGGTCTCCTCGCTCGGGCTGGTGCAGATGACCCGCAAGCGCGTCTCCGGCGGGCTCCTGGAGAGCTTCTCGGAGACCTGCCCGCACTGCGAAGGCCGGGGCGTGGTGATCACCCACGAAATCTGACGGCTGCCCCGCAGCCGGCGCGACCGCGGGCGAGGCGGGCGACCGGCTCGCTGAACTGCACGAGATCCCCGCTCGGATGAATCTTGATTGACGCGCCCCTGCGGGGCGCCTACCCTTGGCGGTCGGCGTGCGCACACGCCTTTTGTGTGGTGCCGCCGCTCCCCAGAGGCTCCGAAAGGACTGTCGACACGTGTACGCCGTCATCCGCACCGGCGGAAAGCAGTACAAGGTCCAGGTCGGTGACGTCATCGACGTGGAGCACGTCGCCGGCGACGACGGCGGCAACGTCGAGCTCGTCCCGCTGCTGGTGGTCGACGACGAGGGCAAGGTGAGCGCGCGGCCGAGCGAGCTGGCCGGCGCGAAGGTCACCGCCTCCGTGGTCGGCCACCACCGCGGCGAGAAGCTGCGGGTGTTCACCTACAAGAACAAGAGCGGCCAGCGGCACCACCAGGGCCACCGCCAGTCCCTGACCAGGCTCAAGGTGGAGGGCATCGATCCGCCGGGCAAGGCCACCGCCAGGGCACGGACGGCCCGGCCCGCCAAGGACAAGGACGCGGAGGCCAAGGCGAAGCCCGCCGAAGCCACCCCCGGGGAGGCCGCCGCCGAGGAGTCCTCGGCGAAGGCGGAGAGCGGCACGAAGGCCGCCGCCGGCGCCAAGGGGGAGACCGCCGCCAAGGCCAAGGACGCCACCACCACCAAGGCGAAGACCACCCGCTCCTCCGCCACCAAGGACTCGGGCGCCAAGGACTCGGGCGCCAAGGGGTCGGCCGCCAAGGACGCCGCCGCCAAGCCGGCCAGCCGGAGCGGCAGGACGCGCGCGAAGCAGGACGAGGAGAACTGACATGGCCCACAAGAAAGGTGCTTCCTCCAGCCGCAACGGCCGCGACTCGGCCGCCAAGCGGCTCGGGGTGAAGCGCTACGGCGGGCAGCTGGTGACCGCCGGCACCATCCTCGTGCGCCAGCGCGGCACCCGCATCCATCCCGGCGACGGTGTCGGCCGGGGCGGTGACGACACCCTGTTCGCCAAGGTGGACGGCCGCGTCGTCTACCACCAGGTGCGCGGCCGCAAGCTGGCCAGCATAGACGCCAGCGGCTGAGCCCCAGGCGAAGCCGCTGGTGTCCATCAACCTGCCTCCAACGGCGAGGATAGGGTCTTTTTCGACCGTCCGTGACCCAGCACCCACCGCTCAGTGAGCCAGTCGCCCGTCAAGCCTTGTGAGTCGCGATCCCTGCGGGGCAGTTGATGTTCGTCGACGAGGTCACCGTTGAGGTCGCCGCCGCGCGCGGTGGCGACGGCGTGACCTCCTTCCACCGCGAGAAGTACCGGCCGAAGGGCGGCCCGGACGGCGGCGACGGTGGTCGCGGCGGCGACGTCGTGCTGGTTGCCGAGCCTGGCATCTCCACCCTGGTCGAGTACCGCTTCCACCCGCACCAGCGGGCCGGGCGCGGCCAGCACGGCCAGGGCTCCAACCGCACCGGCGCCGGCGGCGAGGACCGCGTCCTGCCCGTCCCGGTCGGGACCATCGTGAAGGACGAGGACGGCCGCGTCCTGGCCGACCTGGCCAGCCCGGGCATGCGCTTCCTGGCTGCCCGCGGCGGCCGCGGCGGCCGCGGCAACGCAGCCCTGTCCGGCCCGGGCCGGCGGGTGGCCCACTTCCATGAGCGGGGCGAGCCCGGCGTCAGCCGCCGGCTGCGCTTAGAGCTCCGTGTCCTGGCCGACGCGGGCCTGGTCGGCTTCCCCAACGCCGGCAAGTCGAGCCTGGTCCGCCGTGTCTCGGCCGCCCGGCCCAAGGTCGCCGGGTACCCCTTCACCACGCTGGAACCGGTGCTCGGCGTGGTCCGTGCCGGCGAGCACGACTTCGTCCTCGCCGATGTGCCCGGCCTGGTTCCCGGCGCCGCCGCCGGTAAGGGCCTCGGCCACCGCTTCCTCCGGCACGTGACCCGCTCGGCGGTGCTGGTGCACGTCATCGACCTCGCCCCCGTCGAGCCCGGGCGGGATCCGGAGTCCGACCTTGCCGCGCTCGAGGCCGAGCTGGCCGCCTACGACCCCGACCTGGCCGACCGCCCCGCCCTGGTGGTGGCGAACAAGATCGACCTGCCGGAGGGGCGCGCCCGGCTGCCAGAGGCCGAGGCCGCCGCCGCCCGCCGCGGCCTGGCCTGCCACGCCGTGTCGGCGGCCACCGGCGAAGGCCTGCAGGCGCTCGTGTACGCCCTCGGCGAGACGGTGGCCACCGCCCGTGCCGCCCGGCCCGTTCCCGAGGCGCCGGCGGAGCTGCTGGTGGTCGAGTCCGAAGCCCCGATCGAGGTGGTGCGCGAGGAGGACGGCCGCCTGCGGGTGCGCGGCGAGCGTCCGGAGCGCTGGGTGGCCATGACCGACCTTGGCAACCCCGACGGCGTCGCCTACCTGCAGCGACGGCTGAGCCGGGCCGGTGTCGACGAGCTCTTGGCCGCCGCCGGCGCCCGCCCTGGGGACGAGGTGGTGGTGGGGGACGCCGCCTTCGAGTTCCAGCCTGACAACCCTGTGCCGCGGCCGTGAGAGCGCTCCCTTGCGGGTTCCGCTTCCACACCACGGCACTCTTCTGAAATGCTAGCCCGGATAGGGTGTTTCGCCAGCTGACGGGTTGGGGAGGAGTGGCTGACGAGCACTTGTGTTGCTTCTCTGCCTTAAGGTCGTATCCTGCGGATCTGCGACCCCAGGGCAGGAGGTCGGAAACCCAGGAGGGATCTATGGCGCGCTCGCGAGTGAAGGTGGGCCTCGTCGCGCTGGCCGCGATGCTGACCCTGACCGCTTGTGGTCAGGGCGGCGGTGGCGGCGGCGGTGGCGGCGAGGAGACACTCGCCAACGGCAAGACCGGGCCGATCACCTACGTGACCGGCAAGGACACATCAGGATGGGTGCAGCCCACCATCGACAAGTGGAACGCGGCGCACCCGAACGAGAAGGTCACCCTGATCGAGCTGCCCGAGTCGGCCAACGACCAGCGCAACCAGATGGTGACTACGCTCCAGGCCAAGAGCGACCGGTACGGGATCCTGTACACCGACGTGGTCTGGACGGCCGAGTTCGCCAAGTCCGGCTGGCTCGAAGAGATCCCCAAGGATCAGATCCCCGAGTTCAGCGGCATGCTCAAGGGACCGGTCGACAGCGTGACCTTCGAGGGCAAGACCTGGGCGGTCCCGGCCGCGAGCGACGGCGGCATGCTGTACTACCGCAAGGACATCCTCGACAAGGAGGGCAAGCAGCCTCCCAAGACCTGGGACGAGCTTGCCACGATGGCCAAGGAGATCGCGCCCAAGTACAACATGGCCGGCTACTCCGGCCAGTTCTTCAAGTACGAGGGCCTGACGGTCAACGCCATGGAGGCGATCTGGGGCGCCGGCGGCGAGGCCCTGGCCGAGGACGGCACCAAGGTGGTCGTCGACTCGCCGGAGGCGAGGAAGGGTATCGACACCCTGGTGAACGGCTTCAAGCAGGGCTGGATCCCCAAGGAGGCCATCACCTACAAGGAGGAGGAGAGCCGCCGCGCCTTCCAGCAGGGCAAGCTGCTCTTCCTCCGCAACTGGCCGTACGTGTACGCGCTGGCCTCCAAGCCAGGCAAGGAATCGGCGGTCGCCGGCAAGTTCGCGGTCGCCAAGCTTCCCGGCCCGAGCGCGCTCGGCGGTCACAACCACGCGATCAGCAAGTTCACCAAGAACAAGAAGACCGCGCTCGAGTTCATCAAGTTCCTCACCGCTCCCGAGCAGCAGCGCACCCGGCTCGAGAAGTCGGTTGCGCCCGTGAGCGGCGAGCTCTACGACGACCCCGCGTTCAAGAAGCAGTTCCCGTTCCTGCCGGTGCTGAAGGAGAGCATCGACACGGCCAAGAACCGCCCCATCACCCCGTACTACAACGACGTGCACCTGGCCATCGAGGAGGCCGTCTACCCCGCTCTCCAAGGGACGACCTCGACCGACCAAGCCATCAAGGACCTCGCCGGCAAGCTGCAAGAGGCGATCCAGGGCTAGCCGCCGAGGGCTAAGGGAGGCCGACCGTGACGACCACACCGGTCGACCAGGTGGAGGGGGCCCGGCGCAAGCCGGGCCCCGCCGCCAGGTTCAGACTGCGTGACGCGAGCGAGGCCCGCCTCGCGTTCTGGCTACTGACACCGACGTTCGTATTGTTGCTGCTCGTGGTCGGCTTCCCGATCCTGCGGGCGGTCTACCTGTCGCTGTTCTCCGACAACCGCTTCGGCACGCCGGAGTTCATCGGGCTGGGCAACTACACCAGAGCGCTGTTCGGGAACAGCTCCGGCGAGTTCTGGGCCGCGTTCGGCGTGACCACCATGATCACCGCCATCTCGGTGACCCTTGAGCTGCTCATCGGCCTGGGAATGGCTATGATCATGCACCGCGCCTTCAAGGGCCGCGGGCTGGTGCGGGCCAGCGTGCTCGTCCCCTGGGCGATCCCGACGGCGGTCACCGCGCTGCTCTGGAAGTGGATGTACCAGCCGGCCGGCATCGGCGGCATCGTCAACGCCGTGACCGGCGCGGACATCCTCTGGACCGGCCGGACCTGGCCGTCGCGCTGGGCGATCATCCTGGCGGACACCTGGAAGACGGCGCCGTTCATCGGCCTGCTGCTGCTCGCCGGGCTGCAGATCATCCCCGACGAGCTCTACGAGGCGGCCAAGGTCGACGGGGCCACCGCCTGGCAGCGCTTCCGCCGGATCACGCTGCCCCTGCTCAAGGGGGCGATCCTGGTCGCGGTGCTGTTCCGGCTGCTGGACGTGCTGCGCATCTTCGACCTGCCGAAGATCCTCACCAACGGCGCGAACGGCACGGAGACGCTGTCGCTGATCGCCTACGAGCAGGCCATCGAGCGGGTCCGCGTCCACTATGGCTCGGCGCTGGCGGTGCTGACCTTCCTCTACATCATGCTGGTGGCGTTCTTGTTCGTGAGGGTGCTCGGCGCCAGCGTGGTGAAGACCCAGGCTCGGGAGGTGAAGTGATGGCGACCGTCACCGCACCGGCGCGGGCTCCGGTTGGCCAGGCGGAGGGCACCGGGGCTCGCGCCATGCGCTACCTCCGCGGAAATGGCCTGCTGATCCTGGGGATCGCCTTCATCGTCCTCTACTGCCTGTTCCCCTTCTACTGGATGATCGTCTCGAGCCTCAAGGTCGAGCCCGAGATCTTCCAGACCGGGCTCATCCCCAGAAGCCCGACCATGGAGAACTACCGCGCGGTCTTCACCCAGCAGCGCTTCCACCTGGCCCTGCGCAACAGCTTGATCGTGGCCGGCACGACGACCGTGATCGCGCTGGCGGTCGGCTGCTTCGCCGCCTACGCGCTGGCGCGGCTGCGCTTCCGGGGGAAGTTCCTGGTCCTCGGGGCCATCCTGTCGATCGCCATGTTCCCGCCCATCGCCCTGCTCACCCCGATCTTCGAGCTGGCCACCAGGCTCGGCTGGATCGACACCTACCAGGCGATGATCATCCCGTACATCAGCTTCACCCTCCCGCTGACGGTGTGGATCCTGACCAGCTTCTTCGCGGAGATGCCGTGGGAGCTGGAACAGGCCGCCAAGGTCGACGGGGCCACCCCCGGCCAGGCCTTCCGGAAGGTGATCATCCCGCTGGCCGCGCCCGGCGTGTTCACCACCGCCATCCTGGCGTTCATCTACGCCTGGAACGAGTACATGATCGCCCTGGCGGTGACCCAGACGATCGACCGCAAGCCGGTGACGGTCGCGATCGCCACCTTCACGGGCTCGTCGCAGTTCCAGCAGCCGTTCGGCACCATCATGGCGGCGGGGGTCCTGGTGACCATCCCGCTGGTCATCATGGTCCTGCTGTTCCAGCGCCGGATCGTCGCGGGCCTCACCGCCGGCGGCGTGAAGGGCTGAGCAGCCGCCGACATCGAAGGGGGCCGGTCCCGCGGGACCGGCCCCCTTCGCGTGGGTGGGCAGTCCGCGCGTCCTACTGCTGCTCCATGAGCGGCGCCATGCTGGCGACGTAGGCGGCCACCGCCGAGTAGTCGAGGTCGGCCAGGTCCCTGCCCTTGGCCCCGGCAAACAGCTCCGCCACGCGCTCGGCCACCGGCAGGCTGGCCCTGGCGGCCCGCGCCGCCTCGACCGCGAGGCGCAGGTCCTTGTGCATCAGGGTGAGCCGGAACGAGGCCTCGGTGTAGTCGCCGCTCTCCAGCTTCTCGCGCTTGCGCGTGGCCAGGCCGCCGCCTTCGGAGGCGCGCTGGAGCACGTCGAGCGCGTCCGGTGCCCGCAGGCCGAGCACCCGGCCGAGCACGAAGCCCTCGGCGACCGCGGCCATCACCCCGCCGAGGACCACGTTGACCATCAGCTTGGCCGCCTGGCCGGCACCGACCGGTCCGAGGTGCCAGGTCCGCTCCGGGTCGCCGAGCACGGCCAGCAGGGGACGGGCCCGCGCCACCGCCTCCGGCTCGCCGCCGACCATGATCGCCAGGGTCCCCTCCGCCGCCGGTCCGGCCGAGCCGGCCACCGGGGCGTCGACGAAGTCGACCCTCTTGGCCTGCAGCGCCTTGGCGACCTTGCGGGCGGGTGCCGGGCCGGTGGTCGACATGTCGATCAGCAGGTTGCCGGGCGCAAGGCCCTCGGCCAGCCCGTCACGGCCGAAGACGACCTCCTCGAGCGCGCCACCGTCGCTCAGCATGGTGATGGCCACCTCGGCGCTGGCCGCGGCCGCCGCCGGCGAGGCGGCCACCGTCGCCCGGTCGGCGAGCGCTTCCGCGTGGGCCTTGGTCCGCGACCAGACGGTCAGGCGGTGACCCGCGCGGGAAAGGCGCCCCGCCAAGGGGGCGCCCATGCTCCCGAGTCCGAGGAACGCGACCTCGGTCACGCGTTCGAGCTCGACCCGGCCCCTTGGGCCGCCGCAACGCGCCCCTCGTGCCCGATGGCCAGGCCGCTGTCCGGGTCGAAGAAGTGGAACTCGCGGTTGTCCACGGCCAAGTCGATGGTCCGGCCCGGGCGCGCGGTGGTGCGCGGGTTGACCCGCGCGGTCCAGACGCTCTGGCCCTCGCCCGCGGCCAGCGCGGCCGCCTCGGCTTCCTCCTGGCTGACGTCGGCGGCCATCTTCAGCCGGGTCGACTCGTGCTGGGCCGCCGGCGCGTTCACGGTGAACAGCAGGTTGGCCTCGCTGCCGAGCTCCTCGGTGACGTCGACGGTCACCTTGATGGTCGGCTTGTCCGCCTCGCCGTCGCTCTGCGCCAGGGCGGCGTCCTCGAAGCTGGAGGGGCGGATGCCCAGGATCAGGGTCTTGTCGAAGAACTGGTCAAGGCCCTGGCGCTGCCGCACGATCTCCTCGGGAACAGGCAACTTGAAATCGGCGAACACCACCGCCGGGCCGCCGTCGCGGACCAGCTTGGCCTCGACCAGGTTCATCGCCGGGGAGCCGATGAAGCCGGCGACGAACAGGTTCTGCGGGTACTCGAACAGGCGCTGCGGGGTGTCGACCTGCTGCAGCTCGCCGTCCTTGAGGACCGCCACCCTGGTGCCCAGGGTCATGGCCTCGACCTGGTCGTGGGTGACGTAGATGGTGGTGACCCCGAGGCGGTCGTGCAGCCGGTTCAGCTCGCCGCGCATGCTCACGCGGAGCTTGGCGTCGAGGTTGGAGAGCGGCTCGTCCATCAGGTACGCCTGCGGGTGGCGGACGATCGCCCGGCCCATGGCGACACGCTGGCGCTGGCCGCCGGAGAGCGCGGCGGGCTTGCGCTTCAGGTACGGGTCGAGGCCGAGGATGCGGGAGGCCTCGCCGACCCGCTCCTGCTGCTCGTTCTTGGGCATCTTGCGCAGCTGCAGGCCGAAGGCGAGGTTCTCCTCGACCGTCATGTGCGGGTACAGGGCGTAGTTCTGGAACACCATGGCGATGTCGCGGTCCTTTGGCGGCAGGTCGTTGACCACGCGGTCGCCGATGGAAATGGTGCCGGCGGTGATGTCCTCCAGGCCGGCGATCATGCGCAGGGCGGTCGACTTGCCACAACCGGACGGTCCGACGAACACCATGAACTCGCCGTCGGTGATGTCGAGCGTCAACGAGTCGACGGCCTTGACATTACCGCCGTAGACCTTGGTGACCTCGTCCATGACGATGCGCGCCATCGTTGCTCCCCTCCACCCTGCTGGTCCGCCGCTCCGGCTGGAACGGTGATCCCACCCCGGCTGGCCTGCCCAAACGTACCCGATGGGACAGCTTGGAAACCCTGTTCCCGAGTCCACCGACGGCCAGGTCGGGCTGCTCTGCCCCACAGCGTATCCGCAGGCGAGGGCCTCTTTCCACTCCCCGATTCGCGGCGGGGCAACTGCCGTACACTGCGCCGACGGCCGGCGGTCGTCGGCGAGGCCACGGCCGGGCCCGTCCGGCGCCACCGGAGGGCCGGCGGGGGAGTGAGGTCATGGCGTTGACGGCACCGGATCGGCGCTGGCAGGCACGGCCGTGACCGCGGGCGAGCGCCGTGTCGGCGTCATGGGCGGCACCTTCGACCCGATCCATCACGGCCACCTGGTCGCCGCCGAGGAGGCCCGCTGGCAGTTCCGCCTCGACCGGGTGGTGTTCGTGCCGACGGGCCAGCCCTGGCAGAAGCCCGCCGGGGTGAGCGACGCCGAGGACCGCTACCTGATGACGGTGATCGCCACCGCGTCGAACCCGGCGTTCAGCGTCAGTCGGCTGGAGATCGACAGCCCGGGGCCGACCTACACGGTCGACACCCTCCGCCGGCTCCGGGGCGAGCTGGACCCTGGCGCGCGCCTGTTCTTCGTCACCGGCGCGGACGCGGTGCTGCAGATCCTGACCTGGAAGGATCCGGACGAGGTGCTCGCCCTCGCCGAGCTGATCGCCGCCACCCGCCCCGGCCACGACCTGGCCGACCTGGCCGAGAAGGTGCCGGCCGCCGCCGGCCGGGTCCATCCGATGCGCATCCCGGCGCTCGCGATCTCGTCGACCGAGATCCGCGCCAGGGTCGCCGCCGGCGCGCCGATCCAGTACCTGGTGCCGGAGGGCGTCGCCCGCTACGTCGAGAAGCGCGGCCTGTACCGCGGGCCGGCCGCGTTCCCGCCCACGCCGGCAGCCTCGCGGCCGCACCCCGCGGCCCCGGCCGATGGCGAGCCGGGTCCCTGAGCGGCCCGTGCCAGGATCGGGAGGTGCGAATGCCCCCTTCGCCCGGTACCGTAATGGGGTACCTCTGACCTGCAACCTCGACAAGGAGCCAGCGACTGCCTCCCAGCCTCGACCAAGCTCTCGCGGCCGCCTCGGCGGCGTCCGCCAAGCAGGCTCGTGACGTGCGGGTTCTCGACGTCTCCGAGCCGCTCGTCATCTCGGACTACTTCGTGATCTGCTCCGGCTCCAACGAGCGCCAGGTCCGCGCGATCGCCGAAGAGGTGGAGCGGGTCTGCCGGCTGGAGGGCGTCCGACCCCTGCGCCGCGAGGGCGAGCGCGAAGCGCGCTGGATCCTGCTGGACTTCGTCGATTTCGTGGTGCACGTGTTCCTGCACACGGAGCGCGAGTTCTACGACCTGGAGCGCCTCTGGCGCGACGCCCCGGTGGTGGCCCGCTCCGACGACGTCGGCAGCCTGGTCACCGTCTGACGCCCGAGGCGTTCCCGCTGGTCACGCCGGTCGTGACCGCTAGTGGTGGCGCCTCGGCCGGTAGCCGCCGCCCGCCCGGCGTGACCGCAACGTGACCGCATCGTCATGGTCCTGCCACGGGGCGAGGTTTGGAAGCTTTGGCTTGGAGCAAGGCTACCTTCGCACCCCCTCCCCGGGTCGTGCCGCATCTCCAGTGGAGCGCACTCGGGCCTGCCGCATCGGCGAGGGGGGCGGATGGGAGGATGACCATGTTCAGGGGCGTGTCTCGTCTGCTCTTGCTGGTCTGGGTCCTGGTCGGCATCGTTGTGGCCCTGAACCGCGGATACCTGCCAGAGCGCCTGCTGCGCGGCGCCGCCTCCGCCCTCGTGGCGATCTTCCTCTGGCCGCTGGTGCTCCTCGGCGTCAACGTCCATATCTGAGGCCGCTTTCAGGCCGTCGGGCCGGCCGTTCGGCTGCTGAGCGCCCGGTCCGCGCCCGCGAGAATCCTTTGCGGCGACCGGACCGGGTCGCCTATACTTCCCGCGCTCCGGGGCTGTAGCTCAGTTGGCAGAGCGCTTGCATGGCATGCAAGAAGTCAGGGGTTCGAATCCCCTCAGCTCCACCACCACAACACCGCAGGTCAGCGTCACTGCGCGGCCACGCCCTCATCACCTGCTGTGCCAAGGTCGGCCTCCTGGGGCCGCAGCGGGGCCGCGAGCGCTTCGAGGGACACGGCCAAACACTCGTCGACGACGGCCAGGACGCGAGCCCGCATCTCCGGCGTCAGGTGCCGGTACACCGCTCCGATGGCGCTCCCACCGCCCTCCCGGCCGCCGGCTCGGCCGGCCCGGTGGCCCATCAGCTCATCGATCACCCGAACCGGGACACCGGCATCTTCCAGCCAGGTCGCGAAGGTGTGCCGCAGGTCGTGCGGCCCATGCAGGTCCAGCCATCCAGACCGGCCCGGCTCACC
>DATLQA010000140.1:0-2318 GCA_035535495.1 Actinomycetota bacterium | reverse complement strand
CGTGGTCGCGCACGGCGACCACGACCTCGGTGTCGGTCAGCTCGCCGGTCACCGAGATCTCGCCGCCATCGGAGTACTTCACCGCGTTCTCCACCAGGTTGGTCAGCACCTGCTCGACCTTGTCGGGGTCAGCATAGACGCGCGGGAAGCCGTCCGGGAACGAGACCTGGAAGCGGTGGCGGTCGTGCTGGATCTCGAAGCGGCCGGTGATGCCCGCGGCCATCGCCGCCAAGTCGAACTCCTGGCGCCGCAGCTCCAGCCTGCCGGCGTCGATCCGGGACACGTCCAGCAGCTCCCGGATCAGCCGGGTGACCCGGTCGGCGTCCATGTTGACGGTGGTGAGCATCTCGAGCTTCTGGTCGTCGCTGAAGCGCTCCCAGCGGTGCAGCAGGGTGGAGGTGAACCCCTTGACGCTGGTGAGTGGGGAGCGCAGCTCGTGGGAGAGGGTCGAGATCAGCTCGCCGCGCTGGCTGTCGACGCGGTGCCTGGCGGAGGCGTCGCGGAGCACGCAGATGGCCTGGACGACCCGGCCGCCGCCGTCCCGCAGGAAGGTGGCGGTGAGGTCGACCGGGGTGGACGGGCCGTCGCCCGCGTCGAGGGCCAGCTCGCGGGCCGGCACCCCCCGCACCCCCGGCAGCCGGCGCAGCTTCTCCGAGCATGACCACCAGGGGTTGCCGGCCCCGTCGCGCAGCGGCATGGCGTCGTCGAGCGGCCGGCCGGCGAGCTCGTCGCGGCCGGCCCGGGACAGCCGCTCCGCGGCCGGGTTGGCGTAGGCGACCCTGCCGTCGGCGTCGACCACGACCACGGCGTCGGGCAGCGCCTCCAGATATGCCTCGCTATCGGCCAACGGCGGCCTCCTGTGGCCGGTCGGTGTCCACGGCGGGATGCCCGGCCCTCCCGGGCCCGTTCCCCGAACCCCCCCGGCGGCGGGCGGCCTCGTACAGGAGGACGGCCGCGGCGGCGGCGAGGTTGAGGCTCTCGGCCCTGCCGGCCAGCGGCACGCGGACGACCAGGTCGAGGCCGTCGCGGACGGCGTCCGGCAGCCCGTGGGCCTCGTTGCCGAGGATCAGCGCGACCGGCTCGTCCAGCGGCGCCGCCTCGACCGTGGCGGGCGCGTGGGGGTCGGCGCCGACGAGCCGCAGGCGGCGTTCGCGCAGGGCGGCGCGGAGGTCCGGCCACGGCACCCCGGCCACCACCGGCAGGTGGAAGAGGCTGCCGGCCGCGGCCCGGGCGGCCTTGGGGCTCTGCGGGTCCACCGAGCCGCTGGTGGTGGCGACCGCGTCGGCCCCGAAGGCGTCGGCGGTCCGGATCACCGTGCCGGCGTTGCCGGGGTCGCGGACCTCGGCGAGCACGCACACCAGCCGGGGCGCGGCCGGCAGGCCGTCCAGGAGGCGGGTGACGCTGGGCAGGACCGCCACCAGGCCCTGGGGGGTGGCGGTCTGGGCCAGGCCGGCGAGCAGCGGCTCGGCGACCAGCAGCAGCTTCGAGCCGGCGGACCTGGCCGCGTTCAGCATGCCGGCGTGGCGGGCGGCGGCCCGCTCGGTCGCCAGCATCGTCACCGGCACGTGGCCGGCGGCCAGCGCCTCGCGGATCCCCTCCGGCCCTTCCAGCAGGAAGTGTCCACCCATGCGAGCGCGGGCCGACGGCCGGGCGAGCTTGCGCGCCGCCCGCACCGCGGGGTTGCTCGGGCTCGTGATCACGTTCACGTCGGCCGTCGCGGGTGACCGGCGGCTACGCCTTGCCGTCCAGGCCCTCGCGGGCGCTGGCCACCAGGCTCGCGAAGGTGCGTGGGTCGGTCACGGCGATGTCGGCCAGGACCTTGCGGTCGACCTGGATGCCCGCGAGGCGCAGGCCGGCGATGAAGCGGTTGTAGGTCATGCCCTCGGCCCTGGCGGCGGCGTTGATGCGGGTGATCCAGAGGGCTCGGAAGTCGCCCTTGCGCGCCCGCCGGTCGCGGTAGGCGTAGCGCAGCGAGTGCATGACCTGCTCGTTGGCGGCTCGGTAGTGGCGTCCACGGCTGCCGCGGTAGCCCTTGGCCAGCTCCATGGTGGTCCGCTTGGCCTTGGCGCCGTGGACGGCCCGCTTGACTCTTGCCATCGTGGTTCTCTTTCCGGTCGGAGGTGGCTCGTCTCGGTGACCCCCCGCTACAGGCCGAGCATGCGGCGGACGCTGCGCCGGTCGCCTGCGGTCACCTCGACCTCGCGGCCGAGCCGGCGCTTGCGGGCGGGGGTCTTCTTCTCGAGCATGTGGTTCAGCCGGCTCTGCCGGCGGAGGATCTTGCCGGTCTTGGTCACCCGGAAGCGCCGTGCGGCGCCCCG
>DATLQA010000139.1:0-13981 GCA_035535495.1 Actinomycetota bacterium | reverse complement strand
GGTGTCGGTAGCAACCTCCCACCCAAGCGAGGCAGCCAATGGCCAATCTGGAGCCCGGCGACCAGGCACCCGCGTTCACCCTGCCCGACCAGGACTCCAGGCCTGTCTCCCTGGAGGACTTCAAAGGTCGCAAGCTGCTGCTCTACTTCTACCCGGCCGACGACACGCCCGGCTGCACCGCCGAAGCGTGCCAGTTCAACGACAACCTCCACGCCTTCCAGACCGCCCAGGTGCCCGTGGTCGGCGTCTCACCCGACGACGCCGCCTCCCACCAGCGCTTCCGCAACAAGTTCGGCCTGCGGTTCACCCTGCTGAGCGATCCGGACCACGCGGTCGCCGACCAGTACGGCGCCTGGGGTGAGCGCAACCGCTACGGCCGGACGATCGTCGGCATCCTCCGCTCCACCTTCCTGATCGACGAGGAGGGCAAGGTCGAGCGCGCCTGGTACAACGTCAAGGCGGACGGCCACGCGGCCAAGGTGCTGGAGGAGCTCGCCAGCTGACGCCGGCTCGTCATCCGAGGTCGAGGGTCGCCTGCCGGTAGTGGTCCAGCAGGCCCGCCCAGCCCTGGTGGTTGCGGCGGCGCATCTCGGGGCCGGCGGTGCCGAGCCGCTCCCAACCACGGTGGACGATCCTGACGGTGGTGCGATCACCGGTGCCGGTGAAGGTGATCTCCACCTCGGTGGCGTCGCTGCGGTCGCCGACGATGTGCCAGAGGTAGGCGAGCCGGTGCGGCGGCTCGAAGGCGAGCACCTCGCCCCAGTCGTGCTCGACCCCGCCACGGGTGCGCTCGTAGATGCGGCCACCGGGTCGAGGCTCGATGGTGACGGTCAGCCCGTCCTCGCCGGACACCGTGTGGTCGGCCGGCCACCACATCGAGGTCTTGGTGGCCCACACCGCGAACGCCCGCTCGGGGGAGCACGCGACGGTGAAGCTCAGCTCGAGCGGCTCCATCAGGGCTCGGGCGGCCTCGCGGGGTCGGGCGGGTTCTCGGCCACCAGCCGGAACCGCGAAGCGGCCTCGCCCCAGACCCGTTCGAGGTAGTCCCCGACCGCCGCGACCCCCTCGTCGTGGAGGCGGTACAGGCGTCGCGTGCCCTCGGCCCGGTCGGTCACCAGCCCGGCCCGCTTGAGCAGGCGGAGGTGGCGGGCTCTGTTACCGTAGCGCACCGGTTACCGATCTCGGGATCGCGGGAGGGGCGATGAAGTTCTATCACGCAAGCTCGACGATCAAAGCGAGCCCGGAGGCGATCTGGGCGATCCTGACCGACGCACCCGGGTACTCCGAGTGGGACTCGGGGATCGTCCGCGTCGAGGGCCGCATCATGCCCGGTGAGAAGATCAAGGTGATCTCCAAGGTCAATCCGGGACGTGCCTTCCCCGTCAAGGTGACCGAGTTCGAACCGGGTCAGCGGATGACCTGGTCGGGCGGGATGCCGCTGGGCCTGTTCAAGGGCGTGCGCACCTTCGTGTTGTCGCCGCAGGGCGACGGCGCCACCACGCTCAACGTCCGGGAGGAGTACACCGGGCCGCTGCTGCCGATGATCTGGCGCACGATCCCGGACCTCGGCCCTTCGTTCGAGCAGTTCGTGACCGGGCTCAAG
This sequence comes from Actinomycetota bacterium, assembly GCA_035535495.1. GTDB lineage: Bacteria > Actinomycetota > CALGFH01 > CALGFH01 > CALGFH01 > DASUZB01. The sequence goes on along the minus strand of DATLQA010000139.1, from coordinate 12,378 downwards.
CGCCGGGCCGAGGGCGCTGGCTGACGGCATCGCCCGGAGCTACGCCAGCTCGTCCGGCTGCGGAGCGGCGGGTTGGCGGGAGTTCGGCTCCCCCTCCGGCGGGGTCCTTGGGAGGTGGTCCTGGGAGACCGCCCAGGTGATGAACTCGTCCCTGGTGGTGCCGTAGTCGCTGGCGACGAACTCGGCCGCCAGCTCGTCGATGCGCTCGTTGGTGTAGCCCTCGGCCTCGAGGAACGTCCGCGCCTGGCCGGCCAGCTCCCTCGCCCGCCCGATCAGCTCGCCGAGCGCACCCGGGTCGACCCGCTCCTCCTGCAAGCGTGGTGGCTCCTCGGGCGGGGCGAGGAGATCGGCGACCGGGTCCGCGACGCTCGCGCGGGTGAGCGCCCACAGCAGGCCGGCAGCGCCCGCGATCAACAGGATGTACCCGACCGTCTGGATGTCGATGCCCCTGGTCTCCGTCCTGACGGCGAAGGCGAGGATCGCCCCGAGCACGATGAGGAAGATCGCGGTTCCACGGCTCATGAGTCGGTCCTTTCCGGCGTTCAGTGTGCTTGTCGGTTTACACCTAGTTTCCCAGCCTAATCGGGTTCTACCAGACCAGGCGCGGCCGATCGAGCCTGCCCGACAATTCCCACCCGGGCAATGCCAGTTGGGATACTGGTGGCCGGTCGAAGCCACTCACGGAAAGGGCGTGCGTTGACCACCCGACCTCAAGCCCAGGTGAGCCCTGGCCTGGCCAGAGCCGCGGCCGTCAGCTGGCGCGTACTGGTCATCGTGACGGCCGGCGCGCTGGTGCTGTACCTGCTCATCCAGCTCAGGCTGGTGGTCCTCCCGGTCATCCTGGCCCTGTTCCTGAGCACCCTGCTGGTGCCCCCCGCCAACCTGCTCCGCCGGCGCGGCCTGCCGCCCTCCGCGGCCACCGCGGCGGTGGTGGTCGGCGCGGTGCTCCTGCTCGCCGGGGTGGTGCTGCTGCTCGTCACCCAGGTGACCCCGCAGCTCTCCACGCTCGGCCAGCAGGTGACCAGGGGCATCGAGGACGTGCAGCGCTGGCTCGCCACCGGGCCCCTCCACGTTTCCGAGGAGGAGCTTTCCGGCACCTTCGACCGGCTCCGGGCGAGCTTCGGCGGGGACGGGCGCGGCGTGGCACGCGGGCTGCTCACCGGCGCGACCGTGGCCGGCGAGATCGCCGCCGGCCTCATCCTTACGCTCGTGCTGACGTTCTTCTTCGTGAAGGACGGCGACCGCTTCAGCGGCTTCCTGCTCGACGTGGTTGGTGAGCAGCGCCGCGAGGACGCCCGCGCCATCGGCCGCCAGGCGTGGGAGACGGTGAGCGCCTACCTCCGCGGGGTCGCCACCGTCGGCCTGGTCGACGCGGTGCTGATCGGCATCGGCCTGGTGATCGTCGGGGTCCCGCTGGTGATCCCGCTGGCGGTGCTGACCTTCTTCGGAGCGTTCTTTCCACTGGTCGGCGCGTTCCTGGCCGGGGCGCTGGCCGCCCTGGTGGCGCTAGTTGCCAAGGGCCCGCTGGCCGCGCTGATCGTGATCGGCATCACCATCGGCGTGCAGCAGCTCGAGGGACACGTGCTCGCCCCGGTGGTGCTCGGCCGGGCGGTGAACCTGCACCCGGTCGCGATCCTGCTCGCGCTGACCGCCGGCGCGGTGCTCGCCGGCATCGTCGGGGCGTTCCTGGCTGTGCCGGTGATGGCGGTCGCCTGGACCGTGCTGGTGTACCTGCGCCAGCGCGGCCAGGAGGAGGTGGGCGAGGCCGAGCGGCGCACCGAAGAGGTGGTCACCCCACCCTCGGAGGAGGCCTCGGACCGCGTGCCCTAAGGGGCCTCGGCGAGGCTGGCGGGCAGCTCGACCAGGCGGGCGCGGAGGTGCTCGCCCAGGCCCTTGGCCTGGGGGTCGGGACGGGTGGAGGAGGCGACGCCCTCGCCGAGCAGACCGACGATCACGAAGTTCAGCGCGAGCAGGTTGCCGAAGGCGTAGCGCCGGACCTCGAGCCCTGCCGTCTCGGGGAGCAGGGCGCGCAGCCGCTCGACCGTGAGGAAGCCGTCCAGCCAGGCGTACCCGTCCGGGCTGCGCGCCCACACGCCGAGGTTGGCGTTGCCGCCCTTGTCACCGGAGCGCGCCCCCGCCACCCGGCCGAGCGGGGCACGCGCGGCCGGCCCGCCGGGTGGCGGCGTCGGGGCCGGCCCGCCGGCCAGGTCGGTGGCTGGTGCCAGGACCGGTGGGGCCGGGTCGTCCAGGTCGACCGCTGCCGTGACCGGGGCGGGACCGACGGCGCTGGTGGTGCCGTCGTGGTGGACGACCCGGTGGGGCACGGCCTGGTTTGGTACCAGGGTGGGCCAGTAGGAGGCGTAGGCGGTCTCGCGGCCGGGCGGCGCGGTCAGGGTGAAGCCCGGGTAGCTCGCCAGGGCGAGCTCGACGCAGGCCGCCGAGAAGCGCCGCCCCACCTTGGCCGGGTCGGGGTCCATCACGGTGACGCGCAGCTCCGACAGCGCCTCCTCGGGACTGGGCGGGTCGGGCCGCCCGCCGGGCAGCAGGCGGACGTCGCTGCGGGCGAACGACTCCCTGCCGCCAAGCCGCGGCCACAACGCCTGCTCGACCAGTGCGGCCTTCGCCTCGGCGTCGAGGCCGGTGAGCAGGAAGCCGACCGTGTTGCGCCAGCCGCCAGGGAGGATCACGGCGACCTTGGTGGTCGGTGGTGGCGGCTCCCCGCGGACGCCGCTGATGCGGACCCGGTCCGGACCTTCCTGCTCGAGCCGGATGGTGTCGAGCCGCGCGACCACGTCGGGCGAGGCGTAGCGCGGCCCGGCGACCTCGTAGAGGAGCTGGGCGGTGACCGTCCCGACGCTGACCATGCCGCCGTGCGCGGCATGCTTGGTGATCACCGCGCTCCCGTCCGCGGCCACCTCGGCGACCGGGAACCCAGGTGCGGCCAGGCCGGGCACCTCGGTGAAGAACGAGTAGTTGCCGCCGGTCGCCTGGGTGCCGCACTCGATCACGTGCCCGGCGACCAGGGCGCCGGCGAGGGCGTCCCAGTCGTCGCGTGCCCAGCCGTGGCGCCAGGCCGCCGGCCCCATGGTGAGCGCCGCGTCGGTGACCCGGCCGCAGACGACCACGTCCGCGCCGGCCGTCAGTGCGCCGGCGATGCCGAAGCAGCCCAGGTAGGCGTTGGCCGCGACCGGTGGCACGGGCTGGCCGGCGAGCGGGCGGCCGTCGTCCAGGTGGGCCAGGGGCTCGCCGGCGGCCTGCAGCTCGGGCAGCCTGGCGAGCAGGTCGTCGCCGTCGACCTGCGCCACCCGCACGGTCAGTCCGAGCCGGTCGGCGACCGCCCGCACCGCCCCGGCGAGCCCGGCAGGGTTGAGGCCGCCCGCGTTGACCACCACCTTGATGCCCCGCTCGACCACGGTGGCGGCGATCTGCTCCCACTGGGTGACGAAGCTGGTGGCGTAGCCGGCGGCGGGGTCGGAGGCGCGCGCCTTCCACAGGATCGCCATGGTCAGCTCGGCCAGGTAGTCGCCGGTGAGCACGTCGATGGGACCGTCGCAGACCATCTCCCTGGCGGCCGAGAGACGGTCGCCGTAGAAGCCCGAGCAGTTGGCGATGCGGAGGGCGCCGCTCAAGGTTCCCTCGCCCAGCTCGGCGTGCGCTTCTCGGCGAACGCGAGCATGCCCTCGAGCGCCTCCGCCGAGGCGAAGCGGTCGCGCGACAGGGCCTCCATCCGCTCCAGGGCGGTGTCGAAGTCGAGCCCGGGCAGCTCCCGCAGGACCTCCTTGGTCCTGGCCAGCGCCTCCGGGCCGCCGCGGCCGAGCATGTCGGCGTACCTGGCCACCTCGGCGTCGAGCTCGTCGTCGGCGACCGCCCGGTTGACCAGGCCGATCTCGACGGCCCTGCCGGCGTCGAACACCTCGCCGGTGAGCAGGTATTCGGCGGCGGCGCGCGGAGCCAGCCGCGGCAGGCAGGTGGCCGCGATGATCGCCGGCACCACCCCCACCCGCACCTCGGAGAAGGCGAAGGTGGCGCGCTCGCGGGCGATGGCGATGTCGCACGCCCCCACCAGGCCGATGCCACCGGCCCTGGCGGCCCCGTTGACCCGGCCGAGCACCGGCTTGGGCGAGCGCCAGAGCCGGCGCAGCACCTCGGGCAGGGGGAAGCCGCCGGCGCTCTGGCCGCTCTGGTTGCGGGCGCGCTGTTCGGCGAGGTCGGCACCGGAGCAGAAGGCGGGGTCGGCACCGGTGAGGACCAGCACGCGCACGGCCCCGTCGGCACCCGCCCGGTCGAGCGCGGCGACCAGCTGGCCGAGCAGCGCGCTGGAGAGGGCGTTGCGGTTGGCGGGCGAGTCCAGCGTCACCGTGGCGACGCCACCCGCCACCTCGTAGTGGACCAGCTCCGTTGCTGCCATCGACTCGTTCCTCACAGGTAGGGGCGGAGCTCCCGGCGGGCGATGCTCATGCGGTGGACCTCGTCGGGCCCGTCGGCGATCTGCAGCAAGCGGGCCTGCGCGTAGAGCATGGCCAGCGGGACGTCCTGGGACACGCCGGCGCCGCCGTGCGCCTGGATGGCCCGGTCGATCACGAAGGTGGCCATCTCCGGCACGGCCACCTTGATGGCCGAGATCTCGATCCGCGCCCCCTTGTTGCCGACCGTGTCCATCAGCCAGGCGGTCTTGAGGACCAGCAGGCGGGCCTGCTCGATCCGGATGCGGGCGTCGGCGATCCAGCCCTGGACCACGCCCTGCTCGGCGATGGGCCGGCCGAACGCGACCCGGTCGACCACCCGGCGGCAGGTCAGCTCGAGCGCCAGCTCGGCCATGCCGATCAGGCGCATGCAGTGGTGGATCCGGCCCGGCCCGAGCCGGGCCTGCGCGATGGCGAAGCCGCTGCCCGGCTCGCCGAGCAGGTTGCCCGCTGGGACGCGGACGTCGTGGAAGACGATCTCGGCGTGGCCGCCGTGGGGGCCGTCGCTGTAGCCGAACACCGAGGTGGCGCGGCGCACCTCGACCCCAGGGGCGTCCATCGGGACCAGCACCATGCTCTGCCGGCGGTGCGGCTCGGCATCGGGGTCGGTGACGCCCATCACGATGGAGAGCCGGCAGCGCGGGCTCATCGCCCCGCTCGACCACCACTTGTGCCCGCTGATCACGTACTCGTCGCCGTCGCGGCTGATGCGGGTGGCGATGTTGGTCGCGTCGGAGCTGGCCACGGCGGGCTCGGTCATGGAGAAGCAGGAGCGGATCTCACCGGCGAGCAGCGGGCGCAGCCAGCGCTCCTGCTGCTCGGGGGTGCCGAAGGAGGCCAGCAGTTCCATGTTGCCGGTGTCAGGGGCCGAGCAGTTGAGCGCCTCGGGGGCGAGCGCCGGGCTGTGCCCGGTGATCTCGGCCAGCGGCGCGTACTCGAGGTTGCCGAGACCGGCACCGTGCTCGGAGTTGGGCAGGAACAGGTTCCACAGGCCGCGGGCGCGGGCCTCCGCCTTGAGCTGGTCGATGACCGGCGGGCGGTCCCACGGATCGGCGAGCTTGGCCACCTGCTCGGCGAAGACGGGCTCGTTCGGGTAGACATGCTCCTCCATGAAGGCGCCCAGACGCTGCCGGTACTCCTCCACCTTGGGGCTGTAGGCGAACTCCACGGCGCGTCCTCCTTCATCGACCCCGACCCCCCGGAACCGGGGCACCGTCGAGCTTACGGTGCCCGCGGTCAGGTCCGGTAGACGAGCACCGGGGTGCCGACCGGCAGCCGGTCGTAGAGGCGGTTCATGGACGCCATGGTGAGGCGGACGCAGCCGTGGCTGGCCGGGAACGGCGGCACGCTGAGCGACCCGTGCACGGCGTAGCCGCCGGTGAAGTAGGCCGGCCGCCAGAGCAGCCCGAGATCGCTCTTGCGCCAGCCGTTGATCTTGCGCTGCACCCGGAACGACCCGACCGGGGTGCGGGCGATGCGCACCTCCTTGCTCTTTGGCGAGACGTAGGGCTGCCCCGAGGCGGTTGAGGAGTCCAGGATCTCGGTCACCTTGCCGCCCTTGACGACCAGGACGACCTGGCGGGTGAGGTCGACCTCGAGGTGCATGGCGCGGCTGGCCGAGCGCGGCCGTGGGGTCTTCGGCCGCTCGAGCGCCTTGCGGGTCCTCGGGCCGACGGCGCCGTCCCGGCCAAGCCCGTTGACCTTCTGGAAGGCGACCACCGCGTGCCTGGTGGCCTGGCCGAAGTGGCCGTCCGCCGCGGTCACCTCATAGCCGAGGCTGGCAAGGCGGCGCTGCATCTTGGCGACGTCGGCGCCTTCCATGCCCGCTCGCAGGATGCGCGGGGGCTTGGCCGGCTTGGGCTTGACCGGGCGGGTGGTCGGCGGCGCGGTGGTGGACGGGGGCGCGGTGGTGGAGGGCGTCCCGGTGGTCGCGGTGGTCGACGGCGCGAGGGAGGTGGTTGGGGCCGCCCGTCCGGCCGACGGCTTGGCGTCGCCGCCACACGCCGCCAGACCGACCACGGCCGCCGCCAGGGCAGCCACCAGGCCGGCACGCGCCCTCACCCGCGACGCACCTCCCAACATGCTCGACTCGCCTCCCCGCACACGCGCTCAGCCAAGCAGCCGGTTGACGGTGGCGAACAGGGCGATGAAGCGGTCCCCGACCTCGCCGGGCAGCCCGGGTAGGAACTCGGTCTGCTTGAGCAGCAGTGTACGGGCGACACGGTAGCGGTCGACGGGCTGGCCGAGCGCGCGCTCGACCCGGGCGAGCAGGCGGCCGCTCCCCCGCACCTCGTCGACGGTGGGCTTGCCGATCCCCGCGCTGGCCAGGAGCCGCAGGTAGAAGGCGTCGCCCAGGAGGTCCTCGAGGCCGGCCTCGGTCTCGCCGACCAGCTCGGCGAGGCTGACCAGCCGCTCGGGCACGAGCACCCCGCGCTGGACCAGCGACCGTACCCGGCGGTGGCCGGTCCCGAGGTCGAGCAGCACGGCTAGGTCGAGAGGCGCTCCGAGCAGGGCCGCCATGGCCGGCAGGCCATCGAGACCACCGGCAGGGACCAGCACCCAGCGGGGGTCGAGGGACTCGTGGCCGGCGTCACGCAGGAAGCCGCTGATCACCTCGAGGTAGAGCAGGTCGGCTGGGCCGTCCACCACCAGGGTGTCCGGGCCGAGGGCGAGCGGGCGCAGGAGCTGGTAGGCGACCGCGGCGGCCAGCGGCTGGACGGTCTCCGGGCTGACCCCGTCCAGGTGGTTGCGCACCTTGGTCCCCCGGTCGTCGGCGTCTTCGACCGTCCGGGTGCGGTGCAGGTTGGCGGCGTCGACCATGAACGGCGAATGGGTGGTGTAGATCACCTGGTGCTCGCGGGCGAGCTGCTCGTGCAGGTAGCGCAGCAGGTCGGCCTGGCCGGCGGCGTGCAGCCCGAGGCCGGGCTCGTCGAGCAGCAGCACCACGTCGCCGGTGGCGCGGAGGTCGGAGAAGGCCACCAGGAAGGAGAAGAACCAGGCGAAGCCTTCCGAGCGTTCGGCGAAGTTGAGGGTGACCCGGTGGCGGTCGTTGCGGATGCGGACCTCGAGGAACGGTGGTTCCTCGCCGGGCCTGACGGCCGGGCTGGCGAAGTCGACGTCCAGCTCGACGGCGAGCTGCCGGTTCTGGCTCCAGTACTCGAAGACCTCTTCGCTGATCTCGTTCGCGGCCGCCTCCAGGGCGGCGCGGCGGGCCTCGTAGCCGGCCGCGGTGAACTCCTCGGCCTCGACGCCGGCCAGGCGGAGCAGCGCGAGCACGGTGCGCTCCCCGGGCGTCAGCTGTGCCTCGGGGGTGGTCTGCAGCCGGGGGATCGACGCCCGGCCGGGCATGACGCTGAAGGCGTCGAAGTAGAGGAACCTGGGCAGCCGGCCGGCCAGGAACGAGCCCAGCTCGGCCGAGAGATCGCGGCCCTGCAGCTCGCGCAGGACCTCGGCCACCTCGGTGAGGCGGGTGCGCTGCAGCTCGCGCTCCAGCCGGGTGAGCAGCTCGGGGAAGTCCGCCCCGTCGGCCAGACCGGGGTCGAGGCCCGCCTCGACCATCAGGTGGCGGGCCTGGGCGACCTTGTCCTGGTGGACGGTGAGCCGGCGCCGGTTGGCGTAGGTCCGCTCGACCCGCAGCTCGCGCGAGGTGAGCACGCCGGGACCGAACTGCCGCCAGGCCGCCTCGATGTCGTCGTCCTGGAGCTCGAAGGTGGCCACCACCGGCACGGTGTCGGGGATCTGGGCCCGCTCCCTGGCGCGCAGGCGGCGCGGGTAGTCGCGCAGCTCCTGGAAGCCGGACGCGCGGCCGAGCGGGTTGGACCGGTAGAGCGCCTCCAGGAAGGCGGTCTTACCGCTCTCGTTCTTGCCGACCAGGCAGGTGACGTCCGGCTCGAACCGGACAAGGCCGGAGTCCTCGATGCTCCGGAACTTCCTGACCACCGCGGACTTCAGGATCATGCGGCTCCTCTGGGCGATGCCGCCTCGCTGCGGCGAGCCCGCACGGGCGCGATCGTACGTACGGCTGGGCAGCCGGTCAAAGCGGACCGGCCCACGGCGGCGCTCCGCAATTCTGCCTGCTTTCCGGCGTCACGTTGCGGACGCAATTCGCCTGACCGGCTCGCTGCCGACCACGCGCGATTTCCCTCGAACAACCCGAAGCATCCCGTCGAAAATGGACGAACGCGCAGGTCCGAGCATGCCTTGCCGGAGACGGCGGCGGGCCGGCCGAGGGCCCACCTGGCACGGCGAATTGGAATTTGACCACCAGATCGCTTTTCGACACGCTCCCCGCGTCATCCGCTTGCCGATGAAAGGATTTGGCGTGACCCAGTCAGACGCCAGCTCGTCAGCTGGCGCGGACAACTCCCGGACCACCGTCTCCACGAGTTCGGGCAGCCGCGGCAACAACCGCAGCGACGCCAACTCCGACCTCGAGCGGCACGCCCGCAATTTCGGCGGCGCCCCGGTCCAGCTCGCCGAGTTCGAGGAGGTCGACGTCCGTTCGGTCTTCCCACGCGACGGGGACGGTTTCACCACCTGGCTCTCCGCCAACCTCGACAAGCTGGCCAGGGAGGTGGGCATCTCCGGCCTGCGCGAGATCGGGCGCGACATCCCGGTCGGCTCCTTCTCGGTCGACCTGCTGGCCCAGACCGACCGTGGCCGGCGGGTGGTGATCGAGAACCAGCTCGAGCCGAGCGACCACCCCCACCTCGGCCAGATCATCACCTACGCGGCCGGGCTCGACATCTCCGCGGTGATCTGGATCGTCACCCGCTTCGGCGAGGAGCATCGAGCCGTGCTCGACTGGCTGAACCAGCACTCCGACGACGACGTGCGCTTCTTCGGGGTGGAGCTGCGCCTGATCAGGATCGGCAGCTCGCCGCCTGCGGCGGAGTTCCGGGTCGAGTCCCGGCCGAACGACTGGCAGAAGGTCGCCCGCCAGCGCCAGCGGGCCGGCTCCCCCCTCAACGCCCGCATGCGGGAGTTCTGAGCGGTTAGATCGCCGGGCGGACCAGGTGGAGGTACTCGACCTGGGCGAGGCCGGGCTCCTCGTCGTCCGCGGTCTGGTCGCCCGACCAGGACAGCCCGTAGTGCGCGTACAGCGCGGCCTCCTCCTGGGGCCAGAGGCGGGCACCGTGGTCCATCCCGGGCGCGGACTCGACCAGTGCCGCCGGCACTGGCACCTGCACCACCGCGCCGTCCTCGACGGCGTGCATCACGGGGACCAGGCGCCTGCCGGCAGCGGTGGCGAGCAGCGCCCAGCCGGGCTGGTCGCTCTCCGCGTCGTACAAGATTTCGACGATGGCGCCGAGTGACACTCCATCCCGGGCGACCACGACACGGCCCCTCCAGCGCTGCACAACGTCGAATGCCGGCATCCGTCGTCCCCCTCGAACCGTGTGTAACGCGTGAATGTCACAGCACACTCAATCGGATTGCGCGGCGCATGGTACCCGAGCGTCCATTGGAGGGACAGTCGACTTCAAGAATATCGTCCGGTATATGTCAGTCACGCGGCATAGAATCCACGCGTCCCGCGCTCAAGATCTCACTCCTGGCAGGCCGAGCTCGCGCTCTACCTTGGCCTGGTCGTCGACGCAGAAGCGGGCAGCCGGCATGGCGTCCAGCCGCTCGGCCGGGATCCGCTTGCCGCAAGCCTCGCAGATCCCGTACCGGCCGGCGTCGAGCCGCTCGAACGCATGGTCGATCTCTTCCAGCTCGTACTCGATCTGCTCGAGCAGCGACTGGTTCTTCTCGTGCTCGAACACCTCCGTGCCGATGTCCGCGGGATGCTGGTCGTAGCTGGACACCTCGGCGATGCTGGCCGCGTCCGAGGTGGTCTCCGGGTCGGCCTTCAGCCCCTCGAGGATCCGCTGCAGGCGGGCGCGCTCCTCTTCCAGGCGGGTGCGGGCCTGCTTCTTGGTCATGGTTTCTCCCTTGGTCGCGGCCTGACCGGCTTCGGGCGGGAGTCCCTGACGTACCCTCCTCGGCGGTCCCTAATCGCGGGGGTTTGCTCAGATCCTGAGGACCGCCCAGGAACTCCCTCAGCGGGGGGCGCCGCCGCTCGCGGCCGGGCTGGAGAGCCCGGCTGCGCTGCGTTCGAGCAGGTCGAACGCGTCGTCGAGGACGGCGGCGGCGGCGGGACCGCCCGAGGTGGCGGCGATCAGGGATGCCGCCCGCATGGCGCCCATGGCCGCGCCGGCCACCAGCATGGCGCGCATCCACGCACCCTGGTCGTCGCCGAGCGCTGGGGTGATAGCGGCGGCGATGGCGGCCTCGTACTCCACGCTCAGCGCGTATCGCCGGGCGGTGAGGGCCGGCGTGACCCGGATGACCCGGAGCCGTGCCGCCTCGAGCTCGCGCCGGTCGGCATCCTCCCGCAGGGCGAGCACTGCCGCGCGGACCGCCGCGATCACGCTTCCGCCCGTCCGCAGCCGCTCGTCGAGGACGTTGCGCAGCCGCGCCAGCGCGTCGGCGTGGTGGGCGAAGACCACGTCCTCCTTGCTCGGGAAGTAGCGGAAGAACGTGCGTGGGGAGATGCCGACGTCGGCGGCGATCTCCTCCACCGTGGTCGCGTCGTAGCCGCGCCGGTCGAACAGCCCGAGCGCGATCTGCTCGATCACGTCGCGCACGAGCAGCTTCTTGCGTGCCCGGAGATTCATCGACTCCATACCGGAAGCCTAGCCGAAAGCCACCAAATCGATCCTGACCCAGCCAGCGGACCTAAGCGATCAACTGGCCACAACCTGTCGATCAGAACATACCCCGATTGCGGTTGCAGTGCATGTCAGTTCGACCAGACGCTGCAAAGCGTGACATAGAGTGCCTTGGCGTCTCAGCCGCGGTCCAGACCACGCTGGATGGCGTAGCGCATCAGCTCGTACCGCCTGGACAGCTGCAGCTTGGTGAGGATGTTCTGGACGTGGTTCTGGACCGTCTTGACGCTGATGAACAGCTTGTCGCCGATCTCGCGGTAGGTGTAGCCCTTGGCGACCAGCTTGAGCACCTCGGTCTCGCGGGCGGTCAGGCCGGGTTCGGTGGCGGCGGCGCTCATGCGCCGGAACTCGCCCAGCACCAGGGCGGCCAGCGAGGGTGAGAAGACCGGCTCCCCGGCCCGCACCCTGGTGACCGCGTCGGCCAGCTCCGCGGCGGTGGCGCTCTTCAGCAGGTAGCCGCTGGCGCCGACCTTGACGGCCTCCAGCACGTCGGCCTCCTCCCCGGAGGCCGACAGGACCAGCACCTTGACGTGCGGAGACTGCTCGACGATGCAGCGGATCGCCTCGACGCCGCGCACCGTCGGGAGGTTGAGGTCCATCAGCACCAGCTCGGGCATGACCTCGATGGCGCGCTCGATCGCCTCGCCGCCGTCGGCTGCCTCGGCAACCACCACCGCCCGGCCGGATGCTTCCAGGTCGCTCTTGACCCCGTCGCGCCAGACCGGGTGGTCGTCGACCACCATCACCCGAACCGGCTCGTCGCTCACGCTCGCCTCCTCCGCGAAGGACCTGCCCGTGGTGGTCCAGTCTCCCACTACTGCCCCGCAGGCAAGGCGACTTGCACGTGCAGGCCGGACGGCTCGCCTGCCAATGCTCAGCCAATGCTCAGCCAGTCACTCCTGCCCGGCCTCCGCCGGTTGCGGCACCCGGAACTCGATCTAGGTGCCCCCACCCGGGCTGGTATCCACCCGCATCGCGCCACCAAGCTGCTCGACCCGGCCCTTCATGCTCTTGAGCAGGCCGATCTTGCCTCTGGCCACCAGCGCGGCCTCGTCGTAGGTGAAGCCGACACCGTCGTCACGGACGGTCACGATCACCTCGCCCCGGTCGCAGTCGGCGAACACCGAGGCGCGCTCGGCGCCGGCGTGCTCGGCCACGTTGTCAAGGGCCTGGCGGACCGCCGCGGCCAGCTCACCGAC
>DATLQA010000138.1:0-2347 GCA_035535495.1 Actinomycetota bacterium | reverse complement strand
GGCCATCTTGACCGACGGGTGCTTCCAGGCGTTCGGCTCGAGGCTGTCGATCGCGGTGACGACCTCCTTGCCGCCGTGCTTGACGGCCATGTCCATCGTCACCTGCTGGATGTAGTACGGGTACTTGCCCTGGTGGGCCATTGGCGCGATCCCGGCGCTCTTGATCTCCTCGGACAGGGCGAGGAAGTCCGCCCAGGTCTCGGCCGGCTTCCAGCCTTTCTTGTCGAACAGCGTCTTGTTGTACCAGAGGCCGTAGACCTCGAGGGCGTAGTTCAGGACCAGGACCTTGCCGCCGTAGTCACCAGCCTCGAGCGCCACCGGGTTCAGGCTGTCCCTGATCTTGCCGCCGTCGATCGACTCGGCGTCGAACAGCGGGGTCAGGTCGGAAAGCTGGCCGGTGTCGGCCAGGGTGGCCAGCGGCAGCTGCTCGGCGCCCGAGTTGTCGATCACGTCCGGTGGGTTGCCGCTGTTGAAGCGGGGCTGGAGCTGCTGGCGGATGTCGGTGATGCCGGCGTGCTTGACCTCGGCGGCGCTGAACTTCTGCTGGTACAGCCCCTCGTGGAACTTGGCGTAGTCGTCGCCGTACCCGCCCTTGAAGATGACGACGTCGAGGGGGGCGTCCGCCTTCACCCCGAACGGGTTCTCGGCGCTCGTCTCGCCGCCGCTCTCGGTGCTCGTGCCGCCGCCACCGCTGGCGCAGCCGGCCAGCATGGAGCCGCCGCCGGCCGCCGCGACCGACACCAGGACGGCCCGCTGGAGGAACAGTCGCCGCGAGTACTGGTTCGGGGTGCCCATGGATCCGTCTCCTTTGAGAGATCGAGGGGGTCAGGCAGTACGCCGGATGCGACCGGCGTATCGACCTTCCAGGACGCTGTTGTGCTCATACCCACCGGGGACGTTGGCAGACAGGTAGATGGGGGGCGCCTCGCCGGCCTCGAGCAGCCGCCGGACGACCTCGGCGCCGACCAGCTGAGCGAGCAGCGCCGCCGTGATCGAGGACACCGCGCAGACGGTGCCGCCGCCGGGTAGGGGGAGCAGCGCGTCGCCGTACGGCGCGCCGTTGTCGAGGGCGACGTCGGCGTGGTCGATCAGCTTGGCGCCGGACGGGTGCCGGGAGTCCACGGCCGCCGTCTGGGTGAAGGAGGTGATCGCGATCAGCCGGTGCCCGCGCTCCTTGACCAGCTGCGCGAACTCGACGACGGCGCCGTTGACCCCGGAGTTCGAGCCGATGACCACGACGTCCTCAGCCGAGACCGCGGCGAGGTCGTACAGCCGGTGGGCGATCGACGGGTCGCGCTCGAGGAGGCCGTTGCCGAGCACCTCGGGCGGCTCGCCACCGAAGATGACCACGTCCCGCAGCGAGATCCGGTTGGTCGGCACCAACCCGCCCGCGCGACCGGAGAGTTCCATCGCCAGGGCCTCGGAATGCCCGGTCCCGAACGCCTGGACGACGCCGCCGGCCCGCAGCGACGCCACCACCAGGTCGGCCGCTCGCTGCACCGGTCCGCTTGCCTGCTGACCGACCCTGGCCATGATCGGCGCGAGGGCATCGAGGTAGGCCTGGGCGCTGACGGCGCTCCCAGGGGCACCGGTGCCGCCGCCAGCCGCACTGATCGCATCCACCATCGAGCCTGGCCCTCCTGTCCGAGATCCCCCGCGGCGTGCTGTCCGCAATGGTGTGGTTTCGGAGGTGCGCTAGGGTGAACTTGGACGGCCGGGAGCATAAAAGTCAAGGCGCAGCCGGAGCAGCCATGGGCACGGAGTCGTTGGTCCTCGGCGGCGACCTCGGGGGCACCTCGACGCGCATCCTCGTGGTCGGGACCGACGGACGGGTGCGCGGCCGGAGCACGGCCGGCGGCGGGAACCCGATCAGCCACCCCGCCGGGGCGGCCGCCGCACTCGCCGGCGCGCTGCGCGCGGCCCTGGCCGGGATCGACCCCCGCCGGGTGAACGCGTCGGTGGTCGGCGTGGCCGGAATGTCGGCGCTGCGGGCGCCGCCGGTGGCCGCGCGGTTCGGGCAGGTGTGGGCGGATGCGGGCCTGACCTGCGACCCCGGCTACGCACCGGACCTCGAGGTCGCGTTCGCGGCCGGCACACCCGAGCCGGATGGCTCGGTCCTGGTCGCCGGCACCGGCGCCACCGCCGGTGCCGTGGCCGGCCACCGGTTGACGCGGACGGCGGACGGCCACGGCTGGCTGCTCGGTGACGACGGCTCAGGGTTCTGGCTCGGGCGCGAGGCCGTCCGTGCCACGCTGCGCGCGCTCGATGCCGGGGAGCCGCCTGGTCACCTGGTCGGCTCCGTGCTCCGCGAGCTGGCCGGGGCCGGGACGGTCGAGGAGCTCGCGCC
>DATLQA010000137.1:0-16933 GCA_035535495.1 Actinomycetota bacterium | reverse complement strand
GCGGCGGCGCCCTTCGGCAGGTTGAGGCCCTTGCGGGTCAGCTCGGCCGCCTCTCCCCAGGTGCGCTGCAGCGCGGCGCGCGCCTTTGGCGCGGCCAGCACCTCGATCGCCTTGTCGCGGGCCACGGGGTCGAACACCAGGGTGCCACCGAGCGCCACGGTGTAGTTGGTGGCCGCGGCGACCGCGCCCTCGCGCGTGTGCGCCCAGCCCACCCCGACGCCGTGGTCCAGGCGGGTAGGGCCGGTCTTGCTGGCGCGGGTCGCGCCGGTCGCGGGTGCGCCGGCGCTCGCCGGCGGGTTGGCCGCGGTGACCGACGGCGCCGGGGCGGTGGGGGTGACGCTGGCAGTGCGCGTGCTGCTGCGGCCGATGACCAGGCCGCCGGAGAACAGCACCAACGCGAGCAGCAGCAGGCTGAGCCGGGTCGGTGCGACCGACGGCCCGGCGGCACGGCTGGCGCGCTGGTCGGGCAGGCGGTAGATCACCCTGGCCCGGCTGCGCTCGGTCACCGCCACGGTGCGTTGCTCCTCTCGGTCATGATCCGGTGGTCACTTGGGTGGGGCTGGGTGCTTGCGTCCGGGTCGGCGAGGTGGTCCGGCGCCGCCGGACCACCAGGACTGATGCGGGTCAGGCCGACTGGCCGAGGGAGAACGCCCAGTTCACCAGGGCCGCGGCGGCGCCCACGATGACCGCCCCGACCACCGAGTAGAGCGTGGCCCGCTTCCCGACCGCTGCCTGATGGTAGTTGGAACTGAGTGAGCCCACCCCCCACATGGCGCCTCCGATCACGATGCCGACCAGCGAAAGCAGCAGCGCGAAGCCACCGATACCGTTGATGACCTGCTGGAACGGCCCAGCGCCGGGGATCGCGTTGAAATCAGGGGTGAAATCCACGTTGGTACTAGCGGCGACCCACAGGCGAAGCATCAGGTAGTTCCTCCTTGGCAAACGATTCAGCGCCGACGCCGTCGGCGGACGGTCCCCCCGCTCAGGTTGCCGGTCTCCTCGTTCATGACACGCTGCCTAGTGCGCGAACTCGTCGGCCACCGCGGCCGCGACCTCGAGGTAGGCCCGCCTGGTGGTGGGCCTGAGCCGCTCGACCTGCGTCTCCGCCCCGGCGTCGAGGTGGGGGTCCCACGGCACCTGGACGACCGCACGGCAGCGGCCCGCGAAATGCTCCTCGATCTTCTCCACCTCGACCAGACCCTCGCCACGGACCGCGTTGATCACGGCCACCGCGGTCTGCACCAGCTCCGCGTGGCCGTTCTCGTTGAGCCAGTCCAGCGTCGAGCTGGCGGTCCGCGCCGAGTCCAGGCTCGGCCCCATCACCACCACGATCTGGTCGGCGAGCTGCAGGATGCCCTTGGTGGCGGACTCCAGCACCCCGGTGCCGGTGTCCAGGCAGATCAGGTTGTAGTGGCGCTCCAACAGGCCGATCGCGCGGCGGTAGTCCTCCTCCCCCAGCGCCTTGGTGATGCGGGGGTCGTCGTCGGAGGCGACCACCTCGAGCCGGGTCGGGGCCTGGTTGGTATAGGCGCGGATGTCGGCGTAGCGGACGATCTCGCGCTCATCGGCGAGCAGGTTGGTCACCGTCGCCACCGTCTCGCGGCGTACCCGGTAGCCGAGCGACCCGGCGTCGGGGTTGCCGTCCAGGGCGACCACCCGGTCGCCCCGCAGGGAGGCGAAGGTGTGGCCCAGCATCAGCGTGGTGGTGGTCTTGCCGACCCCGCCCTTGCGGCTGATCACCGCGATCGAGCGGCAACCGGCGATCCGGGTCTTGGCGCGGGCCATGAGCTGGCGCTCGGCGAGTTCAGCCGGCCCGGGACCGGGGTTGATCCTGCCACCGGTCAGCCAGTACAGCACCCGCCGCCAGCCGTCGCGGGGCGGGACACCGACGCTGCGTAGATAGCGTTCAGGGGTGAAATCGGCGGCGGTGCCGCTCGGCCCCCGCGCCGCGGGGGCCATGGCCCGGCGCTGCCGCCGCGGCGGCGCGGCCGCCCGCTCCGCCCGCGACGGTACGGTCCGCTCCACGCGTGAGGGCACCGCCACCGCCGGCTCGACCGGCGGGGGGGGCGGCTGGGGTGGGGCGAGGTGCTGCTCGATCGGGACCTCGGCGGGGTGGCCGTCCTCGGTCTCCTCGGGCATGACGGGACGGGCCTCGTCGGCCTCGGCGGGCGCCTGCTCGGCGGCCTGGTCGTCGACCACGCCAAGGGGGACGTAGGCCTCGTCGGTATAGCCGCCCGTCCATGGGGACCGCGGCTGCTGGGTCACCTCCAACCCTCCTCGTAACCCGACCGGACCGCGTGTCGCAACTGGTTCGGATTTCGCATCTGGAGTGGTGCGGTCGATAACACGGTTTGTTCGGAACCGTCCATCCTTACACCACCAAAGGTTACACTCAACCGCAATGACACTAAAGCAATCGAACGGCTTTTGGCGCTGGCGGAGACGCCCGGTCGAGACCGGCGCAACTGGGACGCGGCGATTCCGGATGCGGGCAGCACGAGCCCTCCTTCCCGACGTCGGCCACAACTCCCCGGCGACGCCCGGCGCTGGATCGGGGTCCTACCAGCCTGTATCCTGTCAACCGTCTCGACTTCCTAAAATAGCACCCATGCACGTCACCGCACGATATTCTCCAGAAATCCCATGGTCATCGACGCTGGCGGTCATGCTCCCCCACGCACCGTGAACATTCCTTTAGGCAGCCGCTGATGAAGAAGCTCGTGATCGTCGGCCCGCTCGTGCTGCTGCTCCTGCTCGGGATGCTGCTGGCCGGGCTGGTCACCCGCATCATCGGTGGCGGCCAGCCCAGTCTGGGCGCCATGCGCGACGTCCCGCCCACGTATCTGGCGCTGTACCAGGCGGCCGCCGACACCTGCCCGGGCCTGCCCTGGCCGGTGCTGGCCGCGATCGGCAAGGTGGAGACCGACCACGGCCGCCTGATCGCGGCCGGCGTCCTAGAGGGGGCCAACACCTCCGGCGCGGCCGGACCGATGCAGTTCGGCATCGGCGGCAAGGCCGGCAACACCTGGGGCGGCGCGCCGGTCCACCGGGTCCCGCCGCAGCTCGGCTACGGCACCGACGGGGACGGCGACGGGATCGCCAACGTCTACCACCCGGCCGACGCCATCTTCGGGGCGGCCAGGTACCTGTGCGCCCACGGCGCGGAACGGGGCGCCGACCTGCCCGGGGCGATCCTCGCCTACAACCACGCCGACTGGTACGTGACCAAGGTGCTGGCGTTCGCGTCCGGCTACGCCGCCGGGCCCGCCGCCCCGCTGCCGTCCGGGCCGGCGGTCGAGAAGGCCGTCGCCTTCGCCTACGGCGCGCTCGGCACCCCCTACAGCTGGGGCGCCACCGGCGAGGGCTACTACGACTGCTCCGGCCTGATGCTGCGCGCCTACCAGCAGGGCGGGGTGCAGCTTCCGCGCACCTCCCGCGAGCAGTGGTACGCCGGCGCCAGGGTGTCGGACCCGGACGACCTGCAACCCGGCGACCTGGTCTTCTTCGCCTATGACCTGGCCGACCCGTCGACCATCCACCACGTCGGCATCTACATCGGCGCCGGCAACATGATCGACGCGCCCCACCAGGGCGCGGTGGTCTCGATGCGCCCGGCGATCAGCCGCGGCGACTACATCGGCGCGGTCCGCCCCACCGCCGGGCTCGCCCAGGTGGCTCCGACCACCACCGCCGCCGGCGCGGGCGCGGCGCGGCCGTGACCGGCCGCTACCAGGCGTAGGCCTCGGGGGCCGCGCCGCCCGGACCGGGCCAGATCTCGTCCAGCCGGGCCAGGGCCTTGTCGTCCAGCCGCAGCTCCACCGCGTCCAGCGCCGCTTCGAGCTGCTCGGCGGTGCGCGGGCCGACGATCGGAGCGGTCACCGCGGGCTGGTGCAGCAGCCAGGCGTGGCCCACGTCAGCCGGCGAGGCGCCCAGCTCGGCGCAGAACGCCTCGTAGGCTTCGAGCTGGCCGCGGTGGCGCTCCAGCCGCTCGCGCGACTGCTCGCTGGTGCGGCGGCCGGAGGTCGCCTTCTCCAGCGCGCCGCCGAGCAGACCGCCGTAGAGGGGACTCCACGGGATCAGGCCGAGTCCGTAGGCCTGGCAGGCGGGCACCACCTCCAGCTCGACGGTGCGCACCGCCAGGTTGTACAGCGACTGCTCGCTGACCAGGCCGAGCGAGTGGCGCGAGCGGGCCGCCTCGTTGGCCTGGGCGATGTGCCAGCCGGCGAAGTTGGAGGAGCCGACGTAGACCACCTTGCCCTGCTGGACCAGGACGTCCATCGCCTGCCACAGCTCGTCCCACGGCGTCGACCGGTCGATGTGGTGCATCTGGTACAGGTCGATGTGGTCGGTCTGCAGGCGCCGCAGCGAGTCCTCGCAGGCACGGCGGATGTTGACCGCCGAGAGCCGGTTGAAGTTGGGCCAGTCGCCCATCGAGCCGAACACCTTGGTGGCCAGCACCACCTTGTCGCGCCGGCCGCCGCCCTTGGCGAACCAGCGGCCGATGATCTGCTCGGTCACGCCCTCGCCAGTACGCCAGCCGTAGACGTTGGCGGTGTCTAAGAAGTTGATGCCCTCGTCCAGGGCGCGGTCCATGATGGCGTGGGAGTCGTCCTCCGAGGTCTCCGGGCCGAAGTTCATGGTGCCGAGGCAGATCCGGCTCACCCGGAGTCCGGTGCGGCCGAGGTGGGCGTACTGCATGGGGGTGCTCCTGGCTGGTCGGGCGGGGCCGGGCGGCGCCCGGCAACGGTGCAAGGGTAGCGGCCGGTCAGTCGAACGGCTCGAAGACGTGTTCTTCCCGCTCGACGACCTCGGGCGGGAACACCTTGGTGGCCAGGGTGCCGCTGGCGAGCTCGGCGAGGAAGCCGGTGACCGGGACGCGGTGGTGCTCCTGGCTGGTGGCGCGGGTCTCGAGCAGGACCACCGTCCAGCCGTCCGGCTCCCCCTCGGTGAGCCAGTAGAGCTCGTCGCCGTTGTCGCTGCGCCCGAGCGGCAGCACCCCGCCAGGCTCCGGGAACGGCGGCAGCGGCAGCCGCTCGGGGAAGCGCCGCCTGGTCTCGGCGTACGCCGCCAGCACGGCCTCCTTCTCGTGGAGCAGGTTGCCGTCCTCACCTGGCGTGAACGGGTTGAACAGCCAGAGGAAGTCGTCGAACTTGCCCGAGCCGTACAGCTCGGTGAATGCCTTGTAGTCGGCGGGCAGGGCGGTTCCGAGATCAGCCTCGACCTTCGACCACCCTTCCGGCTGGCCAGGCTCGACCGGCTCGGCCGGCGGCGGGACGAGCTCCCGCAGGCGCTCCAGCGTCATGGCTGCCTCCGTGGTGTGCGAGTCACGAGCCTGCCGGAAGCGGGACGTACTCGCGGACCCTGCCTTCGGCGGTGTTGTCGATCAGCACGTCGAGGCGGAAGCCGCGGTTGCCGCTCGCGGTGATGCGCACCGCCTTCGGCGCTCCCTTGAAGGTGGGGCCGGGGTAGATGAGCCGGACCCGGTAGCGGATGGTCTCGCCGTGCTCGACCGCCTCGGCGACGGCGCTCTCGTAGTCCCGCATCACCGGGGAGTTGGCGCGGCGCTGGTAGAGCGCGACCAGGTTGCCGGCGATCTGCCCCGACCCGCCGAGCTGGCGGCCGAGCAGGTGCCCGCGGGCGCGGTTGCGCGCGGGCAGGCTGTCGTAGCCAGGCGGCCTGATCTCGGGGTTGGCGACCGAGCCCAGCTCGTGCGCTGACGCCGCCCGCACCATCGTGGGGGTGATGGTGGCGGTGATGCCGCTGCGCTGGCCGGACTTGGGATCGACCCGCCCGTAGTCGACCGCTCCGCCGAGGCGCCGGATGGCGGCGGCGTTCTGCCTGCCGGTCTCGGCCCGCCGCACCGTGCTCGGCCCCGCCTCCGGGACCTGGGGCAGCCCCTCGCAGCCGGCCAGCACGGCCACGAGGACGGCGATGGTGAGCAGCTGGACGAGCAGGCGCGGACCACGGTGCGGCGGCATCGGCGGTACACCCCTTCGGCGGCGGCGGGTGGCCGAGGATCCCATACCCGTACCCGGCGCCGCTCGAACCGCCGCCAAGCCCTCTCAGTCGCCCTGCCTGCGGGGCAGTCAGCCGTTCATACCAGGCAGGAAGCCGGCACCACGGTCCCCAGCCGCACGCCAACCCGCGAGCACCGCCCACGCCCCAGTTCAACGAGCCGCCCCGCCGCCAAGCCCTCTCAGTCGCCCCTGCCTGCGGGGCAGTCAGTGGTCAGCTGGGGCCGTCCGGGTGGAGGCGGGGCCGCCGGTTGCCGGGCGGCAGGACCCGACGGGCAACCCCAGGGTGGCAGGGCCCGGACGGCCCCAGCCGACGTCGCGGCGGTGACCGCCGGAGGCGACCACCGTGCCAAGGCGCTCATTTCTCGACGAAGACGAGGTCGAGCAGGTCGACCGAGAGGCTGACCTTCTCCCCGTCATGGCGCAGCAGCTCGGACAGGCGGATCGGGTCGGCGCCGGCCACGCTCACCTGGTCGTTCTCGTCGCCGGGGCCCGGTCCGGAGTGGGCCAGCAGCCAGTCGACCAGGCTGCCGTCAAAGCCGTGGTCGACGTCGTGGAGGTGGTCGAGGGCGCGCCGGAACAGCTTGGGGAAGACCAGCTGGCCACTGGGGCCGATCGAGGCGGGCCCGTCGAGCTTGAACACCTCGGTGACATCCTGCATCCAGACGCCGGTGCCGGCGGTACGGGCCGCCGCGGCCATCGCTTGCAGCCAGGCGCGCTGCTGGGGCGGGTTGGAGCCGTACAGCAGCAGGTAGACCAGGCCCTGCCGGAGCAGCCAGGCGTTGACCGTCCGCTCGAGCAGCGCCTGGTCGAGCGCGACCGTCGACCCGTCGGCGGGCGAGCCCCCGATCCCGCCGTCGAGCAGCAGGTAGCTGACCGGCCGGCCGGTGGTCTCCACCATCCGGGTCAGGATCACCGCCCGCACGGTCGCGGGGGTCGCCGCCACCACCCGGTTCGACCCTGGGGCGGCGTACTCGACGCCGCTGAAGCCGAGCCGTGCCAGCAGCGCCTCCCTGACCTCGACGCCGAGCGGCTGCGCGGTGCCCCCCAACCGCGCCTCCGGCGCGTCCACCCCCTCGAGCCGGAGCTGGGTGGTGCCGTCCGCGGCGAGCGTGACCGGACGCCGCTGCTCCTCGATCCGCGTCCACCGGCTCCGGTCGTCGGCGCGGAACCGGACCGAGTTCCCGTCCGGCTCGTCGCCGACGATCACCAGCTCTCCGGCGACCGCCAGGTAGTCGGCCGGGCTGTCAGGTTCCATCATGCTCGCTCCCGCTGGACAGGCGACGGCCCGTGGTGGAGTTCCGGGCCACGGCGCCACGATGCCCTGGTCGGCCTGGTCACGGCAGTGCCGGAGATCACATCCGCCCGGTGCCGTCCGTCACCTGCTGCACACTGGTGGCAAGCAGGCATCGCCACCGGAGGTCCGCCATGCCGTATGACGTCGCCCGGGTCCGGGCGTGCTACCCCGCGCTCCACGACGGCCACGCCTGGCTCGACGGCGCCGCCGGCACCCAGGTGCCGCGGGCGGTGATCGACGCGCTCGCCAGCAGCTACCACGCCGGGATCGGCAACGTCGGCGGCGCGTTCCCGGCCAGCCGGCGCGCCGAGGAGATCGTCGCCGAGTGCCGCCGGGCAGTCGCCGACCTGGTCGGCGGGGACCCGGACGGCGTCATCCTCGGACCCAACATGACCACCCTGACCTACCGGCTGGCGGCCACGCTGGCCGACGGGTGGCGCCAAGGCGACGAGGTGGTCGTCTCCCGGCTCGACCACGACGCCAACGTCCGGCCCTGGCTGCAGGCCGCGGCGCGGGCCGGCGCGACCGTGCGTTGGGCCGAGATGGACCTCGCCTCCGGCGAGCTGCCTTCCGAGCAGTACCAGGCCCTGCTCTCCGAGCGCACCAGGCTGGTGGCGGTCACCGCCGCCAGCAACGTGCTCGGCACCCGTCCGGAGGTCGCCGGGATCACCGCGATGGCGCACGCGGTCGGCGCCCTGACGTATGTGGACGGGGTCCACGCGGCCGCGCACGGCCCGGCCGACGCCGGCGCGCTGGGCGCGGACTTCTACGCCACCAGCGCCTACAAGTGGTCCGGGCCGCACGTCGGCGCCGTGGTCGCCGACCCTGGCCTGCTCGCCGAGCTCCACCCCGACAAGCTCGCCTCCTCGCCGGAGCGGGTGCCGGAGCGCTTCGAGCGGGGCACCGCGCCGTTCGCCGACCTCGCCGCCGTGACCGCCGCCGTCGAGCACCTGGCATCGCTCGACCCGGACGCGACCGGCACCAGGCGGGCGCGGGTGCTCGCGTCGATGGCCGCCGCCGAGGCGCACGAGCAGGAGCTGCTCGCCGTGCTGCTGGACGGCCTGGCGGCCATGGAGCACGTGACCACCTACGGTCACCCCGTCCGGCGCACCGCGACCGCCTACTTCACCGTGACCGGCCATACCCCCCGCGGGGTCGCCGAGCACCTGGCGGCGCGGAAGGTCAACGTGTGGAACGGCCACAGCTACGCCTGGGAGCTGACCGGGGCGCTCGGCATCCGCGACGCCGGCAGCGCGGTCCGGGCGGGCCTGGTCCACTACAACGACCGCTCGGAGGTGGACCGTCTCCTGCACGGCCTCGCCGAGCTGGGAGGCTGAGCCGCCGGGCTGCTCAGACCTGGTCCGGGACGCGGACCTCGATACGGGTGCCGCGGCCCGGCCCGGTGTCCACCTCGAACTGCCCGCCGACCGCCTGCACGCGCTCGCGCATGGAGGTCAGCCCGAAGCCCCCGCTGCCCGGCGGCGCCGACGCGCCCCCCCGGTCGAAGCCGCTGCCGTCGTCGGCCACGCTCAGCACCGTCCACGCGCCCGACCGGCCCAGCCCGACGCGCACGCGGCAGGCGCCCGCGTGCTGCTCGACGTTGGTGAGGGCCTGCTGGGCGACCCGGAACAGCACCGTCTCCACCATCGGGTCGAGCCGCGGGCCCGACAGCTCGGCGTCGACCTCGCAGGCCGAGAGCCCGGCACGGTCGCGGGTGCCGGCGGCCAGGTCGCGGACTGCCGCGACCAGGCCGCGCTGGTCGAGCACGAGCGGCCGCAGCGCGCTGATGGTGCGCCGCAGCGCGGCCATCTCGCCGGACAGGTCGGCACGGAGGTCCTCCAGCAGCCCGCGGACCCTGACCGGGTCGGCGTCGAGCAGCAGCCGGGCGCGGTCGAGCTTGAGCCCGATGGCGGCGAGGCTCTGCACGTGGCTGTCGTGCAGGTCGGCGGCGAGCTGCTGGTGCTGGCCTTCGAGTGCCTGGTAGAGACGGGCGAGCAGCTGCTGGCGCTGTTCCTCGGCCCGTCTGGTCTCGGTGACGTCCTGGTCGGTGCCGACCACCCGCACGACCCGGCCGGTCCGGTCGCGGATGCCCTCGCCGCGCACCCGCACGATCCGCACGGTCCCGTCGGGATCGACGATGCGGTGCTCGACCTGGTACGGCGACGGGTCGGTCCTGACCCGGCCGATCTCCTCGCGGAGCAGGGGGAGGTCGTCGGGGTGGACGAACCGGGTTCCGGTCTCGATGTCCAGCGGCGTGCCCGGCGTCAGGCCGAGGATCCGGTACTGCTCGTCGGAGGCGGTCACCTTGCCGGTCGCGAGCTCCCACTCCCAGCTGCCGATCTTGGCGATCCGCTGCGCCTCGGCGAGCCGGCGGCGGCTCTCCTGGAGCTCCTCGTCGCCACGGCGCTGCTCGGTGATGTCACGGCAGAACGCGATCCCGGACCTGATCTCCCCGCCGGGGCCCTGGACGGCGACCACATCGACCGACCAGCGCCGGGACGGGTCCTTCAGCCCCTGGATCTCGAAGTACCGCGGCTCCCCCGCCAGAGCGGCCCGGCAGTGCCTGGCGATCATCTCCGCCTGCTCCGCCGGGAACAGGTCGAACACGGTGTGGCCCAACAGCTCCTCGGCGTGCCAGAGGGCACGGAGGGCCGCGCCGGTGACCAGCTCGCAGCGGAGCTCCCGGTCGAACACGAGCACGCCGACGTCGGGAACGTGGTCGGCCACGGTGCGGTAGGAGCCGTCACCGGTGACGGTGATGCGACCGCTCGTACCCGCCGTGCCCGCCGCCATCCGCGTCTCCCCGTTCAGGAACGCTCGATGCTAACAACAGCCGCCTTCGACCCACAAACCCCGGGCAGTCCCATCTCGGACCAACGGCACGCCTGCTCAGCCGTGCCCGGTGGGGCCGTCGGGCGGCGCGCCCGGGTCGTCGGCGCCGCCGCGGCCGCCCAGGCCGGCGGCGGGTGCGCCGCCGAACTGCGCGACCATCTCCTCGACGAACCAGCGCCGCAGCCGCCGCACGCGGTCGGATGGCGGTGGCGTGAGCAGCGCGCCGCTGCGGCAGAACTGGTCGGCCTCTTCGAGCAGGCCGACGTAGGCGCGCGCCGCCGGGACGACCACCGGCGAGACGTTCGACTCCAGGTCGACGGTCGCCTCGCCGCGGGCCTGGGCGTCGGCGACCATGTCCCGCTGGCTGTCACGGCGGCCGCGGAACTCCCCCTCGAGCTCGTCGATCAGGCCGGCCAGTCGCGGCGGCATCGGGGTGGCGTCCGCGCTTCCGCTGCGCAGTCCGATCCGGATCAGCTGCAGCTCGCGGAACAACGCGTCGTTGTGGGCCTGCAGCTCCAGGTAGTCGCCGACCGGCACGCCCAGGAACCGGATCGTCTTCGCCCCTGGCCCACCCGGCGACGGCTCGGGCGCGGCATGGTGCCGGTCGTTGGTTTCGGCGGGTCGCGACCGGCCGCCGTCGAGGTCGAACTCGGCCCAGATCACCTTGCCGTCCCGTGCCGGTTCGACCCCCCACGCCTGGCTCACCGCGGCGATCACGCCAAGACCCCGGCCGGTGAGCGCGTCCTTCCGGTAGCGGCGCAGCGCCGCCGGCGCCGACGACCCGTCCCGCACGCTGATCCGGACCCGGTCGTCGAGCAGCTCGACGGTGAGCGTGAGCGGCGTGTGCGCATGGAGGACCGCGTTGGTCACCAGCTCCGAGGCGACCAGGGCGAGCTGGTCGCCGAGCGACTCCGGCAGCGACCAGGCGGTCGAGCGCTCGCTGAGGAAGCGGCGCGCGCGAGCGGGGCTGGACGCGCCGGGATGCAACTCGATCCGGTCGGCCGCGGCCGGACGTCGAGAAGCCTGACCGGAGCGCTCGATCATCCCAGCTGCCCGGTTGGTAACTGGCGCTCCGGAAGGGCGGCGGCGAGGTCGGGCTGGCCGGCGGCCGGCGCGGCGAGCCGCCCCGCCGTCCGCGGGCAGCGCGACAGGCAGACGATGGCGACGTCGTCGGACAGGTCACCGCCGTTGGCCGCGTGGACCACCTCGAGGACGCCGTCGAGCAGCTCGTCCAGCTCGGTCGGGGCGCCGAGCAGCCGGGCGACCTCCTCGACGAGCCCGTCGATCCCGAACCGCTCCACCGACCCGGGCGCCGCCAAGCCCTCGACCAGCCCGTCGGTGTAGCACAGCAGCGTCCAGGCGTCCCCCACCTCGACCACTCCTGGCTCCCACAGGTAGCCGTCATCGTGGATGCCGAGCGCCGGCCCGGTGGGTGCGGTCACGGCCTCGACCGTGCCGCCCCGGGCCAGCAGCGGCGGCGGGTGGCCGGCGAGGGCCACCGTGATGCGGCTGCGGTCAGGGCTGATCCACGCGCAGCACAGGGTGGTGAAGACCTCCACCGACGGCCGCTCTCGGACCAGCACCTGGTCGAGGCCGTTGAGCAGCTCACCCGCGCCGTGGCCGGTGAGCACCAGCGCCCGCCAGGCGGCTCGCAGCGCGACGCCGACCGCCGCCTCGTCAGGGCCGTGGCCGGCGACGTCGCCGATCAGCAGCGCCACGGTGCCGTCGGGCAGGTCCAGGGCGTCGAAGAAGTCGGCGCCGAGCAGGGCCCGTTCCTGGCCCGGCTGGTAGCGGGTGCGGAGCCACAGGGTGGAGCTGCGCAGCGACAGGCTCGGCAGCAGCCCGCTCTGCAGCCGGCGCGACAGCTCCTCCCGGGCGTACGCCTCGGCAAGCTGCTCCTCGTGCTGCCGCAACTCGGTCACGTCCTGGCACACCCCGAGTACCCGCGACGGGCGGCCCTGCTCGTTGCGGGCGACCTCGCCCCAGCTCGCCACCAGGCGGGGCTCGCCGGTCGGCCGGACGACCCGCCCTTCCAGCCGGAACGGCATCCCCGTCTCGGCGGCGCGGCGGACGGTCCCGGTCACGGCGGCACGGTCGTCCGGGTGGATCTGCCGGAGGAACCCGTCGAAGGAGGCGCTGGACGAGGCGGGATGCAGCCCGTAGATCCTGGCCAGCTCCGGGCTCCAGGTCACCCGGTCGGTGGTGAGGTCCCACTCGAAGCTGCCCAGCTTGGCGACCGCCTGCGCCTCGGCGAGCTGCTGCTCCCGCTCGCGCAAGGTCCGCTCCGCCTGCAGGTCGCCGGTGCTGTCCCTGGTGATCTTGGCGAACCCTCTCGGCTCGCCGTGCTCGTCGAGCAGGGCGGTGATGCTGACCTGGGCGAAGTAGCGCTCGCCGTCCTTGCGGACCCGCCAACCCCGCTCCTGGTAGCGGCCCGTCCGCGTGGCGCTGCCCAGGGCCTTGGCGGGCTTGCCCGCGGCGGCGTCCTCGGGCGGGTAGAAGCAGGCGAAGTGCCGGCCGAGGATCTCGGCGGCGGAGTAGCCGGTGATCCGCTCCGCGCCGTGGTTCCAGCTCGCCACCCGGCCCTCCGGGTCGAGCAGGAAGATCGCGTAGTCCTTGACCTGCTCGACCAGCAGCCGGAACTGCTCGGCGGTCACCTCGGGGGACCCGCCGGCCTGCCCGTCGATGCCCGGCGCCGTCACCACGACCTGCCAGGTGACGACCCCGATCGCCGACCGCCCCGCCGGTGGGTGCTGGCGGCTTGCCGCGGCGGCGCGGTCCAGGACGGCTGGTGGCTGCTCTGCATGGAAGTACGCTGGACCTCTGCCGCGGATTCTGTCAACGCGAGCGCCCGGCGGCGGGCCGCCGCCGGCCAGGCCCGGCCTGGGGGAAATCCTTGACCGTTTGGTTGAACTGCCGGCGGCGGCCGGGCTCGGCTCAGGCCCCGGTGCCCGCCCGCCAGCTCCGCAGGTAGTCGCGCTGGTCGTCGCGGAGCTGGTCGCAGCGCACGCCGAGCGCCGTCAGCTTCTGGCGCGCCACCTGCTCCTCGATCGCGGCGGGCACGCGGTGAACCCCGGCCGGCAGCCCCCGGCCCTCGGTGGCCAGGTAGGCGACTGCCAGGGCCTGCGTGGAGAAGGTCAGGTCCATTACCTCGGCCGGGCTCGCCTCCGCACAGGCCTGCCCCACCAGCCTGCCCTCGGCCAGGACCACCACGCCCTTGCCGTCTTCCAGCGTGTACTCCACCGCGCCGGGGCGGAGCGGCGTGGCCGCCACCGCGGCGGCGCCGAGGGCCGCCAGGTCGATCTCGAGGTCGAAGTGGCCGGAGTTGCAGACGATCGCGCCCGGCTTCATCGCCTTGAGATGGTCGAGGGTGATCACACCGCGGTTGCCGGTGACGGTGACGAACACGTCGCCGACCGCGGCCGCCTCGGCCATCGGCAGCACCTGGAGGCCGTCCATGACCGCCTCGAGGGCCTTGATCGGGTCCACCTCGACCACGATCACCCGCGCGCCCATGCCGCGCGCCCGCATCGCCACCCCGCGCCCGCACCAGCCGTACCCGGCCACCACCAGCACCGATCCCGCCAGCAGCAGGTTGGTGGCGCGGAGGATGCCGTCGAGCGTGTTCTGGCCGGTGCCGTAGCGGTTGTCGAACAGGTGCTTGGTGAGGGCGTCGTTGAGCGAGAGCACGGGCCAGCGCAGCACACCCTCGCGCTCCATGTTGCGCAGGCGCTGCACCCCGGCGCTGGTCACCTCGGTGCCGCCGAGCACCCCGTCGAGCAGCCCCGGGTGGTCGGTGTGCACCGTGCTGGTGAGGTCGGCGCCGTCGTCAAGGACGAGCTGCGGGCCGATCTCCAGCGCGCGGCGGATCTGCTCCTGGAAGCCGTCCAGGCTGGTGCCGTGCACCGCGTACACCTGGGCGCCAAGGTCCTCGTGGATGGCGGCGGCCACGTCGTCCTTGGTGGACAGCGGGTTGGAGGCGCACAGCGCCAGCTCGGCACCACCGGCGGCGAGCGCCCGGCAGAGGTTGGCGGTCTCGGTGGTGACGTGCAGGCAGGCGGCGATCCGCAGGCCCCGCAGCGGCCGGGTCCGCTCGAACTCGGCCCTGACCGCCTCCAGCACCGGCATGCGCCTGCCGGCGAACGCGATCTTCCGCCGGCCGTCCGGTGCCAGCGCAGGGTCCTTCAGCATCACGTCCATGACCGTCCTCTCGTCTCAGCTCGCCAGGCGCAGCAACCGCCGCGCCTTGCTGGTCTCGAAGTCGAGCGCGGCGGACCGGTCGCGCCCGGCGAGCCGGGCCAGGAGGCGCAGCCGCGCCGCCACCTCCGGCTCGGCCAGGGCGCGCAGCGCGAAACCGAGCGCCGCCGGCGTCACCGCGTAGCTGCCGGCCAGCTCGCCGTAGTAGGCGGCGGCGAGCAGGTCACGCTCGCCGTAGACGCGGTAGTTGCCGCCGCTGCGGTCGGGGGCGACCAGGCCGAGCTGCTCGGCGTAGCGCAGCATCCGCGGGGTGGTGCCGAGCCGCGCGGCCGCCTCCCCCACGTTCTCCCGCAACCCCGCCCTGATCCCGTGGCGCAGGGCGAGCCGGTCCAGCTCTGCTCGCATGCCGGCACGCTACAACCTTGACAATCTTTTGTAAAGCTTGCCTCCGGCGCTCGTCGCGGCGGGTCGGGCGGTCGACCGGCGGACCCGCCAGGCGACCAGGAGGGATCGCAGGATCACCCCGGGGTTCAGCAGTCCTGAGACCGGGACGGCGCGCATGGCGAACAGGTAGGTGGCCCTGGCGACCTTGCGGTCGTGGGCGGCGGCGATGCCAATCGCCCGCTGCAGCGGGTTCATCGGCCGGGCTCGGGCGTCCTGGCGGCCGATGGCGTCGTGGCGTTCGATGAACCGGAGGGCCTTGCGGTAGCGGGCGAGCGACCGGTCGAGGTCCCCGCCGTTCCGCAGCGCCGGGGCGGTCGCCTCCACCAGCCACTCCGCCGCGCGGAACGCCCAGCCGCAGCCGACCGCCGGGGTCGGGTCGCCGGTGATCGCCGCGTCCCCGACCAGCACCAGCCCGCGGTGGGGCGTCGGGTCCCGCTTGACGCACGGGTAGTCGGTCGTGCCGATCACCTTGGAGACGCGCTCCGCGCCGGAGAGGTCCGGCCCGTCCGGGAGGCCCGCGACGAACGCCTCGAGCGCGGCGGCCCGGTCCCCTCGGAATTCCTCCAGCCTGGCCTTGGACGGGAAGGCCACCAGCATGGTGAGCCCGTCGTCGGTGGCGACGACGATCCCGACGTCGGGGTCGAGCCGCCAGACCTGGTTCCGCCCTGGGCCGCGCGGGACCACCCCGCGGTAGTACGCCCAGAAACCGAACCGCTCGTTGGGGGCCACGTCCTCGGCGACACCGGCCATCGCGGCGACCGGAGAGCGGTGGCCGTCGGCGGCGACCACCAGGCGGCCGCGCAGCTCGTGCTCGTCCCCGCCGCGGTCCCTGGTCCGCACGCCCGCGATCCGGCCGTCCTTCCAGACCAGCGAGACCGCGGTCCGGCCGAGGAACAGGTCCACGCCCGGCGTGGCCGCGACGGTCCGCCGTAGCAGCGGGTCGAGCCGCTCGCGCCGCAGGCTGATGCAGGCGGGAGCGTCGGCGTCGGGCACCACCCAGCCGTGCTCGGTCCAGTTCGCCACCCGCCCGACTGCCGCGCCCTCCCGCTCCATCGCGTCCCAGAGGCCGGTGCGCCGCAGGGTGGCCTGTGCCCCGCCGAGGACGAAATGGCCGCAGAGCGTCTTGAACGTCGCCGCGCTGCGGTGCTTCTCGACCAGCGCCACCGTCAGGCCGGCCCGCCCATACAGCGTGGCCGCCGTGCAGCCCGCGATGCTCGCTCCAACGATGACCACGTCGTAGCTCATGACGCTGCTCCTCCTCGACCACGCGGCTCCGGCCGGACCGGGCCCGCCCGCATCGACGATGCGGCCGCCGCCCACGCCCCGGCAGCCGTAGTGCGCTACTGCATTTCGGCTCGCGGTCCGACGCAGTAGCCTCTGGACGTGACCGCCTGGCCTCTGGTTGGACGTGGCCGCCAGCTCGACCGCCTGCTGCAGGTGATGACCGCTGGTGGCCATGCCGGGCTGGTGGTCGCCGGCCCGGCCGGCATCGGCAAGACCCGGCTGCTCGACGAGGCACGGCGGCGCGGCGAGGCCGCCAGGGTCGGGGTGCACTGGGCGGTCGCGAGCGCCGCGGCGGCGGAGATCCCCTTCGGCGCGCTGGCGCACCTGGTCCCCACCCGCACCGGCGAGGGCGACCTGGCGGCGACGCTGACCGCGACGACCGCGAGGCTCCTCGGCGACGGCGCCAGGCGGGTCGCGGTGATCGTCGACGACGCCCAGCTGCTGGACGCGGCCTCGTCCACCCTGCTCCTCCATCTGGCAGCGAACACTCCGGTCGCGGTGGTGGTGACGGTCAGGACCGGCGCGGTGGCGGACACGGGGGCCTGGTGGCGGGACCTCGAACACCTGCGGCTCGAAGAGCTGGACGAGCCCAGCGCCGCCGAGGCGCTCACGGCGGCGCTTGACGGCCCGGTGGACTCGGCGCTGCTGTCGAGCCTGTTCCGGCTGAGCCAGGGGAACCCGCTGCTGCTCCGCGAGCTGGTGGACGGGGGGCTGGCCTCAGGCGCGATCGAGCGGCGGCGGGGCGTCTGGCTGGCGGTCCGCCCGCTGGTGCCGGCGGCCACCCTACCGGCGGTCATCGGCGCGCGCCACGACCGCCTGGACGCACCGGGCCGGGACGCGGCCGTGCTGGTGGCCATGGCGGAGC
>DATLQA010000136.1:0-15683 GCA_035535495.1 Actinomycetota bacterium | reverse complement strand
TGTAGGGGGCGAGATCCGGGGAGGCGTGGGCCAGCCATCGCTGGCAGAGCTCGGCGAGGGTCATGGCCGCGCCTGTGTGGTGGCCGTCGGCGACGTCGACCAACAGGCGGTTGCGGAGGTCCTCGGCGTTACGCTTGCCTTTGACGGTGCGGGACACGTAGCGCTTGCGCTTGGTAATGGGGTCCAGGCCCGCGTAGACGCGGACCTCCCACGAGGCGGGGTTCGTGCACCGCTTGCCGCACGGGCCGGAGTGGCGGTGGCGCAGGAACCCCCTCACCGGCGCCCTCCCTCGCATCGTGCGTGGCCTTGCCTGAGTATGCGGTTCGAGGGAAAGATTGGCAATGGAGTGGCAGCCAGACACGAGCAGACCCGCTCCCACAAGGCTAGGAGCGGGTCTGAGCTGGCCGGATGGTGGAGCCCCCCGCCGGAATCGAACCGGCGACCCCATCCTTACCATGGATGTGCTCTGCCGACTGAGCTAGGGGGGCGTGAAGATGTTGGCCCGAGGGGGGCATGGTACATGGCTTGGATCATGGCTGTCCCGCCGCTGCTCGACCGGCCGGGCGGCGGCCGGGCGGCGGGAGGACCGCATGTCCGGGCAGGTGAGTGACCGGCGGGTTGAGCGGCTGCGCCGCTACTGGGACAAGCACGCCGGCACCTACGACGAGCAGATCGCCGTCTGGGAACGCCGGCTCTTCCCCGAGGGCCGCCGCTGGGTCTGCGGCCAGGCCACCGGCGACGTCCTGGAGGTCGCGATCGGCTCCGGCCGGAACCTTCCCCACTACCCCGGTGACATCCGCCTGACCGGCATCGACCTCAGCCCCGAGATGCTCAAGCTGGCCCGGGACCGGGCCGACCGGCTCGGCCGCCAGGTCGACCTGCGCCTCGGCAACGCCCAAGATCTCGACCTGCCCGACGTGTCCTTCGACACCGTGGTGTGCACGCTGGTGCTGTGCGGCGTCCCGGATGACGGGCGCGCCATCGCCGAGATGCGGCGGGTGCTGCGGCCGGGCGGGCGGTTGCTGCTGCTGGACCATGTCGCCGGTGAGCCGTGGTGGGTCCGGGCGCTCCAGTGGCTGCTGGAACTGGGTACCCGGCCCCTGCAAGGCGAGCACATGCGACGGCGGCCGCTGCTGCACGTCCGGGCCCAGGGGTTCGAGATCGAGCGGCACGAGCGCACCAAGCTCGGCGTCATCGAGCAGCTCAGGGCCCGCAAGCCAGCGGATCCACCAGCGGCGCGGCCGGGTCCGACCGAGCCCTGACCAAGCAGTATGATGCGCCGCCGGGGCGGCTCTGGTTCGTCCCGTCCGTCGGGACGGAGGCGCGACTGGGAGGGGGAGGACACCGTGGCCAACTACGTGCTGGTGTTCAAGGGCGGCGGCATGGCGGAGACCGAGGCCGAGCAGCAGGCGGTGATGGCGGCCTGGGGCGAGTGGTACGGACGGCTTGGTCAGGCGGTCGTGGACGGGGGCAACCCGTTCGGGCCCTCCAAGTCGGTGGCGACCGACGGCAGCGTCGGTGACGGCGGGGCCTCCGGCCTGACCGGCTACACCATCCTGCAGGCCGACAGCCTCGGCGCGGCGACCGAGATGGCCAAGGGCTGCCCGGTGCTGTCCAGCGGCGGCAGCATCGAGGTGTACGAGACCTTGGAAGTCATGTAGCTCGCACGGTTCCCGCAGCTCAGAAGGGCCCGGTCCGCCGCCGAGAAGTGAGTTGCACGTAGGTAGTTTGCTTCTGCGCGGTCCGGCTATCCGGGTGTGTCGGTAGCACGCCAGGGCCCCTGCACCCGGCCCGGCATCTCGAGAGTCGGACCGGACCCGGGCCGGAGTATGGCCCTTGGCGATCCCGTCCTACCTCGTCCTTGGGGGACGGGACCAATGCGAGTGCTCGGCGTTAACGCCGTGTTCCATGATCCGGCGGCGGCACTGGTAGTCGACGGGGAGATCGTTGCCGCGGCCGAAGAGGAGCGGTTCACCCGGCGCAAGCACGGCAAGCCGCCGGTGCCGTTCGCCACCTGGGAGCTGCCCGAGCGGTCGGCCCGCTGGTGCCTCGAAGCGGGCGGCCTCGCGCCCGAGGACCTCGACGCGGTCGCCTACTCCTACGATCCGAGCCTCGCACCTCCACACGGCGGCGATCTGACCGCCGACGGTTGGGAGGGGCTCCGCACCCTGTACGCCGAGCGGGCGCCACTGTTCCTGCGCACCGCGCTGCCCGGCCTCGACCCGGCCTGCGTCCGCTTCGTGCCTCACCACGTCGCGCACGCCGCCTCGGCGCACCTGGCCGCGCCGTGGCCGTCCTCCAGCGTCCTGGTCCTCGACGGGCGCGGCGAGCGCGCCTCGCATCTGGCCGGGCGGTCGGTCGACGGCGAGCTGGAGATCCTGGCCGCGCAGGAGCTGCCCCATTCGCTCGGGCTGCTCTACGAGGAGGTCACCGACCACCTCGGCTTCCGGCGCTCGTCCGACGAGTACAAGGTCATGGCGCTGGCCGCCTACGGCGAGCCGGCCTTCCTCCCGGAATTCCGCCAGGCGGTCCGGACCAGCGACGACGGCGGCTTCACGGTGGCTCCCATCGAGCTCGCCGCCATGGCCAAGCGCCGCCAGCGCGGGGAAGGCTGGGCGGCCGAGCACGCCGACCTGGCCGCCAGCCTGCAGGTGAGGTTGCAGGAGGTGCTGCTGGACCTGGCCCGCTGGCTGCACCGGCGGACCGGCGACCAGGTCCTCACCATGGCCGGTGGGGTCGCCCTGAACTGCGTGGCCAACTCCTACCTTGCCGAGCACGGCCCGTTCGAGCACCTCTGGGTGCAGCCCGCCGCCGGCGATGCCGGCACCGCCCTCGGCGCCGCCCTGCACCTCGCCAAGACGCTCGGCGACCGGGTCGCGCCCATGCGCACCGCGGCGCTCGGCCGCGGCTGGAGCGACGAGGCGCTCGAGGCCTGGCTGGCCACTGCCAGGGTCTCCTACGAGCGCCCGCCCGACGTGGCCGGAGCGGTCGCCAAGGCGCTGGCCGACGACGCCGTCGTGGCCTGGTTCGAAGGCCGCAGCGAGTACGGCCCGCGGGCGCTGGGGCACCGCAGCCTGCTGGCCAACGCCACCCGCGCCGAGAACCTGGAGCGGCTCAACGACGTCAAGGGCCGTGAGCAGTTCCGGCCGGTCGCACCGATGGTCCTGGCCGAGCGGGCCGCGGCCGTGTTCGAAGGTCCGCTGCCGAGCCCGTACATGCTGTTCACCCATCGGGTTCGGCCGGAGTGGCGCGAGCGCATCCCCGCCGTCGTCCACGTCGTCGGCAGCGCCCGGATCCAGACCGTCGACCGCGCCGACGAGCCCCTGATGGCCAGGGTCCTTGAGCAGGTCGAGGCCAGGACCGGCGTGCCGGTGGTGGTCAACACCAGCCTCAACACGGCTGGCCGGCCGATGGTCGACGATCCGAGGGACGCGCTGGAGTGCTTCGGCTCGGCACCGGTGGACCTGCTCGCCCTCGGCCCGTTCATCATCCGCCGCAGGGAGTTCACCCGGCCATGACCACGGTCACCCGGTTCGATGTGGTCGTGCCGACGCTCGGCCGCCCGTCGCTGGCCACCCTCGTGGACGCCCTGGCCGCGCAGGCCGAGCACCTGCCAGGCCGGGTCGTGCTGGTCTGGGACCGCCGTGACCAGGACCCGCCAGCGCTCCCCGGGTGGTCGCCGTCCCTCGCCGGGCGGGTGACGGTCGTCCGCGGTCCCGGTGCGGGGCCGGCGGCGGCCCGCAACGCCGGCTGGCGGGCGGCGACCGCGCCGTGGGTCGCCTTCCTGGACGACGACGTGGTGCCAGGGCCCACCTGGGCGGCCGACCTGGCCGGCGACCTCGCCGGCCTGCCGCCGGAGGTGGCCGGGAGCCAGGGCGT
The DNA here is from genome assembly GCA_035535495.1 of Actinomycetota bacterium. Taxonomy (GTDB): domain Bacteria; phylum Actinomycetota; class CALGFH01; order CALGFH01; family CALGFH01; genus DASUZB01. The sequence continues at coordinate 11,804 of DATLQA010000136.1, read as the reverse complement.
GCTGCGCGTGCCCCTGCCCGCCGGGCGGCGCCCGACCGACTGGGAACGGAACGTCCACGGGCTCGAAGGCGCCCGCTGGATCACCGCCGACCTCGCCTACCGGCGCACGGTCCTTGGCGAGCTGGGCGGGTTCGACGAACGCTTCCCGCGCGCCTACCGGGAGGACGCCGACCTCGGCCTGCGCGTGGTCCGGGCCGGCTACCAGATCGTGGCTGGCAGGCGCACCGCCACGCACCCGGTGCGGCCGGCCGACTGGCTGGTGAGCGTCCGCCTCCAGGCCGGCAATGCCGACGACGCGCTGATGCGGGCGCTGCACGGCCCTGGCTGGAGGTCGGCGGCCGGGGTGCCGCGCGGGCGGCGGGCACGCCACCTCGCGGTCACCACCGCCGGCCTGCTCGCCCTCGGCGCGCTCGCCGCCGGGCGGCGGCGGCTGGCCCTCGCCGCCGCGGCCGGGTGGGCGGCCGGCACCGGCGAGCTAGCCTGGGCGCGCATCGCTCCCGGCCCCCGCGCCCCCGGCGAGGTGGCCACCATGCTGGTCACCAGCGTCCTGATCCCGCCGGCGGCGTCATGGCGGTGGTTCGCCGGGCTGGCCGCCGCGCGGCGGCGGCCGGCGGGCCGTCACGCGGCCGGCAAGCCCGCCGCGGTGCTGCTGGACCGCGACGGGACCCTGGTGGAGGACGTGCCCTACAACTCCGACCCCGAGCTGGTGAGGCCGATGCCGGGCGCCCGCGCGGCGCTGGCGCGGCTCCGGGCCGCCAGCGTGCCGACCGCGGTGGTCTCCAACCAGAGCGGGATCGGCCGGGGACTGGTCACCCGCGCGCAGGTGGAGGCCGTCAACCGCCGGGTCGAGGAGCTGCTCGGCCCGCTCGGGCCATGGCTGCTCTGCCCGCACCGGCCGGACGACCGCTGCCGCTGCCGCAAGCCCCTGCCCGGCCTGGTGGAGCAGGCCGCCGCCGCCCTCGGGGTCGACCCGCGCGACTGCGTGGTGATCGGCGACGTGGGCGCCGACATGGGGGCGGCCCGCGCGGCCGGCGCCCGCTCCGTGCTGGTACCCACCCCGGTCACCAGGCCCGACGAGGTCGCCGCGGCGCCGGCCGTCGCCGGCGACCTGGCCGCGGCGGTCGCCATGGTCCTCGACGCGGGGACGGTGCCCCGGTGAGCGGGCCCGCCCACGTCCTCGTCGCCAGGCAGGACAGCACCGGCGACGTGCTGCTCGCCGGGCCGGCGGTGCGTGCCGTCGCGGCCGGCGCGCGCCGCGTCACCTTGCTCTGCGGCCCGCGGGGCCGGGCGGCGGCCGAGCTGCTCCCCGGCGTGGACGACGTGCTCACCGCGCCGGCTCCATGGATCGACGCCCCCGCGCCGCCGGTGAGCCGGGCTGGCATCGAGGCACTGGTCGCCGACCTGGCCGCGCGCGAGATCGACGAGGCGATCGTGCTCACCTCGTTCCACCAGAGCCCGCTGCCGCTCGCCCTGCTGCTGCGGCTCGCCGGGGTGCCGAGGATCGCGGCGGTCAGCGTGGACTACCCCGGCTCCCTGCTCGACGTCCGTCACCTCCTGGACGAGGACATCCACGAGGTGGAGCGGGGGCTGTCGCTGGTCGCGACGCTTGGCTACCGGCTGCCCGACGGCGACGACGGCCGGCTGGCCGTGCGCCGGCCGCGTGCCACCGAGCCGCCGCCGCTGCCCTGGCGAGGCGCCGGCTACGTCGTGGTCCACCCGGGCGCCGCCGTGCCAGCGCGCGCCTGGGCGCCCGAGCGGAACGCCGCCCTGGTCCGGGCGCTCGGCCGGCAGGGACGGCGGGTGGTGGTCACCGGCGGGCGTGCCGAGCGGGACCTCACCGCGCTGGTCGCCGGCCCGGGCCGGCCGGAGGTCGCCGACCTCGGCGGGCGGCTCGACCTCGCCGCGCTGGCCGAGATCCTGGCCGGGGCGGACACGGTGGTGGTCGGCAACACCGGGCCGGCGCACCTGGCCGCCGCGGTCGGTACCCCGGTGGTGTCACTGTTCGCCCCGGTGGTCCCGGCGGTGCGCTGGCGGCCATGGAAGGTGCCGCACCTGCTGCTCGGCCAGCAGGACGCCGCTTGCGCCGGCTCGCGCGCGCGCATCTGTCCCCTGCCAGGCCACCCGTGCCTCAACGAGGTCACGGTGGAGCAGGTCGTGACCGCGATCGAGCGGCTCGCCCCCGGCACCGGCGTGCAGGCGGTGCCGGCATGAGGGTGCTGCTCTGGCACGTCCACGGCGCCTGGACGACCGCGTTCGTCCACGGCCGCCACACCTATCTGGTCCCGGTCCTGCCCGGCAGGGGACCAGACGGCCGCGGCCGGGCGCGCACCTACGCCTGGCCCGACACGGCCGTCGAGGTGACGCCCGAGGAGGCGCTAACGGCAGCGGTCGACGTGGTCGTCCTGCAGCGCCCCGAGGAGCTGGACGGCCTGGCCGAGGCGTGGCTCGGCGGGCGCCGGCCGGGCAGGGACCTCCCGGCGGTGTACGTCGAGCACAACGCCCCGCAGGGCCGGATCGCGGCGCTCCGCCATCCGGCAGCCGGCCGCGAGGACCTGGTGATCGTCCACGTCACCCACTTCAACGACCTGTTCTGGGACACCGGCGGCACGCCCACCAGGGTGATCGAGCACGGCATCCCCGACCCGGGTGAGCGCTACACCGGCGAGCTGCCCCGCGCGGCCGCGGTGGTGAACGAGCCCGGGCGGCGCGGCCGCGTGACCGGCACCGACCTGCTCCCCCGCTTCGCCGCGGCCGTCCCGGTCGACCTGTTCGGCATCGGCAGCGACGCGGTCGGGCCGCCGGTGCGGGCCGCCGGCGACCTGCCCCACGAGCGGTTGCTCGCGGAGATGGCCCGGCGCCGCCTCTACCTCCACCCGGTCCGCTGGACCTCCCTCGGCCTGTCGCTGCTGGAGGCGATGCACCTCGGCATGCCGGTGGTCGCCCTGGCCACCACGGAAGTGGTCGAGGCCGTCCCGCCCGCTGCCGGTGCGATCTCCACCCGGGTCGACGTGCTGATGGAAGCCGCGCGCGAACTCGCTGCCGATCCCGAGGCCGCCCGGGTGGCCGGCAAGGCGGCCAGGGCGGCGGTGCTGAACCGCTACGGGCTCGGCCGGTTCCTGGCCGACTGGGACCGACTCCTCGAGGAGGTGGTCAGGTGAGAATCGCGATGGTGAGCGAGCATGCGAGCCCCCTGGCCGTGCTCGGCGGCGTCGACGCGGGCGGCCAGAACGTCCACGTCGCCGCCTTGGCGACCGCCCTGGCACGGCGGGGCGCCGAAGTCGTCGTCCACACCAGGAGAGACGACCCGGCCCTACCTCATCGGGTGCGGTTCGCCCCGGGCGTGACCGTGGAGCACGTGACCGCCGGCCCGCAGGAACGTTTGCCCAAGGACGAGCTCCTCCCGCACATGGACGAGTTCGCCGCCCGGTTGCGGCGCTCCTGGCTGACCAGACCGCCCGACGTGGTCCACGCCCACTTCTGGATGTCGGGCCGGGCCGCCCTGGCCGCCGGCCACCCGCTCGGCCTCCCGGTGGCGCAGACCTTCCACGCGCTCGGCGTGGTCAAGCGCCGCCACCAGGGCGCCAAGGACACCAGCCCGCCCGAGCGGATCGCGGTCGAGCGGGCCATCATCCGCCAGGCCGACGCCATCGTGGCCACCTGCTCGGACGAGGTCTTCGAGCTGGTCCGGCTCGGCGCCGACCTGCACCGCACCACGGTGGTGCCCTGCGGCGTCGACCTCGACCGGTTCACCCCGCACGCACCGGCGGCGCCACGCCCGTCCGACCGGCACCGCCTGGTGGTGGTGAGCCGGCTGGTGGAGCGCAAGGGCATCGGCAACGTGATCAGCGCGCTCGCCTCCGTCCCCGGCGCCGAGCTGGTGGTGGCCGGCGGCCCGGAGGCGAGCCGGCTGGCCGGCGACCCCCAGGCCCGCCGCCTGGTCGCGCTCGCCGAGGAGCTGGGCGTCGCCGACCGCGTCCGGCTGCTCGGCCGGGTCGAACAGGCGCACCTGCCCGCGCTGCTCCGCTCGGCCGACGTGGTCGTCTGCGTCCCCTGGTACGAGCCGTTCGGCATGGTCCCACTCGAAGCCATGGCCTGCGGCGTGCCGGTGGTCGCCTCGGCCGTCGGCGGGCTCGTCGACAGCGTCGTCGACGGCGTCACCGGCCTGCACGTGCCCGCCCGCGACCCGGACCAACTCGCCGTGGTCCTGGCCGCGCTGCTGGCCGACCCGGGCCGCCGGGCCGTACTCGGCCGAGCCGGCGCGCGGCGGACGCGACGCCGCTACGGCTGGGACCGGATCGCCCGCTCAACCCTCGAGGTGTACGGCAGCTTGGTGGCCAGAGCGGCGGACCCGGCCGGAGAGCCGGCAGCGACCGGGCAGCTCACCTGGGAAGGCCGAGGATGAGCGGCCCGCTGGTGGTGGTGGGCGACACCCTGCTCGACCGCGACCTCGACGGGCGGGCCGAGCGGCTCGCCCCTGACGCGCCGGTCCCGGTGGTGGACGAGCCCGAGGAGCGGTGCCGCCCGGGAGGAGCCGGCCTCGCCGCCGCGCTGGCCGCCCGCGACGGCCGGCGTGAGGTGGTGCTGATCACCGCGCTCGCCGACGACCCGGCCGGGCGCGAGCTCGCCAAGCTGCTCGCCGGCGCCGGCGTGCGGGTGGTCGACCTCGGCCTGAGCGGTCCGACGCCCGAGAAGATCCGGGTCAGGGCTGAGGGCCGTTCACTGCTGCGGATGGACCGGGGCGGCGAGCCGGGCGCGGTCGGCGCTCTCGGAGCGGACGGCCTGCGCGCCCTCGCCCGCGCCGGTGCGGTCCTGGTCGCGGACTACGGTCGCGGGGTGGCGGCCCAGCCCAGCGTGCGGGAGGCGCTGCGGCGGGCGCCCTCGCGGGTCCCGGTGGTCTGGGACCCGCATCCCAGAGGCGCCACCCCGGTCGCCGGGGTGCGGCTGGCCACCCCGAACCGGGCCGAGGCGGCCCGGCTGGTACCAGGCGTCCGCGGTGAAAGCCTGGCCGCGGTGGCCACCAGGGCCCGCGCCGTGCTGGAGCGCTGGAAGGCGGCCGGGGTGGCGGTCACGCTCGGCGCCCGCGGCGCGCTGCTGCTTGGCGGCCCCGGCCCGCCGCTGATCGCACCGGCGAGACCCGCGCCAGGCGGCGACCCGTGCGGTGCCGGCGACAGTTTCGCCGCCACCGCGGCGATGCTGCTCGCCGACGGAGCCGTGCCGTCGGAGGCGGTGGTCGGTGCGGTCGCCGCCGCCTCGGCGTTCGTCGCGGCCGGTGGCGCGGCCTCGTGGAACCAGCGGGCCGACGCGGTGCGGGCGGGTGCGGATCACCGGGTCGACGGGCAGCCAGCGGCACGCACCCACGAGGTGGCGGCCGACGCCATCGGCTGGGAGCGGGCCGAGGCGGTGCTGGCGGCGGTCCGCGCGCGCAACGGCACGGTGGTGGCCACCGGCGGGTGCTTCGACCTGGTGCACGCCGGTCACGTGGCGACCTTGCGGGGCGCCAGGGAGCTCGGCGACTGCCTGGTCGTCTACTTGAACTCCGACGCTTCCGTGCGCCGGCTCAAGGGGCCGGACCGGCCGCTGGTCGGCCAGGCCGACCGGGCGTCGGTGATCGCCTCGCTGGCATGCGTCGACGCGGTGGTCGTCTTCGACGAGGCCACCCCGGAGGCGGCCCTCGACCGGCTGCGGCCCGACGTCTTCGTCAAGGGCGGCGACCGCGCCCTCTCGGACCTGCCCGAGGCCGCCCTGCTGGCCTCGTGGGGCGGGCAGGCGGTGATCCTGCCCTACCTTCCCGACCGCTCAACGACCAGGCTCATGAAGGAGGTCGCTCGACGTGCCAACCATTGATGCGGCAACTGACCAGACCCCACGCGACGGGCTCGGGGTGGTGCTGGTGACCGGAGGCTCGTCGGGCCTCGGCGCGGCGATCACCGCGACGGTCGCCGCCCAGCGGGGTCGACCGGTGGTCCTCGACCGGGTCGAGCCGGCCTACGGGGTCGAGCACGAGCTGGTCGACCTGGCCGACGGCCGGGCGGCCGAGGACGCCGTCGGCCGGGTGGCGGAACGTGCTGGCCGCCTGGACGCCGTGGTCAACGCGGCCGGGGTGGACAGCTGCGGCCCGCTGGCCGAGGTGCCCGCCGAGGCGTGGGAGCGGGTAGTGAAGGTGAACCTGCTCGGGACCGCCGCGGTCGTGCGGGCCGCGCTGCCATGGCTGGAACGGACCCGCGGGACGGTGGTCACGGTCTCCTCCACCCTCGGGTTGCGGGCCGTGAGCGACGCCACCGCCTACTGCGCCAGCAAGTTCGGCGTGGTCGGGTTCACCCGCGCGCTGGCCGCGGAGACGGCCGGGCGGGTCGGGGTGACCCTGCTCGTCCCCGGCGGCATGGACACCGCCTTCTTCGACAGCCGCACCGAGCAGTACAAGCCGCCGCCCGACGCCAAGCTCAACCGGCCAGAGGACGTGGCCGCCGCGGTGCTGTTCGCGCTCTCGCAGCCGCCCGGCTGCGAGGTCCGCGAGCTGGTGGTGGCGCCATCGCGCGAGAGCTCATGGCCGTGAGCACGTCCAGGGCGGCGCGGCCGCCGGTGGTGGTGCTGCGAGCCCTCGGCCTTGGCGACCTGCTCACCGGCGTGCCCGCGCTGCGCGCCCTCGCCGACGCGTTCCCCGACCATCCCCTGCTGCTGGCATGCCCGGCGACGCTCGCGCCGCTGGCCGATCTCAGCGGCGCGGTCGACGAGGTGATCCCGACCGCGGGACTGGCGGACGGCCCGCTCCGCCCTCGCCTCCACCACGCCGCCGTTGCCGTCAACCTCCACGGCCGCGGGCCGGAAAGCCATCAGCTCCTGCTCGCCACCGCGCCGGAGCGGCTGGTCGGGTTCGCCCATCCCGACGTCCCGGCCAGCGCCGGCGGGCCGCACTGGCGGGCCGACGAGCACGAGGTGACCCGCTGGTGCAGGTTGCTGACCGAGAGCGGGATCCCGGCCGAGGAGGGCCGCCTCGACCTGAGCCCACCGCCCGGTCCCCCGCCGGCCGGCGCGGCCGGAGCGACCCTGATCCACCCGGGCGCCGGCAGCCCGGCGAGGCGCTGGCCACCCGAGCGCTTCGCCGCCGTCGCCAGGGCCGAGCGTGCCAAGGGGCGGCAGGTCCTGATCAGCGCCGGTCCACGGGAGGCGGGGCTCGCCCGCACGATCGCCGCCGCCGCCGATCTGCCGGCGGCGGCGGTCCGCGCCGGCGGCGACGTGCTCGCGCTGGCCCGCCTGGTCGCCGCGGCAGGACGGGTGGTCTGCGGCGACACCGGCGTGGCGCACCTGGCGACCGCGTTGGGCACCCCCTCGGTGGTGCTCTTCGGGCCGGTCTCCCCCGCCCGGTGGGGACCGCCACCGGGACGGCCATGGCACCGGGCGTTGTGGGCCGGCCGGTCCGGCTCCCCGCACGGCCAGGTGCTCGACCCTGGCCTGGCGGCCCTGACGGTCGACCAGGTCCTCGAGGCCCTCGCCGACCTCCCGGCCGCCACCCGGCTGGCGCGTGCCTGACCGGCTTGCGGCTCGGCGCCAGCGATGCGAGGTTGCGGCAGGCCGCCCGCCACGGACGAAGAGGTGGCCGAGGCATCGCCGTGCCATCACGGGGTGGCCCGGAGCCAGCGCATTTGGCGGGCGGAGGCCACCGAGCGTTTGAACAAGGGAGACCCGCTGATGCGCCGTGTGCAGGTGTTCGACGTCAACGAGACCTTGCTGGACCTGGCCGGACTGGACCCGCACTTCGAGCGGGTGTTCGGCGACGCGGGGACGCGCCGGGGCTGGTTCATGCAGATGATCCAGTCGGCGCTGGTGGCCACCGTCACCGGCGCCTACAGCACCTTCGGGCAGATCGCCATGGCGGCCCTGGCGATGACCGCCGAGCAGGCCGGGGTCGAGCTGCGCGACCAGGACCGCGAGGCGATCGCCGGGCAGCTGCAGAGGCTGCCTGCCCACCCGGAGGTGCCGCGGGAGCTGGAGCGGCTGCGGCAGGCCGGGTTCCGGCTGGCGGCGCTGACCAACTCGACCGAGGAGGTCGCCAGGGCACAGCTGGAGAACGCCGACATCATCGCCCTGTTCGAGCAGGTGCTCTCGGCCGATACGGTGCGGCGCCTCAAGCCGGCGCCCGAGCCGTACCTGATGGCGGCCGAGCGGCTGGGCGTACCGGTCGGCGAGGTGCGGCTGGTCGCGGCGCACGCCTGGGACATCGCCGGTGCGGCGCGGGCTGGCTGCGCCACCGCGTTCGTGGCCCGCCCAGGCAAGGTCCTGGACCCGCTGGTGGAGCGGCCGGACGTGGTCGGCGCCAACCTGACCGAGGTCGCCGAGGGCATCCTCGCCGTCGACGTGTGACCTACGAGGGCGCGACCGTGACCTTGACCCGGTGGAGGTCGTTGTCGGCGTAGCCGCCGAGGTTCCACTGCGGCTCGGTTGGCTGCTTGCGGCCGGTCGCGTCGGTGGCCCGGCAGCACAGCTCGTAGTCCCCAGGCGTCTGGGAATCCCAGCGGAACGACCACGCCTGCCAGGCGTATGGCGCGGGCGGGTCGGCCACCTCCGCCGCCTGGAAGGTGCGGCCGCCGTCCACGCTCACTTCGACCGCCACGATCGGCCCCCAGCCTGACCAGGCCCGGCCCTCGAGCAGACACGGTCCGGGCTCGAGCATCCGCTGGCGGGTCAGGAAGTCGGGGATCCCGGGCGGGACCAGCAGCGACCGGGGCACGATCCGGCTGACCGGCTCCCCAGGCTCGTCGGGGTCGTGGCGGTAGCGGTACGCCTTGACCTGCTGGTAGCCGTCGAACGGATCGGTGACGGCGGTGATGCGCGCCAGCCATTTGACGCTGGTCATCCCGTACCAGCCGGGCACGAGCAGCCGCAGCGGGAAGCCGTGCTGGGGTGGGAGCGGCTGGCCGTTGACGCCCCAGGCGAGCAGGACCTCCTCGCGGCGGGCCTCGGTGAGCGGGAGGCTGCGCGCGTAGCGCTGCTCGACGCCGCCTTCCACGCCCCGGTCGAGCCCGGCGAACACCAGCTCCACTGCCGCGTCGGCGATACCGGCCTCCTCCAGCAGCGGCCACAGCGGCGTCCCGCTCCACTCGGCGGTACCGACGGCCTCCAGCAGCCACGGCTGGCTGATCGCCCGCGGGGCGAGCCGCGCCCGGCCGTTGCCGGCGCACTCCATCGTCACCGGGCGGGTGACCACCGGGCGGGCGCGGAGGTCGTCCAGGGTGAGCGTCAGGGGATGGCGCACCGCGCCGTCGACCCGCAGCCGCCAGCTCGCCTCCTCGACGGCGGGGATGTCGTAGTGGATGAGGAGATAGTGCAGCCCCACCGGGGTGACCGGGTAGCGCAGCGCCTCCAGCGGCATACCGTGGTTGCGGGTGGCGAGCTGCAACTCCTCTCGGGTGATCTGCTCCGAAGCGGTGAGCCCTGGAGGAAGTTCGCCGACCGAGCCGCTCATGCGTACCCCCTATAGAGCCGTCCGCCCGCCAAGCCTGTCGAGTCGCCCTGCCTGCGGGGCAGTCGTTGGGTGTTCACCCTGCCAGCGAAGCGGCACCACGGTCCCTAGCCGCCCGCCACCACCGGCACCGACCGTCCGCACCGCCCAGGGAGCCGTCCCCCACTAAGCCTTCCGAGTCGCCCTGCCTGCGGGGCAGTCGTTAGATGGTACGGAGACCGTACAGGACCCGTTCCAGCAGGGCGAGGTCGGGACGGTCGCCGCCCTGGGTCGGCCGGTACACGGTCACGAAGCCCTCGTCGGCCATGTCGCCGACCAGGATCCGGGTGACCCCCAGCGGGAGGTCGAGGCGGGCTGCGATCTCAGCGACCGAGATCACGTCGCGGCAGAGACCGGCGATGGCGCGCTGCTCGACGGTGAGCTTGGGGGTCCGCTCCCCGAACGAGGTGGTGGAGACCAGCGCCTCGATCTCGAGGTTGGTGTGGGCGGGCTGGGTGCGCCCGCCCGTCATCGTGTACGGCCTGACCCTGCGGCGGCCGGGTATCGGCTGGTCGTCCTGAGTGACCATGCTGATAGCTCAGTGAGCGATGGGCGACGGACTCATGGCTGGAGGGCGGCCTGCAATTCGGCTCGGAGGGTGGGAGTCAGGAGATGGCTGGCGCGGGCGACCAGGAGCGCCATCCCGTAGGCGACCACGCTGACGTCGCAGGAGCTGGTGGCGATCACCGCCAGGCAGGCACCCTCGCTGATCGTCATGACGAACAGGAATCCCTGTTCCATGTCGACGGCGGTCTGCTTGACGGCGCCGCCCCCGAGATGGTGGGCGGCGCCGATGGCGAGGCTGGCCAGGCCGGAGGCGATCACCGCGAGCTGGTCGGCACGTTCCCGCTCCAGGCGCTCGGACGAAGCGATCAGCAGACCGTCGGTGGAGACCACGGCGGCGTGGGCGACCCCTGGAGTGCTCTTCGCGAAATTGCTCACGAACCAGTTGAGGTTCCGAGCTTCAGCGCTGAGCTGTGGCATGTCGCTCCTCCCCTGCGACGCCCCCGGCCCTGCCGGTCAGGGTGCCTCGTCAGGCAGGTCGCTTCCTTCCAGGTCGCCCGCGGCCAGGCGGCCGCGCTCGAGTCCGGTGCGGTAGCTGGACAGGATGCTCCGCACCTCGTCCGGGGTCCGGCCGACCCTGGTGTCCGGAGTCTCCGGCGGGTCCGCGGTCATTCCTGGGGCGAGGTTGGCGCGTGGGATACGCCGGGGCAGCCCGGCCTGGGTGACGGGTACCGCATGGGTTTCCTGGTCGTTGGGGCGCGGCTCCGGGGTGGGCGTGGCGTACGGCCGTTGGAGTGTGGCCGGTCGGAACGGCGGTGCCGGACCGTCGACCGCCGGGCTGGCGGTCGCTCCGGCGCCGACTGGCGCCTGCGGCTCCTGGAAGGTGGACGCTGGCTGGCGGAGCGGAGGGGTCGGGCGGAAGGGGCGTGGCGGCGGCGGAGGTGGCGGCGGCGGTTCCTGCTCCGGAGTCTGCCCACCGGGCTCGGCGATGAACCAGTCCGACCGGGCAGCCTCGAAGATCGGCAGGTGATCACCGGCCTCGACGGACGGTTCTTCGGCTGGCTCGGCGGCCAGCTGCTCCCGCGACGCCAGCTGCTCCCGCGACGCCAGCCGCTCCGGCGGTGCCAGCCGCTCCGGCGGTGCCAGCCGCTCCGGTGGCGCCATGCGCTCCGGCGGCACCATGCGCTCTGGCGGCACCATCCGCTCCGGCGGTGGCGAGGGCAGCTCGGCCGGCGCGACCGCCAGGTGCTCGGGGATTGCCCGCGGCTCGTCGGGCCAGACCAGCACGGAGTGCGGCAGCAGGGTGAGCGCGGTGATCCCGCCGTACCAGGAGTGGCGGAGCTGCACCCTGATGCCGTGCCGCTGGGCCAGCCTGCCGACCACGTAGAGCCCGAGCACGCGCGAGAGGGCGAAGTCGATCTCGGGCGGGTCGGCCAGCCGCTCGTTGGCCGCCAGCAGCTCCTCTTCGCTCATGCCGAGGCCGCGGTCCTCGATCTCGATGACATAGCCGTGCGGCAGGGCCTGGCCGGCGATCTGGACCTTGGTGTTGGGCGGCGAGAACACGGTGGCGTTCTCCACCAGCTCGGCCAGCAGGTGGATGACGTCGATCGAGGCGCTCCCGGCGACCTCGAGGTCGGCCATCGGCAGCAGCTCGACGCGCTGGTACTCCTCGACCTCGGCGGTGGCGGCCCGAACCACGTCGACCAGCGTCATCGGCTGGGCCCAGTGCCGCCCCGGCTCGGCACCGGAGAGCACGATCAGGTCCTCGGCGTTGCGGCGCATGCGGGTGGCCAGGTGGTCGAGG
>DATLQA010000135.1:0-29516 GCA_035535495.1 Actinomycetota bacterium | reverse complement strand
ACCGAAGACGTTGTCGGAGGCCAGCGACGTCTGGGCCAGGTTGCGCACGCTCTGGCCGTAGCCGTCGGTGGCGTAGACCAGCCTGCAGGCGTCCTCGGGGAGGGCGAGCTGGGAGGTCGCGGTGACCGTGCCGGCGCTGGTCGCTGCCGACAGGTCGGGGTAGACCTCGAAGTGGATGTGCGGCCACCGACCCGAATACGCTCATGAGCGGTTCAAGAAGTTGGCGAGAAGCCCAGGGCAGCGGCACCGTGAGCAGGTCGGACGGGTGCTAGGGTGGGCCGGTGAACGAGGCGGACTGGGAGCGGCGGGTCGCCGACGCTTGGGCGTCGATCGACCGGCGGGGCGAGGCGGAGTTCCTGGCCCTGATCGAGCAGCTCGCCGCCGAACTGCCGCCGGACAGTGCGGTCGGGCTCTTCGAGCGGGCGGCCTCGCTCGACTCCACCGGCCATTCGGACCTTGCCGTGCCCATGTACCGGCAGGCGCTCGAACGCGGGCTGCCAGGTGAGCGGCGCCGCCGCGCGGTGATCCAACTGGCCAGCTCGTTGCGGAACCTCGGCCAGGCGGAGGAGAGCGCCAGGTTGCTCGCCGGCGAGCTGGACGCCGGGTCCGACCACCTCGACGACGCGGTCCGGGCGTTCCTGGCGCTTGCCCTGGTGGACACCGGTCGAGAGCGGGAGGCGGTCGCGACCGCGCTCACCGCACTGGCACCGCACCTTCCCCGGTACCAGCGCTCGCTGGCCAACTACGCCCGGCTGCTCGTGAATGAGGAGCCAGGACAGGCGTAGCCGCCTCGCCGAGCTCTGCCGCGGGCGTGGTGACCATCACGCCGCGACCGCCATCGGCGCAGGTATCGGCCCGCCCTTCTTGCGGAGTCCTGGAGGTGGCGGGCCGGCTGGCGAAGGCGACGGTCGAGCGCGACACTCGCGAGCTCCTTGACCGCTTCGAGCAGGAGCGCGGGCAGGGGGATCGTGCCGCCGAAGGGGCGGAGGCAGCCCCGTTCGGGTTGACCCCGAGGAGGCTTGAGCCGTTACGGTTCGGGCATGAGGACGCCGTACGTGCGGTTGCTCGCCGACCGCCGGCTGCGTGGGCTGGCAGCCGGCGATCTGGTCTCCAGCATCGGCGACGGCATGGCCGTGGTCGCCGCGCCGTGGCTGGCCCTGCAGCTCGCCCAGGCGCAGCACGTGAGCGAGGGGCTGGCCGTCGCCGCCGCGGCGACGGCATCCACCCTGTTCGGCCTGCCGCTGGCGCTCGCCGTCGGGCTTGGGCGGCGCCGCTTCGACCCTCGCTCGGTGCTGCTCGCCGACACCGTCGTCCGCGGGGTCCTGTTCCTGGTGATGGGGGCGCTGGCGGCCGGTGCCCGGCTGCCGCTGTGGGCGTTCGTCGTCCTGCTCGGCGTCTCCTCGGTGCTGCGCACCGTGGCGCTGAGCTCCCGGCGCCTGATCCTCACCGACCTCGCCGGGCCTGACCAGCGTCTGACCGTCAACTCGCTGATCACCACCGAGGAGAGCATCGCCAACTGGACGCTCGGACCGGCGCTTGGTGGCCTGCTGACCGCCACGCTCGGGCCCGCCGCCGTGCTGGCGATCGACGGCCTGTCGTTCCTGCCGCTGCTACTGGCCGCGATGCCGCTGGCACCAGGGATCGGCGGCTACGGCGTGGAGCAGGGACGGGGCGAGGGGCGCAGCGGTCTGGCGGTCCTGCGCCGCCATCCGGTGGTGATCTGGCTGCTGCTGCTCACCTTCGGAGTCGACCTGCTCTACTACCCGGTCGAAGTGGCGCTGCCGGTCCACGTGGCGCAGACCTTCGCCTCCGCCGGCGTCCTCGGTGCGATCTGGACGGGCTTCGGTGTCGGCGCGATCGTCGGCTCGTTCCTGGTCGGCCTGCTCGGCCGGGTGCCGCGCTGGGGGGTCCTGCTGGGCGCGACCACCGGCTGGGCGGTGGCGCTCGCCGCGTTCGCCGCCAGCCGGGACCCGGCGGCCTCGGTGGCCGCCTTCGCGGTCGGCGGCCTGCTCTGGGTGCCGTTCATCCCGGTCGCGTACACCATGGTCCAGGATGAGGTCGACGCCGACGAGCAGCAGCCGATGATCACCCTCTGGAACGCGATCCTCCAGGGCATCGCGCCCCTCAGCCTCGCCGCGAGCGGGGCGCTGGTCGCCGAGTTCGGCGCCGGCCAGACACTCTGGCTCTCCGCCGAGACCACCCTGGTCCTCGCGGCCGTCGCCATCGCCGCCTTGGTCGCCGCCCGCGTCCGCGCCAACCGCCGCGCCAGGGCCGCCGGCGAAGCCGGCGCCCCATGACCGCCGGCCGCCTCCGCTCGGGCAGGTCGGCGCGATCGACGCGGCGGCGCGCCGGTTCCTTCACCGGCACCGGCCTAGACTGCCTGGCTGGCCCACCCGCCTGAGGGGGAAGGATCTTGGCCGTCCGAGCGGTCGTCTTCGACATCGGCGGCGTGCTCGAGTTCACGCCGTACCTGGGTGTGCGTGAGCGGTGGGAGGAGCAGCTCGGGCTGCAGCCGGGGGAGCTGGACGCGCGGACCCGCGGCGTCTGGGAGGCCGGCAGCGTCGGGGCGCTCTCCGAGCGGGAGGTCACCCTCCGGGTCGGTGGACTCCTCGGCCTGGACGAGACGCAGGTGGAGGCGTTCATGCGGGACCTCTGGACCGAGTACCTCGGGTCGCTGAACGTCGAGCTGGCCGAGTACTGCCGCGGCCTGCGCCCGCGGTATCAGACCGCGATCATCAGCAACAGCTTCGTCGGTGCGCGGACCAGGGAGCAGGAGCGCTACCACTTCGACGAGATCACCGACCTGCTCGTCTACTCCCACGAGGTCGGCATCGCCAAGCCCGACCCGCGCATCTACCAGCTGGCTTGTGCGCGGCTGGGGGTGCGCCCAGGCGAGACGGTCTTCGTGGACGACAACCAGCTGATGGTCGACGGCGCGCGGGCGGCCGGGATCCAGGCGATCCTGTTCGAGGACAACGCGCAGGCCATCGCGGAGATCGAGGACCGCCTGCGAGCGCGACCCTAGCCAGGCCCGCCCGCGGTCACGCCCCGAAGGCGGCGCGCGCCCCCTTGGCGCCGGCGCGCGCCCGCTCCCAGTACGTGTAGGTCCCTTCCGTGCTCAGCTCACGCGCTGCTTCGACCACCGCGCCCAGCGCGGCGAAGGCGAACGAGCCGCCGACCGAGATCCGGCCGACCCCGGCGGCGGCCAGATCGGCGACCGCCGGGGCGTCCGCCAACGCCAGGACGTTGACCGGCCGGTCCACCGAGGCGACCACCTGCCGGATGTCCTCCAGGCTGGTGAGGCCCGGCGCGTAGAGCACGTCGGCCCCGGCCTCCTGGTAGGCCTGCAGCCGGGCGATCGTGTCGGCCAGGTCGCGCCGGCCGTGCAGGTAGTTCTCGGCCCGTCCGGTCAGCACCAGGTGCACGTCCCCGCCATGGGCGATCTCGGCCGCGGCCGCGATCCGCTCCGCCGCCAGGCCGGCGTCGTAGATGGGCTCGTCCTGGCGGCCGGTGGAGTCCTCCACGGAGCACCCGGCCAGCCCGGCGTCGAGGGCGCGGCGCAGCGTGTCCGCCACGCCGGCCGGATCGTCGGCGAAGCCGTTCTCCAGGTCGGCGGAGACGGGCAGGTCGACCGCCTGGACGATCGAGGCGGCGTGGGCCACCGCCTCGTCCCTGGTCACCGAGCCGTCGAGCCGGCCGAGCGTGGCGGCATGGCCGCTGCTGGTGGTGGCGAGCGCCTCGAAGCCCAATGACGCCAGCAGCTTGGCCGAGCCCGCGTCCCAGGGATTGGGCATCAGCAGGGGCCGCTCGCCCCGGTGCAGGGCCAGGAACCGTTCGGCCTTCTCTGCGTGTCCGGTCAACCAACACCCTCCTCACGCCAGGTGGTCCGGATCGGCGGCGGCTGCGTGAGCGTCTGGAAGACGGTGCAGTACCGCTCGGTCTTCTCGGCCAGCGCCGCCAGCTGCTCGGCGGACGCCTCGGGAGCGTCGACGTCGAAGCGCACCCGGATGTCCTGGAACCCGGCGGTAGCGCTCCTTGAGGGGTCGTTGCAGCGCGCGCAGGTCCACCGTCCGCCTCCTCGCTCGTCCCGCCAAGCACGCTACCAGTCGACCGCTCGGCCACCCCGCGCCCCCGCCGGGCGTTGGCAAGCCCCGCCGCCGTACCATACCGATCCCGGCCCAGCAGAGGAGACTGCCGTGACGACCTACCTGCCAGCCACCGGCCGCTACGACGCCATGCGGTACCGCCGCGCGGGACGGAGCGGCCTGCACCTGCCCGCGGTGTCCCTCGGCCTGTGGCAGAACTTCGGCGACGACCGGCCGCTGGAAGGGCAGCGGGCCATCATCCGCCGTGCCTTCGACCTCGGGATCACCCACTTCGACCTGGCCAACAACTACGGCCCGCCGTACGGCTCGGCGGAGGAGAACTTCGGCCGGATCCTCGCCACCGACCTGCGCGGCTACCGCGACGAGCTGGTGATCTCCACCAAGGCCGGCTACGACATGTGGCCTGGGCCGTACGGCGACTGGGGCTCGCGCAAATACCTGCTGGCCAGCCTGGACCAGAGCCTTGCCCGCATGGGCCTCGACTACGTCGACGTGTTCTACTCGCACCGCGCCGACCCGGTCACGCCGCTGGAGGAGACGCTCGGCGCGCTCGACACGGCGGTCAGGCAGGGCAAGGCGCTGTACGCCGGGATCTCGTCCTACTCGGCGCAGCGCACCCGCGCGGCCGCCGCCGTCATGCGCGAGCTGCGCACCCCGCTGGTCCTGCACCAGCCGTCGTACTCGATGCTCAACCGGTGGATCGAGGACGGCCTGCTCGACGTGCTCGGCGACGAGGGGATCGGCTGCATCGTGTTCTCGCCCCTCGCGCAGGGGCTGCTCACCGACCGCTACCTCGGCGGGATCCCGACGGACTCCCGGGCGAGCCGGGAGGGCTCGCTCACCAGCGACCAGCTCTCCGAGCAGAACCTGGCCAAGGTCCGCGCGCTCGACCAGATCGCGAGCCGCCGAGGGCAGACCCTGGCACAGATGGCGCTGGCCTGGACGTTGCGCGACCCGCGGGTCACCTCGACGCTGATCGGGGCGAGCAGCGTGGCCCAGCTCGAGGACAACGTGGCGGCGCTGCGGAACCTCCGCTTCGCCGACGAGGAGCTGGCCGAGATCGACCGCTACGCCACCGAGGGCCACGTCAACCTCTGGGCGTCGTCGTCGAGCCAGTGACCGTCGGCTCCCCGGTCGTCCCGCCGGCCTGGCCGTCGTATGGTGGGACGGGATGAGCAGGGTCATCGAGCGGAGCCGCCCGCTGGTCCGCGTTGCGGGCGTCCTCGTGCTGGCGGTTGCCATCGCGGCGTGCGACGGCGGTGCCGAGCGGCAGGAGCGGAGCCCGCTCTCCTCGGCACGGCCGGTGCCGAACACGGCGGCCGCCACCGAGGCGGCCGTGCGGCTGCAGGAGTACCCGGTTCCCGCCGGCACCCACCCGCACGACGTCGCCCCCGCCAGGGACGGGACCGTGTGGTACACGGCGCAGGCCAGCGGCCGGCTGGGCCTGCTCGACCCGGAGACCGGGCGGACCAGGGAGATCCCGCTGGGGGAGGGGTCGGCGCCCCATGGGGTGATCGTCGGGCCCGACGGCGCGCCCTGGATCACCGACGGCGGGCTCAACGCGATCGTCCGGGTCGACCCGGCGACCGGCGCGGTCCGGCGCTTCCCCCTGCCCGCCGACCGGCCAGCCGTCAACCTGAACACCGCCTCGTTCGACCGGCGCGGGGTGCTGTGGTTCACCGGGCAGGGCGGGGTCTACGGCAGCGTCGACCCGGACAGCAGCCGCCTGCGCAGCTTCGACGCGCCAGGCGGCGCCGGCCCGTACGGGATCACCACCACGCCAGGCGGCGAGGTGTACTACGCGTCGCTCGCCGGCAGCCACATCGCCCGCATCGACCCGGCGACCGGGACGGCGACCAGGCTCGACCCGCCAACCCGCGACCAGGGCGCCAGGCGGGTCTGGTCCGATTCCAGGGGCAGGCTGTGGGTGAGCGAGTGGAACGCCGGCCGGCTGGGACGCTACGACCCCGCCACCGGCCGCTGGCGGGAGTGGCGGCTGCCCGGCCAGAACCCCCAGCCCTACGCGGTCTACGTCGACGACCGTGACCTGGTGTGGCTCAGCGACTTCGGCGCCAACGCGCTGGTCCGCTTCGACCCGGCGGCCGAGCGGTTCACCAGCTTCCCGCTGCCCACCGCCGACGCGCGCGTCCGTCAGCTGCTCGGCCGGCCAGGGGAGCTATGGGGCGCCGAATCGGCGGTCGACAAGCTGGTGGTGGCGCGGAGCGCCGCCTGAGCGTCCAGGTGGCGGTCCCTGGCGCTGCCGCGCTCCGCTGAGGGCGGGCGCGAGCAGCGAGACCCGGCGAGGTTGCCGTGGACCATGTCCAGTGGGCCTCCTCTCGACGCCCGGTCCACGCGCCAGGCCGATCGGAGCCGCGCCCGCCCCTGTCCATATCGGCGTGCCTGGCATGAAAGTTGAACCGCCGACCAGCTCGCCGGTCAGCGACCGGCGGCCCTAGCGCGAGGCTGACGGGCTATTTTCCGGCTCCGTGAACCCGCCGAAGCGACCGTTGGCGCAGCGACGAGCTGCGAAGGGCCTGGTCAGCCGGTAGGCACGGGATGAGGGGCTGGGCTAATCAGATACCTAGCTCGAAGGGGTCTCTTGAGGCTCAGCTGTCATATTCGTCAAAGTTCCCCATCGTCCCGAGTCCCCTACCAGTCCACGGTGCTTCGGTGAGCGAGCCACCGCCCACGGCTGCCGAAAGGAGCAATCGTGCGACGTCTCCCCCTGGTGGTCGGTCCCCTGATGCTGGTCGCCGTGCTGGCGGCGCCGGCCTGGGCCGAGCAGACCCTGCGCTCGACCCCGAGCTGCCAGGGGCTCACCGTGGCGGGTAGCCAGTTCCCCGACCGGGTGGTCCTGGTGATGGTCAGGGACGTGCGCAACGGCCAGGTGCTCGCCGGGCCGGTACCGGCCAACACGCGGGGAGACGGATCCTTCCAGGCGGCGCTCCGGCTCGACCTGCGCACCCGCCGCATGGTGGAGGTGACCGCCTGGAAGAAGAGCGGCCCCACCGTGATCATGACCGCCCGCCAGCTGGTCAGCCGCCCCTGCGCGGAGGACACCGCGACGGTCAGCGCGGCCAGCGCCGTGCCGGCGGGCGGCGTCCTGCCCGCCACCGGCGCGCACCCGGCCGCGCTCACCGTCGGGCTGCTCCTGATCGCCGGCGGGATCGGGCTCCGCGGCGCCATGCGCTACCAGGGCCGGCACGCGGCGCCACCGGTCTGGCTGGCACGGCTGCTCGACCTCTGGCCGTCGTCGACGTCCCAGCCGGGAGGGGACCGTCCTCCCCAGCTCGGACGGCACGATCCTGTTCCCTCCCAGCAGCAGCGCGCAGGGTGAACCGGCGCCGGGCTGCGTCCCGCGACGGCGGCCCGGCCCGATCAGGTCGCCCGGCGGCCGGATTGGTGGTCTCCCACCCCCACCGACCCGGCCCCGGGCGTCCGACACCGCGGCCTCGCGACCCGACTGGTCCCGGGTCGCGAGGCCCGCGGGCAAACCTCGCGGGACCCGTCGATGACAGGGTTGCCACGGCAAGCCGCCGCGGAATCCGCGCCGCCCCGCTCAGGGCCTGGCCCGAGCCCCGAGTCCCTGGCCACCGGGCCCGCGCCTCGGGCCCGCTGCGGTCAGCTCCCTGATGGCGGCCAGCCGGTCGGCGCAGGCCGGGTGGCTACGCAGCAGGGCCTGCAGGCCGCGGGGCCTCGGGCTCTGCTCCTCGGTGCGGCGCAGCAGCTCGAGCATGCGGGCCAGACCGGGGCCGAAGCCGAGCTCGACGGCATGCCGGTCGGCGGCGTACTCGGCGGCACGGGAGAGCGCCGCCGAGAGCAGCCGGGAGGTCCACACCACCAGTGCCAGCGGCAGCCAGACGACGCCAAGGAGCAGGATGGTGGCGATGCCCGCGACCACCAGCGCGCCGACCACCACCAAGGCGGCGAGCAGGCCGAGCAGGCCGTCGATGCCGCCCTCGCCGCGGGTGGTGCGCAGGTAGGAGAAGACGCGCGCTCCGAACGCGGTGGCAAAGCGGATGCGGCGCAGCAGCCAGTCGGCCGCCTGGAACGGCAGCCCGTACCACCAGCCGAGCCCGGTCGCGACCGGGTGGAGGTCACGGTGGTGGCCGAGCTCGTGGGCGATGACCGCCTCGAGCATGTCGTCTGGTAGGCGCAGCGCCGCCCTGGTGACGGCGACGAAGTGGCCGCCGATGGCGAACGCGTTGAGCGTCTCGCTCGGCTCGACCCGGAGCAGGTAGCGGCCAGGGTCGGCGCCCGCCTGGTGGCAGACGCCCAGCCAGATCGGGGTGAGCCGGGTCAGCTGCGCGCGGTCGGGGCGGCGCAGGCGGAACAGCAGCCGGCCCACGAAGGTCTCGATCGGGCGGACCAGCACCAGCGCGCCGCTCAGGGTCCAGACCACCGACCCGACCACCAGCCCGGTCCAGCGGTCGTCGAGGGCCAGCTCCCCGACCGCCAGCGCCAGCGGCGCGATCAGGACGTGGGAGAAGCACCAGATGAGCAGGACCGTCGAGAACATCCCGAGCGCGGTCCCGGTGACCTTGCGGCGGGGGATGGTGACGTTGTACGGCCCGGCCCTGCCCGGCCCTGCGTCGAAGGCGTCCCGCATCGTGCTCACATCGTGCACGCGCCGCGCTCCTGGCGCCATCGCCGCGGGGTTCCCTGTCCAGGTGTGCCGCTTGGGCCTCCTCGGCGGCTTAGGCCAAGCTGTCCACCCGCGGCCGGTCGAGATGGTCGAAGCGTCGATCGACGTGGTAGCCGACGCTCGGCAGCATACGGCGACGGCAACGAGGCCGGCCCGGGGGAGGCGACGTCACGTGGACCTGACCATGCGCGAGTCGACCAGCGCCTGGGAGGCGGCGTTGCAACAACTCGAGGCGGCCGCGGACGTACTCGGTCTCGACCAGGGGATGCGCGACCTGCTGGCCACCCCCAAGCGGGTGCTCACCGTCGCCATTCCCGTACGCAGGGACGACGGCCGCCTGGAGGTGTTCGAGGGCTACCGGGTCCACCACAACGTCACCCGCGGGCCGGCCAAGGGCGGCATCCGCTACCACCCGATGGTCTCCCTGGACGAGATGAAGGCCCTGGCCATGTGGATGACCTGGAAGTGCGCGGTGATCGGCATCCCGTTCGGCGGGGCCAAGGGCGGTGTGGTGGTCGACCCGGCCAGCCTGTCGGCCGCGGAGCTGGAGCGGCTCACCCGCCGCTACGCGGCGGAGCTGCTGCCCCTCATGGGACCGGAGAAGGACATCCCGGCGCCCGACGTGAACACCGACGAGCAGATCATGGCCTGGTTCATGGACACCTTCTCGATGAACAAGGGCTACTCGGTGCCCGGGGTGGTGACCGGCAAGCCGCTCGCCATCGGCGGCTCAGAGGGCCGTGGCGGGGCGACCAGCCTGGGCGTTACCTACGCGCTGTTCGCCGCGCTGCGCGAGCGGGGCCTCCGCCCCTCCGACGTGACCGTGGCCATCCAAGGGTTCGGCAAGGTCGGCTCCGGGGTCGCGGCCCACCTGCACGACGCCGGCTGCACGGTGGTGGCCGTGTCCGACGTGGGCGGCGGCGTCCTCAACCGGCGCGGGCTGAACCCGCAGGCGCTGACCAGGCACCGCCGCGAGACCGGGTCGACCACGGTGGCCACCTTCCCTGGTGCCGACCGCATCAGCAACGAGGAGCTGCTCGCCCTGGACGTGGACGTGCTGGTGCCAGCCGCCCTCGAGGGCGTGATCCGGGCCGACAACGTCGACACCGTCCAGGCCGGGATCGTGGTCGAGGCGGCCAACGGACCCACCACCCCGGCCGCCGACAAGGTGCTGGACGACCGGGGCTGCCTGGTCGTGCCGGACGTGCTCGCCAACGCGGGCGGGGTCACCGTCTCCTACTTCGAGTGGGTGCAGGACCTGCAGGCCTGGTTCTGGTCCCAGGACGAGGTCAGCTCGCGCATGCGCCAGGTGATGGAGCGTGCCTGGGCCGAGGTCACCGCCCTGGCCCAGGAGAAGGACTTGAGCCTCCGCCAGGCCGCCCAGGTGATCGGGGTCGGCCGGGTGGCCGAGGCGCACCGTACCCGCGGCCTCTACCCGTAGGAGCCGCCGCCCGGGCGGCGGTTGCCTACAGCTGCGAACGGCCCGCGTGACCGCGGGCCGTTCGCGCTTGCCGCTGTGCGCGTCGGGGGGGTGAGCGCGACGGCGGCGGGTCGGGAGGCGCTACATCGGGCGGCCGTAGCCGACGATCGAGGTGCCGAGCGACTGCAGCTTGACGGTCGAGCCGGTGTGGGTGGCGGTGACGCGCATGCCGCTGCCCACGTAGATGGAGACGTGGGAGATGGGGGTGTAGTAGAAGACCAGGTCGCCGGGGCGCAACTCGGAGCGGGAGACGCGGCGGGTGACGGAGTACTGGTCCCGGCTGGAGTGGGGGAGGCTGACCCCCGCCTGCGCCCAGGCCATCATGGTCAGCCCGGAGCAGTCGAAGCTGCCCGGCCCGGCCGCGCCGTAGGCGTAGGGCTTGCCGATCTGCGCCTTGGCGTAGGCGACCGCCTTGGCGGCGCCGCCGCTGGCCGGGGGGAGGTTGGGCAGCGGCGCGGCCGGCGTGGAGCCGCCGCCTGAGCCCGAGCCGACCACCCGCGCCCGCTGGGCGGAGTTCATCCTGGCCAGCAGCGCCTCGGTGCGGCGTACGGCGTCCTTGACCTTGGCGGTCTTGGCGGCGAGACGGGCGACCTCGGCGGCCTGGCGCTTCTCCGCCCCGACCAGGGTGGACCTGCTGTCGTCATAGGACCGCCTGGCCGCCTGGAGCGAGACGGCCATGTCCTCGTTGCGCTGGGCGAGCAGCTCGAGTGACTGCATCCGTTGCAGCGCGACGGTCGGGTCGCCCGCGCCGAGCAGGCTGGCGATGTCGGTGCCGGTCCCGCGGACGTAGGCCGCGGTCCACTGCGCGCTGACGGCGGCCTGGAGGCCGCGGTAATCCTTCTCCGCCTTGCTGGTGCGGTCCCGCAGCCCGGCGATGTCCTTGCGGATGCTGTCGAGGGCGGCCTTCTGCTCGAGATAGTCCTCGACGAGCTGGTCGGCTTCCTGGTTGAGCCGGTCGAGCTGCTGCTCCAGGGATTGCCTGGAGGCGGGCTGGGCCCCGGCCGGCATCGGTGCCATCCAGAGGCCGGCCAGTGGGAGGACCACGGCGGTGAGCAGCAACGCCCGCGTGAGACGACGCGGCTCTCGGCGGTGCGGGACCCGTCGAGCGCATGGCGACAAGGCAAGCTCTCCTTTCGTCGGCCTGCGGGCGACGGGATCCGGTACTGACAGGGCTGACTCTGGGGGAAGTGGGGGGCGCCCTGACCTCCGGAGGGGCCGGAGGGATCCGATTTCCGCAGCAGATCGTTGGGGGCTGCGGGTCTCCCGCTCCCGCAGGTCACTGCGGGATACGGCTCACGTCGGCAGTGCGAAACGTAGCTGTCCGGTGATCATTTCGTGACCAGGCGAGTGCGGAGCGTACGCCTCTGGGCCGCCGGAACCAAATCCCCTGGTGGTCAAAGGTTCTCAGGACGGGCTTGCCCTCTACCAGATGTGGGGTTATGGTGACCTTCGACCACAACATGTTGCGGTCCAGGCGCGGGTGGCTTGTGTTGGTCGGCGCCGTCGAGTCCGAAGAAGTACCGACCTCGTACTTAAGGAGGGCGCTCCAACCATGGCCGAGGCGACGCCAGCACCGGAGCGCATGTCGGCCGTCCTCGCCTTCGAGCGGCAGTGGTGGAAGTATGCGGGCGCCAAGGAAGAGGCCATCCGGCGCCAGTTCGGGATCAGCCCGACCGCCTACTACCAGCTCCTGAGCCGGCTGATCGACGAGCCGGCGGCGCTCGCCGCGGACCCGATGCTGGTCAAGCGGTTGCAGCGCCAACGGGCGGCTAGGCGGCGTCAGCGCGCCGCTCGCGTCCCTGCCGCTCCAGCGGGCACTGTGGGCGAGGCGGTGGCGCCGGGGAGCACGGGGCCGCCCGCCGGCAGCTAGCCGGGTCGCTCCCGCCGGCGGGTGGCCGGCGTGCTCACGACTGACAGGGAGGTCAGGTTGCGACCCGGTCCGACCGCTCGGGCAGCGGCGGTGCTCGTCGCCTTCCTCGCCCTGTTCTGGGTGGTCGACCGCTACCTCGGCGCCGGGACGCCGGCCCGCCCGCCGGCGGCGGCGGTCGCGCCGGTGACCACGGCCGCGCCGAGGCCGACCACCACCAGCGGGACCACCTCGACCACGGCGACGACCACGACGACCAGGCCGCCGAGCGGGACCGAGCCGGCCGCCACCGGCACCAGCCTCGGGCAGATCCACGACGTCACCGTCCAGGTGCTGAACGGCTCGTGGAGCGCGGGTGCGGCGACCGACGTCGCCGCCAGGCTGCGCCGCGTCGGCTACGACGTGGTCGCCACCCAGCTGGCCCTCGGCGAGTTCCCGGTGTCACGGCTCTACTACAGCGAAGGCCACCTCGCCGACGCGCTCGGCCTGCAACGCCGCTTCCCCGAGTTCAAGCAGGTCGAACCCGCTCCGCAACGGCTGTCCCGCGCGGTCGACCTGCACGCCGTGGTCGGCCGCGACTACCGGCCCTGACCGAGACCGCGCCGCTCGACCCGGGTCAGTGGTGCTGGCCAGCCCGTCCGCGCAGCTCCTCCAGGTCCTCGCGCTGGCGGCTGAACCAATCCTGTGGCGGCAGCGCGCTGGCGCCCTCGCGCAGGCGCTCGGCCCGCTTGGCGCGCTCGTCGGCCGGCATGGCGATGGCCGTGGCCAGCGCCTCGGCCAGCTCGGCGGTGTCGAACGGGTTGACCAGGATGGCGCCGTCGCCCAGGTCGTCGGCGGCGCCGGCGTTGCGCGACAGCACCAGCACCGTGTCGCACCCGCTGACCGTCGGGCCCTCCTTGGCGACCAGGTTCATGCCGTCCCAGACGGGGTTGACCACCAGCACGTCGGCGACGGCCATGGCGGCCAACGCGCGCGGGTAGTCGTCGCGCAGCTCGAGCACGATCGGCTCCCAGGTCCGGGTCCGGAAACGCTCGTTGATCGCCTCGGCGGCCTGCTTCACCTCGGCGGTGTAGGACTGGTACTCGGGCAGGTCGCGCCGTGACGCGTAGGCGAGCACGAAGTGGACCACCCGCTGGCGGGCGCGGGGGTTCTGCTCCAGGAAGATGGCGTAGCCCTCCAGGCCGCGGAGGATGTTCTTGGACAGCTCCATGCGGTCGACCCGCACGATCAGCTTGCGCCGGTTGGCCAGCTCACGCATGGCCCGGAGCTTGGCCTGGGTGCCGGAGCTGGCGATGCGGGCGCGCAGGTCGTCGGCGTCGATCCCGAGCGGGTAGGCGCGCACGTGGACCTGGCGGCCGTCGCCCGCCTGGACCGTGCCGCGCTCCCGGTCGACCACGTAGCCGGCGTCCTGACAGCAGCGCAGGAAGTTGCGTGCCCACCGCGGTACCAGGAAGCCGAGCAGGTCGGCGCCGAGCATTCCCTCCAGGAGCTGGCCGGCGACGGCGTTGGGCAGCATCGCGAAGTGCCCCGGGTCGGCCCACGGGCAGTGGGTGAAATGGCCGATCCCGATGTCGGTGCGGCGCGTCCGCAGCATCGCCGGGGCCAGGCAGAGGTGGTAGTCCTGCACGAAGACGTTGCCGCCCCGGTCCACCTCCTCGTCGCAGGCGGTGGCGAAGGCCTGGTTGACGTTCTGGTAGCTCTTCCAGGCGAGCCGGAAGCTCCGGTCGAAGCGCGGGTGCCTGGGGACGTCGAACAGGTAGTGCTGGAGGAACCAGATGGTCCGGTTGGAGACCCGGTTGTAGTAGCCCTGGTACTCGCGGGGGTCGATCACCAGGCTGCGGAGCTGCACGGGGCCTGCCAGCAGGTCGACGCGGCGGCGGCGGCCGGTGCGGCCGGCCCGCCTGGCGGCCACCCGGTCACCCTCGGTGATGGCCGCGGCGACCCAGGTGCCCGCCTGCCCGGCGAGCGCCGGGCCGAGGGCGGCGACCATCCCGCCCGCCCCCCTTCCGGGCCGCAGGTTGCCGTCTTCGTCGAGGTCGAACTGGACGGGTCCGCGGTTGGAAGCTACCACGAGTTCGGCCATCTACCTGTGCCTTTCCGGGTCGCCAGGGGTTGCGTATGCTGGTATTCCCTCTTCCTATTGTCGGCACCGGGGCAAGTCCCAAAGCGCTCGGGAACCGGGGTCGCGAGCGGCGAGGAGCGCGCCATGACGCAGGGAACGGAGGAGTTGGCGCGCACGCCGCTGCTCAAACCCAAGCCGCAGGTCTCCGCGTACGACCGCTTCATCCGCGCCGGCATCGCCGCCTGGGCCGGCATCGGCGTCCTCCTGTTCGGCTGGCTGGTCCTTCGCCTGCTTGGCTTCGTCAGCCCGGTCCTGCCCCCGCTGCTGATCGCGCTGCTGGTGGTCTACCTGCTCAACCCGGTCGTCTCCGCGCTGGAGCGCCGCGGCACTCCGCGGGTGGTCGGTGCGGCCATCGTCTACCTGCTGTTCGTGGCGGTGGTGGCGCTGGTGCTGTCGTTCGTGATCCCGCTGGCCAGCCGCCAGGCGGTGGCCGTGGCCGGCGACTTCCCGGCCTACGTCGAAGACGTCCAGGGCCAGGTCACCCGCCTGGGGCAGCGCTTCGGCCAGAACTGGGAGCCCAACCTCGACGCCGGACGGGTCAGCGAGTGGCTCAGCGAGGCCGGCAACCGGCAGACCGTGACCAGGTACCTCACCGGGCTGGGCTCGTTCACCACCTCGCTGCTGCACGCCCTGGTGATCCTCATCCTCGGGCCGATCATGGCCTTCTACCTGCTGGTCGACCTACCGCGCCTGCAACGCGGCGCGCTCGCCATGATCCCGCCCGCCAACCGGGACGAGATGGGCGCGCTCGGCGAGCGCATCGGCAAGACGGTGGGCGGGTTCTTCCGCGGCCAGCTCCTGGTGGCGCTGTTCGTCGGGGTCGCGTCCAGCATCGGCCTGTACCTCATCCACCTGCCCTTCTGGCTGCTGGTCGGGCTGGTGGCCGGGCTCTTCAACCTGGTCCCGCTGATCGGGCCGTTCATCGGCGGCGGCTTGGCGGTGGTGATCGCGCTGCTCAACGGGGAGCCGGTCAAGGCCCTGCTGGCGGTGGTGGTGCTCACCGTGGTCCAGCAGATCGACAACCACCTCATCTCACCGAACGTGATGGGACGGACGGTGCGGCTCCACCCGGTGGTGGTCATGCTGGCGCTGCTGCTGGGGGCGGCCGGCGGTGGCCTGTTCGGCATGCTGGTGGTGGTCCCGCTGGTGGCGGTCGCCAAGATCGTCTTCCTGTTCTGCTGGCAGCGCTTGGTCGACTACGGTTCCGACCTGCTCGACAGCGACGCCGCCTGATCCCCGATCCGCGGCGCCACCATGCGGACGGCGGTCGCCGCACCGGGTAGGCCGCCGGTCGCCGGCGTGTACGCCGGCACGCCGACGCAGGTGAACAGCAGCGCGTCCAGCGGCTCGCCAAGCAGCGCGGGCACCTCGCTGTCGACGAACGTCATCCCGGAGGCGCCCGCGCCGAGGCCGTAGGCGAGCAGGTGCAGCCTCCCCTCTACCAGGCCGGCGGCGAGTTGCGCCTCGCGGTACTCCCGGTCGTCGAGCGCGCCGACGTCGGTCGCGGCGATCACCACGAACGCCGCGTCGCGGGCGAGCCCCTGCTCCAGGCACACCCGGTACAGCTCGTCGCGCATCGCGCCAGGGCGCGCCGGGGCCGACAGCTCCGGCCAGCGGTAGACCCCTGGCGGAAGCCCCTCGACGTCGTGCACCACGATCCGGTGCGGGACGGCGACGCCGCGCAGCGCCACGCGCAGGCAGGTGCGCAGCAGGCTCGCCGGCAGCCCGCGGGTGGGGTCCATGCGGCGCTGCGAGCTGCGCGCGAGCACGACGACCTCGACCGGGTCGGCTCACTGCTGAGGCACGTCGACCGGGGCGCCGCGGTCCCACGCCGGCCCGAGCGTGCCGGCCTCCCCGGCCCGCTGCGCGGCCGTGGCGAGCGGGAACTCCACCGGTGCGGCGTCGACGTCGCCGGCGGCGGCGGGGCCCGTCGCGTCGAGTGCGGGCATGCCGTCGCCGAGGGCGACGACGGCCACCGGCCACTCGTGCACACCGTCCGCGCCGACGAGCGCGGCGACCGCCGCGTCCGGGAAGCGGGTGTGCAGCGACGCGGGGTGCCCCGCGGAGTCGGCGGACGCGAGCAGCTGGGCGAGCATGGTGCCCGCGTCCCAGTACACGTGCCGGTAGCCGCGCTCGCGGTAACGCCAGCCGGTGCGCCACGGGACGCCGGTGACCACCACGGCGGGCACGCCCGCGCGCGGCGGCGGTCCGACCTGGACCAGGGCGTGCTCGTGCGGGTCATACCAGTGGACGCCCACCGGAAGCGGCGTGCCGTCGGGCACCGCGACGTACAGCTCGAGGGGGAAGCGGCCGCCCGCGGACCCGGCGGCGCGGAACAGGAAGGTGCCGTACGGCCGCGCCGCCGTGCGCACCACCCCGGCGGACAGATGCAACAACCGGGAGAGGTGCGGCAGGTCCAGTTCGGTGTGGGCGGCGACGTCCGCGGTGCCCGCGAGCACGGCGACGGCCGGGGCGGTGGTGGCCGGCAGGTCGCGGTCCAGCGCCACGCGGGGCAGCGGCCGCGCGTACCGCTTGAAGAACCACGGCAGGTGAGCCAGGTCGTTGACCTCGAGGTCCTGCACCACGCGAGGGTCGTCGACCGGTTCTGTCCAGTCGCGGCCAGACTGGTCGTAGGACGTGAGCCGGTGCAGCGTCTGGGTTGCGGTCTCCACGCCCCGACTCTCGTGCACCGTCGGCCAGGCGTCAACGCGGCCGAGGTCGCCCACTCCGGGCGGCAACCCGGCAAGGCAGTAGAATCCCGCCGCTCGTTGCCCATGGTGGGAAAGGAGATGGGCCGGCCATGGCGGACCAGCCGGGAGGTCCTCCCTCCTACCCGGCCCAGCAGCCGGTGGGCTCCCAGCAGCCGGTGGCCCCCCAGGAGCCGGCCGGCTACTTCATGGGCCGCAAGCTGGGTGGCTGGGGCGCCCGGGTCGGCGCCTACCTGCTCGACCTCATCTTCGTCTCCGTTCCCACCGTGATCCTGGTCGCCATCGCGGTCATCCCCGTGGCGGTCAGCAGCAGCGACGGCGGGCAGCCCGGCCAGGCGGAGCTGGCGCTGATGTTCTCGCTGCTCACGGCCGCGTTCGCCCTCCAGCTCGTGCTGGTCGCCTACAACCGCTGGTACCTGCAGGGCACGACCGGCCAGTCGTGGGGCAAGCGCATCATCGGCCTGCGCCTGGTGCGGATGGCCGACGGCCAGCCGGTCGGCGGCGGCATGTCCTTCGTGCGGGACGTCGCCCACACGATCGACGGGCTGATCTGCAACATCGGGTACCTGATGCCGCTCTGGGACGACCGCCGCCAGACGATCGCCGACAAGCTGCTGAACACCGTGGTCCTGGACGTTCGCTGAGTCCCGGCGCCGGTCACCCGCTCTGGACAGTGGCGTCGCCGCGCCGGCGGCGCCCGGCCAGCGCCAGCACCGCCTCGGCCCAGCCGTCGCCGGCCGGCGACGGGGTCACCACCACCGGCTCGGCGCGCTCGCCGGCCGCCCAGGCGCCGTTGGCGACCAGGAACATCGCCCCGGTGACCGCGCCAACCTCCAGGTCGGCGGGGGCGTCGCCGATGGCGGCGGCCTGGTGGGCCGCGAGCCCGCGCCTGGCCAGGTAGGCGGCGGCGGCGGCCGCCTTGCCGACACCGGCGGGGAGCAGGTGGTAGGCGTGCGCCTCCCCGCCGCCGAGGTGCGGGTAGCGGCCACGCAGCCGGCCGTTGTCCAGCACCCGCGCCCAGCCGAAGCCGCGCGCGGCCAGCACCGCGTCGGCCTCGCCGACCTCCACGCTGCCGCGCAGCAGGGCGGTGCCCTGGCGCCCATCGGTCCAGGGGGTGTGCGGCTCCAGGCGGCCGGCGTAGGCGTCGAGCAGCGCCGCCAGCGCGCCCGAGCGGGCCAGCGCCTCGGCGGGAGTGGCGCCGAGGTCGCGCGGGCAGGCGCCCCACTGCAGCTCGGCCTCGCGGCCGAGCACCAGCACCGCCCCCAGCTCGCCGATGGCGTCTCGCAGGCCGAGCAGCCGGCACGCCTCGAACAGCTGGGCGCGGGTCCGGCCGGAGACGAGCACCACGTCGAGGCCCGCCCGTCCCGCCGCCACCAGCGCCTCCGCCGCGGCCAGGGTGGGACGGCCGTCGAGATCGGCAAGGAGCGACCCGTCCCTGCCGACCAGGGTCCCGTCCACGTCCGAGAACAGCACCACCGGGTCGAGCCGGTCGAGCAGGGGCCCCGCCTCGGCCAGGGCCAGCGTGGGCATCGCCGTCAGGCGCTCGACCCGGCCGCGGGCGCGCTGCGACGCTGCCGGTAGCTGTCGAGCGTGGCCATGGGCGGGCGCTGGGTGATGGCCAGCTCGCGCGGTTCCATGTTGTACTCGCGTAGCCGGTTGGCGAACTGCAACAGCGTGGTCGACCAGGAGTCCGGCGCCACCTTGCCCTCGTCGACCAGCCGGCTGAGCGCCGCCTGGAGGACGCCGAAGCTCATCCTGGACAGCGCCTGCACGTCCTGGTTGCGGTGTACCCGCCGTTCCAGGTCGACCTGGGCCATGGCGTTGGCCCCGGAGTAGCGGGCGATGTCGATCAACATGCCCAGCTCGACGCCGTAGCCGGAGATCATCGGGATCTGCTCCAGCACCTCACGGCGCCCGGCGTACTCCCCGGAGAGGGGCTGGACGAAGCCGGCCAGCTCGGGCCAGAACAGGTTGACCAGCGGCCGGGCGACCAGTTCGGTGACGCGCCCGCCGCCGGTCGCCCGCAGCGTCCTCCGCTCCTGCAGCGGGCGCTCGTAGAAGGCCTTGACGTAGACGACCCCCGGGTCGGTGAGCAGCGGTCCGAGCAGCCCGTAGACGAAGCGGGGGTGGATGTTGCGGATGTCAGCGTCGATCCAGCACATCAGGTCGCCGCCACAGACGTACAGGCTCTTCCAGAGGCCCTCGCCCTTGCCGGAGACCGGTCCCAGCTCGGGCAGCACGTCCTGCTCGCGATAGACGATCGCGCCCTCGGCGGTGGCGATCGCCACGGTGTCGTCGTCCGACCCCCCGTCCATGACCACGATCTCGTCCACCAGCCGCGACCGCTCCAGCAGCGCCCTGCGCAGCACCCGCACGATCGGGCCGATGGTGGCCGCCTCGTTGCGCGCCGGCAGGCAGACCGAGATGGTGGTGCCGGTGCGCTCGCGGGCCGAGCGCAGCTTGGCGAGCGGCTCGAACTGGCTGTAGTGGAAGGTCCGGTTGCCGAACCACTCCCACGTGTCGAGTTGGGTCACCGCCGTCTCCTGGCTCGGGGTGGCGCCTGTTCGCCACCGCCGGGGCTACCGTTGTTTCCCTTCATCATCGGCTCTGACGCCCGTTGACGTTGACGCCTTCGAACATGCCAGGGCAAGCTGGCCCTGACAAACCGACGACGGCGACGCATCAAGAGGGGCGGAGGGACTCGGCCCGACGAAGCCCCGGCAACCTCCCTACCAGGGGGAACGGTGCCAACTCCGACCCCGGCCGGCGCAGGGTGCGCCGGTCAGGGGACAGATGCGCCGAGCGGTTGACGTGACCGCGGCGCAGGGCGATCGCCGGAAGCGGCTTGGTCACAGTCTGTGGCCGCGTGCACACTGCACGCGCACAGGCCGGGGCTGAGCTGCTTCGCAGATGCGCAGGAGGTCACGGCCATGACCGATGCCCGTCCCGACCACCCGGCCGTCCCCGGCGGTCCGACGCACCCGGCGGAGCGCGGCTCGGCCGCCGATCGTGATGGTTTCGTTGCCGAGCAGGCGCGCGAGGTGGTGCTCCGCTGTCGCGGTTGCGGCACCGGCTACCCGCAGGGCCTGCGACACGTCTGTCCCGCTTGTCTCGGCCCACTCGACGTGGACCGGGGTCCCAGGCCGGCGGACCGGCTCGACCCGGGCCAGGTCGCCGCCGGGCCGCCGTCGATCTGGCGCTACCAGCCGCTGCTGCCGGCCCGACCGGGCCGTGGGGACCTCGCCCCCGGCCTCACGCCCCTGCGGCCGGCCCCGCGACTGGCCGAGGCGCTCGGCGTCCCAGGGCCGCTGTGGCTGAAGGACGACACTGGCAACCCGACCAATTCGTTCAAGGACCGGGTGGTCGCCGTCGCCCTTGCCAAGGCGCGCGAGCTGGGGCTGTCCACCGTGGCCTGCGCCTCGACCGGCAACCTCGCCGGCGCGACCGCCGCGGCGGCCGCCGCGCAGGGGCTCGACTGCGTGGTGGTGATCCCGGCCGATCTGGAGGTGGGCAAGGTCGCCTCCGCGGCCGCCTTCGGGGCCACCGTGGTGGCCGTCGAGGGTTCCTACGACCAGGCGAACCGGCTCTCGGCCCAGGCCGCCGAGGCGTTCGGCTGGGGCTTCGTCAACGTCAACCTCCGGCCCTGGTACGCGGAGGGCTCGCTCACGGTCGGGCTGGAGGTGGCCGAGCAGCTCGGCTGGTCACTGCCTGACCACGTGGTCGTCCCGATCGCCTCTGGCGCGCTGCTGACCAAGGTGCACCAGGGGTTCGGCCTGCTCGCCGAGGCCGGGCTGGTGGACGGCGGCCCGGTGCGGGTGCACGGTGCCCAGTCGGACGGCTGCGACCCGGTCGCGGCGGCGTTCGCCGCCGGCCGCGAGGAGGTCCTGCCGGTCAAGCCGAGCGGCATCGTCAAGTCGCTCGGCATCGGCGACCCGGCCGACGGGGTCGAGGCGCTGGCGGTGGTCCGCTCCACCGGCGGGCGCATCGAGGCGGTGTCGGACGAGGAGGTGGTCGAGGCGATCCGTCTGCTCGCCCGTACCGCCGGCGTGTTCGGGGAGACCGCCGCCGGGGTGACCGTCGCCACCCTCGCCCGGCTCGCCGCGGCCGGGGCGCTGCGCCAGGGCGAGCGGGTGGTGGCCCTGGTCACCGGTCATGGTCTCAAGACGATCGAGGTGCTCGACGGCCGCGTGGACGCCACCGTCACCGTCCGTCCCAACATCGATGCACTCGAGGAGGCGCTCGGCCCGGTCCGGCCCGACCTGCTCACCTCGGTTGCCTGAGGGGAGCGACGTGCGATCCTGACCTTGGCTGGCGGTAGGGTCCGAGCCCGGTCGGTGCCGCGGCGATGGAGGGAGGAACCGTGACCAACGAGCACGACCTGATCGTGATCGGCCTCGGCGTCGGCGGCGAGGAGGTGGCCGGGCGCACCGCCGAGGCCGGCATGGACGTCCTCGGCATCGAGCGGAAGCTGGTCGGCGGAGAATGCCCGTACTGGGGATGCATCCCTTCCAAGATCATGGTGCGGGCCGGCAACTCCCTGGCCGAGGCGTCCAGGGTGCTCCGCCTGGCCGGCCAGGCGCGGGTCTCGCCGTCCTGGGCGCCGGTGGTGGCGCGGGTGCGCGAGGCCACCGACGACTGGGACGACCAGGCCGCGGTCGACCGCTTCCGATCCAAGGGCGGCACCTTCCTGCGCGGCCAGGCGCGCATCATCGGGCCGCGCGAGGTCGAGGTCGACGGCGAGCGGTACCGGGCCAGGCGCGGGCTGGTGATCGCCACCGGCGGGGAGCCGGCCGCGCCGCCGATCGAGGGGCTGGCCGAGGCGGGCTACTGGACCAACCGGGAGGCGATCGAGGCCGAGGAGCTGCCGGCGTCGCTGGTGGTGCTCGGTGCCGGCCCGATCGGGCTGGAGCTGGCTCAGACCTTCCGGCGCTTCGGCACCGAGGTGGCGGTGGTCGAGGTGGCCGACCGCGCGCTGCCCTTGGAGGAGCCGGAGAACAGCGCGGCCGTGGGCGAGGTGCTGCGGGAGGAGGGCATCGCGCTGCACACCGGCGTGGGGGCGCAGGCGGTACACCGGGCCGACGGCAAGGTGACCGTGGAGCTGGCCGACGGGCGTCGGTTGGACGCTGAGCAGCTGCTGGTGGCCACCGGCCGGCGGCTGCAGCTCGCCTCCCTCGGGGTGGACGCCGCCGGACTGGACGCCGAGGCCCGCTCAATCGAGGTCGACGAGCACCTGCGGGCGGCGGACGGCGTCTGGGCGGTCGGCGACGTCACCGGCCACGGGGCGTTCACCCATCTGGCCGTCTACCAGGGGCGGATCACGGCGGCGGACGTGCTCGGGCGGGATCATGCGCCGGCCGACTACACCGCGCTGCCGAGGGTCACCTTCACCGACCCGGAGGTCGGCAGCGTCGGCATGACCGAGGCCCAGGCCCGCGAGGCCGGCCTGGCGGTCCGCACCGGCGTGGCCGCCACCTCGTCCTCCGCGCGTGGCTGGATCCACGGGCCAGGTGCCGAACACGGCGTGGCCAAGCTGATCGCCGACGCCGACCGGGGCGTTCTGGTGGGCGGATCGGTGATGGGTCCCGCCGCCGGCGAGGTCGTCGGCCTGCTGGTGCTGGCGGTCGCCCGGCAGGTGCCGATCGCCGCCCTGCGGCAGCTGATCTACCCGTACCCGACCTTCGTCCGCGGCCTGGAGGACGCCCTCCGCGAGCTCGACTGAACCCATACTTGACAGTGTCATATGACAGTGTCACATTGGAGCCATGGACGAGCATGCCTCCTGGACGCTGGGTGAACTGACCGACCGGGTCGCCGCCGCGCTCGCGGTCGGCTACCGGGGCCAGTCGAGTGGCCGCGTCCGTGACCTGCCCGACCAGCGGGCGATCCGCTGGTACACCACCCTCGGCCTGGTGGATCGACCCGCCGCGATGCGGGGCCGCACCGCGTTGTACGGCCGCCGCCACCTGCTGCAGCTGGTCGCCATCAAGCGCCTGCAGGCGGCCGGCCGCTCGCTGGCCGAGGTCCAGGAGGAGCTGGCCGCGGCCAGCGACGAGCGGCTGGAGCGCGTGGCCGACCTGCCCACCACCGCCGCCCTGCCTGGGACGGCAGCGCCGGCAGGGATGGCGGCGACCGCCGCGCCCAGCCCGCCGTCGCCGGCAGGTCCGCCGCCACCGGCCGCCACGGGCCGGCGCAGGTTCTGGGCGGCGGGCGTCGCCGCCGCGGCGGACGGCTCGGCCGCCCCCGCCGCAACCGGGCCATCGGGCACCACCGAGGCGGGTGCCGCCGAGACGCCTCCCGCGCCGACCCGGCCGGCCGCCGCCCAGCTCCAGGCCGTCCAGCTCGCCGACGGCGTGATGCTGCTGCTCGGCGCGGCCGGGCCACTGGACGGCGACGACCTCCTCGCCCTGCAGGCAGCCGCCCGGCCTCTGCTCGCCGTGGTGCACGCCCGGGGACTTCACCGCCATGCGACCGAAAGGGAGCTTCCATGACCGCCACCCGCCTGCCCCTGCTCCCCGACGACGACCTCGCCCGGATCCTGCCGGCCGACGACGAGGGCGGTGTCGGCGCGCTCGCCACCGAGCGCGGCAACCTGCCCCTCGAGGCGATCGACGTGCGCGCCGCCACCGCCGGTCTGCTGGCCAGCACCGAGCTGGCGCAGACGTTCGCCAACCCGTACGACGAGCCGCTCGAGGCCACCTACGTCTTCCCGCTGCCCGACCGGGCGGCGGTCACCTCTTTCCGCATGGAGGTTGCCGGGCGGGTCGTCGAGGGGGTCCTGGAGGAGCGGGCCAAGGCCAGAGCCGCCTACGACGAAGCGGTCGCCGAGGGCCGGCGGGCGTCGATCGCCGAGGAGGAGCGGCCCGGCGTGTTCACCATGCGGGTCGGCAACCTGCTACCGGGAGAGCGGGCCACGGTCAGGCTGAGCATGGCCGGGCCCCTGCCCTACAGCGACGGCGAGGCCACCTACCGGTTCCCGCTGGTGGTCGCGCCGCGCTACATCCCTGGCACGCCGCTGCCCGGCCCGTGGGTGGGGGACGGCACCGAGCCCGACACCGACGCCGTGCCCGACGCCTCGCGCATCACCCCGCCGGTGCTGCTGCCCGGGTTCCCCAACCCGGTCCGGCTCTCCCTCGAGGTCGAGGTCGACCCGGCGGGCCTGCCGCTGCACGGCCTGACCTCCAGCCTGCACGCCGTCTGCGACCGCGAGCGCGACGGCCGGCGGGTGGTGCGGATGCAGCCGGGGGAGCGGGCCAACCGTGACTTCGTCCTCCGGCTCGCGTTCGGCGACGAGGCGGTCGCCACCGCCCTGGCCACGGTCCCCGACGCCGGGGACGGCGACGGTGGCGGGACCCACCAGGGCACCTTCGCCCTCACCCTGGTGCCGCCGCCGGCGGCGCGTCCTGCCCGGCCGCGCGACGTGGTGGTGGTGCTCGACCGCTCCGGCAGCATGGCCGGCTGGAAGATGGTGGCGGCGCGCCGCGCGGCCGCCCGCATGCTGGACACCCTCGGCGACGCCGACCGCTTCGCCGTGCTCGCGTTCGACAACGTGGTGGAGCGCCCGCCCACGCTCGACGGTGAGCGGCTGGTGCCGGCGAGTGACCGCAACCGCTTCCGGGCGGTGGAGTTCCTCGCCGCGGTCGAGGCCCGCGGCGGCACCGAGATGGCCGAGCCGCTGCGGCAGGGGGTCGAGCGCTTGGCGGCCGCCGACGAGGTGCCGAGCGGACGCCGCCCGTCGGACGGGGCGGCCGAGGGCGGCCGCGAGCGCGTGCTCGTGCTGGTCACCGACGGGCAGGTCGGCAACGATGACCAGCTCCTCGGGCTGCTCGGCCCGCGCCTCGGCGACGTGCGCGTGTTCACCGTCGGCATCGACACCGCCGTCAACGATGCCTTCCTCAAGCGCCTCGCCGGCCTCGGCGGCGGCGCCTGCGAGCTGGTCGAGTCCGAGGACCGGCTGGACGCGGTGATGGACCGCATCCACCGGCGGGTCGGCTCGCCCGTGCTCACCGACCTGGTGGTCGAGAGCGCCGGCCTGGCGATCGAGCCGGACTCGCTCAGCCCCGCCGCGCCGCCGGGCGCCGCCCAGCGCCTGCCGGTGCTGTTCGCCGGGGCGCCACTGGTGGTCACCGGCCGCTGGCGTGGCCAAGCCGAGGGCGCGCTCACCGTCCGCGGCCGGGAGGCGTCCGGCCGCGAGTGGCGCGTCGAGGTGCCCGCCAGCCCCGGCGGCAACCAGGCACTGGCCGCGGTCTGGGCCCGTGGCCGCCTCCGCGACCTGGAGGATGCCTACGCCGCCGGCCGCGATACCGATCAGGACCTGGAACGGCGCATCGTGGCCACCTCGCTCCGCTTCGGCGTGCTCTGCCGCTTCACCGCGTTCGTGGCGGTCGACACCGCCGTGGTCAACCAGGGCGGCAAGCTGCGCCGGGTCACCCAGCCGGTGGACGCGCCGCAAGGATGGGACCTGTTCGCGTCGGTGCCGGCGGTGCCGATGGCGGCGGTCGCGGCGGGCACGGCGACCGGCGGGATCCTCGCCGCCGGGGCGGAGCGGGCCGGTGCCGGCGGACCCGCCAGGCGCACGGTCAACCCGCTGCTCGCCAGGGCCGTCCGCGCGCCGCGTCCCGGCTCGGCCGACCCGCGCCGCCGCGCCCCCGTGGAGGTGCCGCTCGATGCCTACCGGCGGAGGGCCGGCGAGCTGCGGTCACTGCTGGCCGGCGCGGACCCGGATGCGCGGGGCGGGCTGGTTGCCGAGTTCCGCGCCCGCCTCGCCGAGCTGGTGGAGGACCTCCGCTCGGTGGGGGCGCCAGCGCCCGAGCTGCGCCCGCTCGAGGCGCTGCTGGACGACGTGGAGCGCTCCGCCGCCGAGCCGCCGGTCGTCGCCGGCGAGCTCGCCAGGCTCTGGGAGCGCGCCCTGGCCACCCTCGCCGCCTTCGCGGGCGCCGGGCAGGCGCCGGCCGCCCCCGCGCCAGGTCCCGGCCGGGCAGCCGACTTCTGGAAGCGGCCGCCGCGCTGAGACGCGGCGGTCAGGCCAGCCGCAGGCTCCGCCCGCCGCTGAGCGGCGCGTCGTGCAGCTCCAGCCGGAGCGGCCGGAAGGCGGCGGGCACGTCGTAGACGAGGGTGCCGCTGACCGCGATGCCCGGGTTGAGCCGTGGGGCGGTCAGCAGCTGCGGGCTGCTGGCCCAGGTGGCGGCGTTGGCCACCTGGTGGCGGTTGCCGTCGGCGTCGTAGAGGTGCTGGGCGTCGGCGAGGAGGTTCCGCGGCTCCCGGCCGACGTTCCTCACCCGCAGGACGACCAGGCAGAACTGACCCCGGGCGTGGACCACCCTGGCGCCGGCGCCGACCGTCCGGCGGCCGCAGGAGAACCTGGCCACGGCGAACTCGAACTGGCCGTCCCTGACGGGTCGGAACGGGCCGGTCGCGCGGCTGGTGGCCGGCCGGCTTCCCGAGCCCTCGGATCCCGAGCCCGACCCGCCGGTCGCCGAGCCGGACCCGGTGGACGCGGTCGGCCCGCCCTGGTCCTGGTCGCGGCTGAACGTGGCGACCATGGCCAGCACGACGATCAGCAGCGCCACGGCCAGGGTGCGGCCATGCGCTTTGCCTGGCAGGCGCGGTGGCGGCGGCGCGCCCCAGCCCGGTGGGCCGGAGCCGGCCGGCGGCGGTCCGTCCGGGCCATGGGGGGGCGTCGGCGCCTGGGGCATCGGCACCGTGCCAGGGGCGGAGCGAGCCGGCGGCCCGGCCCATGCCGGCGCACCGTCAGGCGCCCGGACCCGGCGGTCCACCGGGACGGTCGCCGGAGCCTCCTTGACCCAGGTGCGCTGCAGCACCTGGGTGACGGCGGCCTGGGCTCCACCGAGGTCGGCGGGGGCGCCGTCGCCGAGCAGCTCCATCAGCAGGCCGCGGGCGCTCGGCCGGCGCGCCGGGTCCTTGGCCATGGCCCGCTCCACCAACCGCCGCACGGTCGGGTCCAGCCCGTCCAGGTCTGGCGCCTGCTGCACGATCCGATAGGCGAGCACCCCGGCCGGGCCGGTGCCGAAGGGCGGCCGCCCGGTGCCGGCGTAGGCGACCAGCCCGCCCCAGGCGAAGATATCGGCCGCCGGGGTCACCGGCGCGCCGGTGAACTGCTCAGGCGCCATCCAGGCCGGCGTCCCCACGACCATCCCTGCCCTGGTGATGGCGGCGGAGGCGTCGTCGAGGGCGTGGGCGATGCCGAAGTCGATCACCCGGGGTCCGAAGTAGGAGAGCAGCACGTTGCCCGGCTTGAGGTCGCGGTGGACCAGCCCGTCGGCGTGGATCGAGGCCAGCGCGGCCGCCACCCCGACGGCGAAGCCCTCCAGGTTGGAGGCGGCGAGCGGCCCGCCGGCGGCCACCACCTGGTCGAGCCGGACACCGTCGACGTACTCGGTGACCAGGTACGGGACCGGTCCGTCGAGGTCCGCGTCGAGCACCCTGGCGGTGCAGAACCCGGCCACGCGCCTGGCCGCCCGCACCTCGCGCCGGAAGCGGTCGAGGAAGGCCGCGTCGCCGGCCAGCTCGGGGCGGATGACCTTGACCGCCACCCTCGCTCCGGCCGGGCTGCGGGCCAGGTAGACGGTGCCCATCCCGCCGCTGCCGAGGCGGCCGAGCATCCGGTAGGGCCCGACCTCGGTGAGGTCGCCCGGCCGGGCCGGGGGGTTGTCGACCGCCCGGCCGTCGGCGCCGGGAGGAGCGTCGGCCAACGGGTGCTCGCTTTCGACCGTGATCGGCTGCGCCGGGCACGCCGCCCGGCGGCGCAAGTATCTCCCAAACCATCACATCCGGGCTCGATCACCCCCGAGGGATGGCGC
Source organism: Actinomycetota bacterium (assembly GCA_035535495.1). Lineage (GTDB taxonomy): Bacteria > Actinomycetota > CALGFH01 > CALGFH01 > CALGFH01 > DASUZB01. The sequence goes on along the minus strand of DATLQA010000135.1, from coordinate 1,771 downwards.
CTTAGCACTCGCATAGTTTGAGTGCTAACATCCGCGTCGGCACACCAGCGGGCGGGTTGGACGCTCGCCAGGGATCGAACAACGAAGGCACGCCGCCTAGAGGGAGGTAGCTGCGCATGCCCAAGATCATCGCGTTCGACGAGGACGCCCGGCGCGCGCTCGAGCGGGGCATGAACCAGCTCGCCGACGCGGTACGGGTGACCCTCGGACCGAAGGGTCGTAACGTCGTCCTGGAGAAGAAGTGGGGCGCCCCCACCATCACCAACGACGGCGTCTCGATCGCCAAGGAGATCGAGCTCGAGGACCCGTACGAGAAGATCGGGGCCGAGCTGGTCAAGGAGGTCGCCAAGAAGACCGACGACATCGCCGGTGACGGCACCACCACCGCCACCGTGCTCGCCCAGGCCCTGGTCCGTGAGGGCCTGCGCAACGTCGCCGCCGGCGCCAACCCGATGAGCCTCAAGCGCGGCATCGAGAAGGCCGTCGACGTGGCCGTCGAGTCGATCAAGAACCAGGCGAAGGACATCGAGACCCGCGACGAGATCGCGCACACGGCCACCATCTCGGCCGGCGACTCCGAGATCGGCGAGGTCATCGCGAAGGCGATGGACGTCGTCGGCAAGGAGGGCGTGATCACCGTCGAGGAGTCCAACACGTTCGGCATCGAGCTCGAGACGGTCGAGGGGATGCGCTTCGACAAGGGCTACATCGCGCCCCACTTCATGACCGACCCGGAGCGCATGGAAGCGGTGCTCGAGGACGCCTACATCCTGATCGCCAACCAGAAGATCTCGGCGGTCAAGGACCTCCTGCCGGTGCTCGAGAAGGTCATGCAGACCGGCAAGCCCGTGGTGGTCATCGCCGAGGACGTCGAGGGCGAGGCCCTCGCCACCCTGGTGGTCAACAAGATCCGCGGCACCTTCAAGTCGGTCGCGGTCAAGGCCCCCGGGTTCGGTGACCGCCGCAAGGCCATGCTCACCGACATCGCCATCCTCACCGGTGGCCAGGTCATCAGCGAGGAGGTCGGCCTCAAGCTGGAGAACGTCGGCCTCGAGCTGCTCGGCCGGGCCCGCAAGGTGGTCGTCAACAAGGACGAGACCACCATCGTCGAGGGCGGCGGCTCCGAGCAGGACATCAAGGGCCGGATCGCCCAGATCAAGGCGGAGATCGAGAAGACCGACTCCGACTACGACCGCGAGAAGCTGCAGGAGCGGCTCGCCAAGCTGGCCGGCGGCGTGGCCGTCATCAAGGTCGGCGCGGCCACCGAGGTCGAGCTGAAGGAGAAGAAGCACCGCATCGAGGACGCCGTCTCCAACGCCCGCGCGGCGGTGGAGGAGGGCATCGTCCCCGGTGGGGGCGTGGCCCTGCTGCAGGCCCAGGAGGCGCTGAGCAAGCTCGACCTGACCGGCGACGAGGCCACCGGCGCCGTCATCGTGCGCCGCGCGCTCGAGGAGCCGCTGAAGCAGATCGCGTTCAACGCCGGCCTCGAGGGCGGCGTGGTGGTCGAGCGGGTTCGCGGCCTCGAGGGGGTGCACGGCCTCAACGCGGCCACCGGCGACTACGTGGACATGTTCAAGTCGGGCATCATCGACCCGGCCAAGGTGGTCCGCTCCGCGCTGCAGAACGCGGCGTCGATCGCCGGGCTGTTCCTCACCACCGAGGCGGTCGTGGCCGACAAGCCGGAGAAGGAGAAGGCCCCGGCCATGCCGGGCGGCGGCGGCGATATGGACTTCTAGTCCGAGCCGCAACCAGACGCACCATTTGGACGGGC
>DATLQA010000134.1:0-14359 GCA_035535495.1 Actinomycetota bacterium | reverse complement strand
GCCGGCCGGTCGCGGCGTGGCGGTGCCCGGCGGGGTGGGCTGGCTCCGGGTGGCGGTCGGCGTGGCCGACGAGCCGCTCGCGCAGGCGCAGCGGCCGCTGCTGCTGGACTTCTCCGGTGGCGCGGGGCACCTGGCCGAGCGGGATCGAGCCGGCCAGCGGCGGGAGCCAGACCTGGTGCGCGGCCTGTCCGGCGCGGCGGCCCTCGGCGGCCAGCGCGGCCACGGCCGCCGCCATGTCGGTGGCCGGCACCGGCGCGTCCACCGCGAGGCTGGCACCACCCCGACGATCGGGGCGTTCCTCCGGTTCATCCGTGGCCCGCGTGGAGTACTCCGCTCCACCGGCGCGCTCCACCAGGCTTGTCGTGAACGGCCCGGCGGGGTCGCCGACGGCCACGGTGCCGAGGGGGTCGAAGGGAAGGATCGCGGCCCGCCCGCCAGGCGTCACCCGGGCGCGGCGGGCATTGGTCACCAGGGCGCACTTGAAGCGGTGGTAGACAGAGCTGTCCACCTTGAGCCAGGCCAGACCTGGCGAGGGCGGCAGGTGGTAGGCGTCGGGCGTCCCGAGTACCGCCGCGGATTCCCCGGGGCTGAACGTTCGGAGGCAGACGCGATAGCGCAGATGGCCCTCCAGGCCGCGGATGCGGCCTTCGTCGAGCCGCTGGGAGGCGAGCACGAGGTGGATGCCGAGGCTGCGGCCGACCCGGCCGGCCGCCACGAACAGGTCCAGGAATTCGGGCCGGCTGGCGAGCAGCTCGCCGAACTCGTCGACCACCACCACCAGGTAGGGCATGGGCGCCAGGCTGGGATCGACCGCCCGGCGGGCCTGGTACTGCTTGATGCCGTCGAGGTTGCCGGCCTGGCGGAGCAGGCGCTGGCGGCGCTCCAGCTCGCCCTGGAGGGCGGCGCGCACCCGGTCGACCATGGCGAGGTCGCCCTGCAGGTTGGTGATCAGGCCGCCGCTGTGGGGCAGGCCTGCCAGGTCGGCGAAGGCGGCGCCGCCTTTGAAGTCCACCAGCACGAAGCTGAGGACCTCCGGCGGGTGGGTGAGGGCGAGCCCGACCACCAGGCTGCGGAGCAGCTCGCTCTTGCCGGAGCCGGTAGCGCCGATGACCAGGCCGTGCGGTCCCATGCCGCCGTCGGCGGCCTCCTTCAGGTCGAGCACGACCGGCTCGCCACCCCCGCGCGCCCCGATGGGGACGCGGAGCAGCTCCGACCGGGGTCGCGGCCGCCAACCCTCCCCCGGCGCGGCCAGGTCGATCCGGTCCGGCCCGGGCAGGTCGAGCAGGCGGACCTCGTCCGGCACGGCGGCCAGGCCGCCCTGCGGTTCCAGCCGCAGCGGTGCCAGGCGTCGGGCGACCGCCTCGCCGAGCGCCAGCCCGCACTGGTCGGCGCGGACGCCCTCCAGCCGGCGGCCGTCCGGACCGGTCTCCTCGTAGGCCAGGTCGCCAGCGGCGGTGACCTCGATGCGGGCGTGCAGCTCGGCTGGCTCGTGGCCGCGTTCGGCCACCAGGCAGAGCACGGTGGCGTCCAGCTCCCAAGCGCGGGTGAGCAGCTCGCGCACTGCCGGCAGGCGAGCCGTTCCGCTCCACGGCGAGAACCCGTCGAGCACCACCACCAGGTGCGGGCCGTGCGGCTCCTGTCCACCGGCGGGCGCCGGTGGCGACGCGGCCTGCCTGGTGTGCCGCTCCAGCCGCCGGCTGAGCTCCCGGTCGAGCAGCCTGGCCAGCCCGGCCGCGTCCGCGGCGAGCAGGCAGCCGGGCGCCTCCTCCGACGCCGGGCGCGTGTGGGGCAGCCACTTCAGCCAGTCCCATGCCAACGCCCGGTCGCGCTCGGTGCAGGCAAGGATGCGCAGGTCATCTGGGGCATGGAGCACGGCGAGGTGGCAGAGGAGCGCGCCGACCAGGGCGCGGGCGCGCTCCGGGTCGCCGCCGACGGCGAGCACGCCGAGGCCGCGCAGGTCCACCGCGACCGGCGCGCCGGCCAAGGTGCCGGCCCGCTCGACCAGCTCCTCGGCCTCGGCGAGGAGCTCGGGGTCGTGGTCGAGCGGCCCGCCCGACTCCAGCCGGACCGGGCAGGCGAGCGGGACCGGGCCGCGGCCGACGCGGGCGGTCAGGAAGTCGCGGTCGGTGGGGCGGCGCTCCCAGCGACGTTCGGGCCGGCCGGCGAGGGCGAGCAGGCGCGCCGGGTCGGGCAGGAGGAACTCGGCCGCGTCGCGCTGGGCGGTGGCCAGCTCGTCCAGCCGCGCCCGGACGGTGCCCAGATAGGCGCGGTAGCGGTCGTGGTCGCGGCGCCGCGCGCGCCGCTCACGCCGGCGCGAGGCGAGGCCGAGCCCGAGCGAGAGCAGCACGGTGCCGGCCAGCACCGCCACCGCCAGGGCCGGGCGGCGCCCGGGAAGGAGCAGGAGGAAGCCGACCGAGCCGGCGGTGCCGGCGACGGGCAGCAGGACGGAGAGCCAGGGCGTCGCGGACGTCGCCGTCCGCACCGGCGGGGCGGCGACGGCGATCCCCTGGGCGCACCCGTCGGCAGGCACCGCCCGGGGATGCGTGCGGGCCGGACGGAAGATGGTGGGCGGCTGCGGCGGCACGGCCGAACGCTACCGCGCGGAAGCGCCGCCGCGGCCCGTCCGGGCCAGGTTGTGGACAACCTCGGTGCACCGGGACGGTCAAGCACCTGGCCGTCCGCGCTCGTCGGGGGGCGGTGGGTCAGGCCCGGCCCGGCAAGCCCGACCGGCTGGTGTCATGGTCGCGGCCGGCCACCGGTAGCAGCCGCGCTGACCAGATCGGCTGTTCCGGCACGGCCGGCGGCGTGCCGGTCGGCCGCAGCCACAGCGACACCTGGGTCGGCTGCAGGGTGTGGTCGACGACCGCCAGCAGCTCCCCGCTCAGGGTATGCAGGTCGGTGTGGTCGCGGAGCCGGGTCGCGAACGCCTCGATCGTCCGGGCGGCGTCGTAGTGGCGGCGGTTGAAGCGTCGGTCGACGGCGTGCTGGATCCGGCGGCGCAGCGGCTGGAACAGCGCCGCGACCACCAGGGTGGTGGCCGCGACCACCAGGCTGGAGGGGCTGCGTCCGGCGCTGACCGTGTGGCCGAGCACCAGCACGCCGAGCGCGTAGCAGGCGGCGAGGATGGCGGTGAGCAGCCCGTACACCAGGGTGCGGTTGACCAGGCGGTCGATGTCCCACAGCCGGTACCGGAGGATCCCGATGCCGACCCCGGCGAGCAGGAACAGCGCGCCGACGAACTCGAGGTAGGGCCCGTAGGGTTGCGCATCGGGGAACAGGCTGAGCGGGATGCTCAGGATCGCGCCGAAGGCGAACCACTTGATCTGCTGGCGCTGGGTGGTGGCGGCGCGGCGGTACCGCAGGATCAGCGCGACCACGCTGATCGCGCCGAGCAGCAGCCCGACCTGGAACGCGGTCCAGAACATGGCGCCCACCAGCGGCGGCGGCTCCGTGCCCTGCTCGGTGATCAGGTTCGGCCCGCGCAACGGCCAGTAGCCGACCGCGAGGATCACGGTGGGCACGACCACGTCCACCGCGCCGGCCCAGGCGAGTGGCCGCCAGCGCGGTGACGGCACCCGTCCGTCGGGGAACAGCAGGATCAGGAAGACCAGGCCGATCACGATGCCGGGCACGTTGGTCCAGGCGGTCAGCCAGCTGGCCAGGTCCCCGCCGGGCAGTGACAGCCGCCGGGAGGTGAGCCCGAGCGCCAGGGGCGCGTACTGGTCGGCGAAGTTGTACACGGCGAGGAAGAGGTTGCCGATGATGAGCAGCCAGGCGAGCAGGTTGCGCCGGTCGCGAGCCACGATCAGCGCGCCGACCAGCGGCATGACCAGCGCGTTGACGATGCCGATCGCGTGGTGGTTGGCGATCAGCTGGATCGGGTTCTCGCCGTTGAAGGTGGCCAGCGCGACGCTGGCGACGGCCAGGGTGGCCGACAGGATGCCCAGCGCCCAGGCCACCCGCGTCGCGGCGGGTGCGTCCGCCCGTTGCTGGGCCGCGTTGGTCATCCCGGTACGCGCCTCCTTGGTGCCTCGGCGCCGTCGAGTCTGGCGGCATTGCATCACGGCATCGTTACGGGCGTGGCGGTGCGGTCAGGCGGCCTCGTCGGCCACGCTGGTCTGCACGGTGCGGCCAAGTTGCCGCCGGGTGCGGCGGTCCAGCCAGCTGGCCAGCAGCGACAGGGACCCGTTGACCGCGATGTAGATCACCGCGATGGCGGTGTAGATCGGGATCGAGTACTTGCCGCCGAGGAACTCCACCCCGGTGCGGCCGTTGCGCAGCAGTTCGGTGTAGCCGATCACGAACCCGAGGGAGGTGTCCTTGAGCAGCGTGACGAGCTGGCTGACCAGCGCGGGCAGCATCCGCCTGATGGCCTGTGGGAGCAGGATGATGCGGAGCGTCTGGCCCTGGCGCAGGCCGATCGCATAGGCCGCCTCGGTCTGGCCTTTGGGCAGCGAGAGGATCCCGGCGCGGAAGATCTCCCCGAGCACCGCGCTGTTATAGAGCGTCAGGCCGGCCACCAGGGCCCAGAAGGTCGACACGGTCACGCCGAGCGCCGGCAGCCCAAGGAACACGAACAGGATCATGAGCAGCAGCGGCAGCCCGCGGAACAGCTCCACCCAGCCTCCGGCCAGCCCGGCCAGCCAGCGCCTGCGGGACAGGCGCCCGACCGCCAGCAGCGCGCCGACCAGCATCGACAGGGCCATGGCGAGCAGCGCGGCCCGCAGGGTGGCGGCCAGCCCGCGGCCGAGCAGCCGCTGGACGTCGTTCTGGGTGAGCACCTGCCACAGGTCGGCCTCGAACGCGCCCTTGGCGGCCAGGCGAGCGACCGCCAGGCCCAGGATGACCGCGATCACCAGCAGCCCGACCACGCTGCCCACGAGGATGCGCCGCCGGCTCCGCGGGCCGGCCACGTCGTACAGGACGGCCTCGCTCATCTGGCGACCGCCAACCTGCGTTCCAGGCGTCCGGCGAGCCAGCCGGACGGCAGGGTGATCGCCAGGTAGCAGACTGCCACGCCGGCCAGCAGCGGGATGACGGCGTCGCCGTTGGCGTTGGCCAGCCGCGTGCCGATGGCGGTGAGCTCGATGGTCCCGAACGCGGCCGCGATCGAAGTGTTCTTGGTGAGGGCGATGACCACGTTGATGAGCGGCGGGACGACGGTGCGGAACGCCTGGGGCAGGATCACCAGCCGCAGCGACTGGATGAAGGTCAGCCCGATGGAGCGGGCGGCCTCGGCCTGGCCGGCCGCGACCGAGTTGATGCCGGAGCGTACCGCCTCGCAGAAGAAGGCGGCGTGGTAGACGGTGACCGCGATCACCGCGAAGACGAAGAACGACAGGCCGATGTCGAGCTGCGGCAGCACGAAGACCACGAAGAAGAACAGGACCGTCAGCGGGGTGTTGCGGACGACCGCCACGTAGGTGGTGCCGGCGCCGCGGAGGGTCGGGATCGGGGACACCCGCATCGCGGCCAGCAGGGTGCCGAGCACCAGCGCGAGCGCTGACGCGAGCACCGTCAGCGTGAGCGTGGTGACGAACCCCTGCCGGTAGGCGTCGAGGTTGTCGACGATCGCGTCCATGCCCGACCCTCCGGCGGCTGGCCGACTAGTAGCGGTCCACCGCGGGCTGGGTCGCCTCCTGCGTGGCCACCTTGCCGGCGGTCGCGTCCCAGGCCTGCTTCCAGCGCCCGTCGCTCTTGGCCTTGTCGAGCACGTCGTTGATGAAGTTGCGGAACTGGTCGTCGCCCTTCTTGACGCCGATGCCGTACGGCTCCTCGGTGAACGGCTTGCCGACCAGCTCGAAGGCCTCCTGGTCCTTGCTGATCAGTCCGAGCAGGATGACGTTGTCGGTGGTGACCGCGTCGACCTGGCCGTTCTTGAGCGCCTCGGCGCACTTTGAGTACACGTCGAACTCGGTCAGCTTCGCTCCGGGGTACTTGGTGCGGATGTTCTCGGCGGGGGTCGAACCGGTCACCGAGCAGACTTTCTTGCCGCTCAGGTCCTCGGGCCCCTTGATCCCCAGCGGGTTGCCCTTCTTGACCATGATGTCCTGGCCGGCGACGTAGTAGGGGCCGGCGAAGTCGATGACCTTCTTGCGCTTGTCGTTGATGGTGTAGGTGGCCACGACGAAGTCGACCTTGCCCTGCTGGAGGAACGGCTCCCGGTTGGCCGAGACCGTCTCCACCCATTGAATGTTGTCCGCCTGGATGCCCATCTCGCCGGCGATGATCTTGGCGATCTCGACGTCGAAGCCCTCCGGCTTGCCTTCCAGGTTCTTCAGGCCGAACAGCGGCTGGTCGAACTTGGTCCCGACGGTGACCTTGCCGGCCGACTGGAGCTTGGCCATGGTCGAGCCTTCTGGGAAGCTCACGCCTCCCTTGACCTGACCACCGTTGTCGTCGCCGCCGCAGGCGGCGAGCACGAGTGTCAGGGCGACCGCGACCCCCACCAGGCCGGTCAGTCGTCTACTCCTCATCGATCCCTCCCGTTGTTTCCCCCCCTGCTTCCCCGCAGGTCTCCAACCGCATCAGTGGCTGAGGATCTTGGAGAGGAAGTCCTTGGCCCGCTCGGTCCTCGGGCTGGCGAAGAACTCCTCCGGCGGGGCGTCCTCCAGGATCCGGCCGCCGTCCATGAACACCACCAGGTTGGCGGCCGAGTTGGCGAAGCCCATCTCGTGGCTGATCACGATCATGGTCATGCCGGCGGTGGCCAGGTCGCGCATGACGTCCAGGACCTCGCTGATCATCTCCGGATCCAGGGCCGAGGTCGGCTCGTCGAAGAGGATCAGCTTTGGGTCCATCGCCAGCGCGCGGGCGATCGCGACCCGCTGCTGCTGGCCGCCTGAGAGCTGGGCCGGCGCTTTGTGCGCCTGGTCCTCGACGCCGACTCGGGCGAGCAGCTCTCTGGCCCGCCGCTCGGCCTGGTGCTTCGGCTGGCCGCGGACCTTGAGCGGCCCGAGGGTGACGTTGTCGAGCACGCTCATATGGGCGAACAGGTTGAACTGCTGGAACACCATGCCCACCTCGGAGCGGAGCCGTGCCAGCTCCCGGCCCTCACTCGGCAGTGGCTGGCCGTCGAGCCGGATGGTGCCGCTGTCGATCGGCTCCAGGCGGTTGACCGTCCGGCACAGCGTCGACTTGCCGGAGCCGGACGGCCCGACGACCACCACCACCTCCCCGGCCGCGACGCTGAGGTCGATGCCCTGAAGCACGTGGAGATCGCCGAAGTACTTGCTCACCTGCTCCATCTCGAGCAGGGGTGAAGCTGCCGCCATGTGCGGTCCCCCACCTGTTCCCACTTGTCAGCCTGGACCGGCTGGACGGCTATCAAACCACGAGTACCAGGCGATTCGGAACGGATCTTCGGGCGTTCGACCGGGCACCGCGCCGAAGGAGGATGGGCAGCCGGAGCTCTGCCGCCGTCCTACGGCAACATGATCGTCTGGAAGTCGAACCGCTGGCGGCGGAAGCCGAGGCGTTCGTACAGCGCCACCGCCGGGCGGTTGAAGTCGTTCACGTACAGCGACAGGGCCGGGTGGCGCTGGAAGGCCAGGGCGCAGCAGGCGCCCATCGCGTGGGTGCCGAGGCCGCGGCCGCGGCGCTCCCTGGGGACGTAGACCCCCTGGATCTGGGCGCCGTGCGGGCTGGCGCAGCCGACGTCCATCTTGAACACCAGCTCGCCGTCGAGCTCGTACACGTAGGTCCAGCTCCGGTCGGTGAGCACGCGGACGCGGCGGCGGTAGCCGGCCGGGTCGCGCGCCAGCGGGTCCTCCCCCATCTCCTCGAGGTACATGGCGGCCGAGAGCTCCAGCACCCGCTCCTCGTCGCCGCGCCGGGCCAGCCGTGCGCGGCCCCGCGGCGCGCGGCGGCGCGGCACGGTCAGTGCCACGGGCTCGACGGCGTAGACGAACTGCCGGGCGCGGACCTCCCTCGGCGCGGGATAGGAGCCGCCGACCAGCTGCCACAGCCGCTCCACCGCCTGCCGCTCCCCGACCAGCATGCGCGTCGGGCCGGGGCCGCTCGCCAGCCGCGCCAGGTCGTCGAGGACCTCGAGGTCGTCCACTGCCGGGACGAGGTTTGGCCCGAGGTGGATGACCCCTCGGAGCCGCTCGTCGCGGTCGAACGCTCCCCAGATCGGGCTCCAGCCGGGCGGGCCGAGGGCGCCGTCGCTGACGATGCGGCTGGTGATGAAGACGTCGCGGACGGGCTCGCGGGCGAGGAAGGCGACCGCCTGGCTGGCGTCGCGGCGGCCGAGGGCACGCACGTCGAGGGCGGCCGTCCGCGCCGCCTCACGCCTCGACCAGGCCGACCGCATCGCGCTCCCCGCTTCCCCTTCCGGGCCGTTGGCCGCGGCGCGCTGGTCCTCAGCCGCGCACGACCACCGCTTGGCCGGTGGCCGGGCCCGCTGCCTTCATCTCCTCCGCGAGGGTCTTCGCCTCGTGCATGAGGGCGTCGACGATCTCGTCCTCCGGCACGGTCCTGATCACCTCGCCGCGCCGGAAGATCTGGCCCTTGCCCTTGCCGGAGGCCACCCCGACGTCGGCCTCGCGGGCCTCCCCTGGACCGTTGACGATGCAGCCCATGACCGCCACCCGCATCGGGGCGTCGATCTCCCCCATGCGCTCCTCGACCGCGTTGGCCAGGGCGAACACGTCGACCTCCGCGCGCCCGCAGGAGGGACAGGCGACCAGGTCGAGCTTCTTGGGGCGGAGGCCGAGCGCGCCGAGGATGGCGTTGCCCGCCTTGACCTCCTCGACCGGCGGTGCCGTGAGCGACACCCGGATGGTGTCGCCGATGCCCTGGGCGAGCAGGGCGCCGATGCCGACCGCGGACTTGACGATGCCGTCGCGGGGGGTGCCCGCCTCGGTCACGCCCAGGTGCAGCGGGTAGTCGCACCGCCCGGCGAGCAGCCGGTAGGCGGCGATCATCACCGCCGGGTTCTGGTGCTTGACCGAGATCTTCACGTCGCCGAAGCCGACCGACTCGAGGATGCCGATCTCGAACATGGCCGACTCGACCAGCGCCTCGGCGGTGGGGCCGCCGTGCTTGGCCAGGATCTCCTTCTGCAGCGAGCCGGCGTTGACCCCGACCCGGATGGGCACGCCGCGGGCGGCGGCCTCCTGGGCGATCAGCTTGACCTTGTCGTGCTTCTTGATGTTGCCGGGGTTGATGCGCACGCCGGCGCAGCCCGCCTCCAGCGCGGCCATGGCGTACTTCCACTGGAAGTGGATGTCGGCCACCACCGGGATGGTCGACTTCGCGGCGATCGCGGGCAGGGCGGCGGCGTCGTCGGTGTCGGGCACGGCCACCCGGACGATGTCGCAGCCGGTCGTGGCCAGCTCGGCGATCTGCTGCAGGGTGCCGTTGATGTCGGCGGTCTTGGTGATGGTCATCGACTGCACGCTGATCGGCGCGCCGCCGCCCACCGGGACCTTGCCGACGTTGATCCGGCGCGAGTGGCGCCGGCCGCTGCCGGCGGCCAGGTCGGTCAGCTCGAACGGCAATGCCACGAGGGCAGCTCCTTTGGGCTACTTGAACGGGTTGGCGATCGGGTTGGTGATGTCGAGCCAGACCAGGCCGACGGTGAGCATCACCAGCAGCCCCACGATGACCACCGCGACCGGGGCCACCTTGCGCAGGTCGACGGCGCGGCCGGTGACCTTCTCCCAGGCGAGGAAGGCGAGGTAGCCGCCGTCCATCGGCGGGATCGGCAGCAGGTTGAACAGGCCGACGAAGACGTTGAACTGGATCAGCAACAGCAGGAAGGCGACCCACTCGTTGGCCGCGATCGCTTCGCCGGCGAAGCGGGCGATGCCGATGATGCCGACCGGGCCGCCGCCGCCCTCACCGCCGCCGCCGGAGGGCTGGCCGCCCTGGTCCTGCGGCTGCAGCCGGTCGGAGAGCCCGGGGATGATCTGGCCGAGGCCCTTGACCGAGCCGACCGATGCCTCCCAGAACAGCCGGGCGCTCTCGGTCGCTCCCGTGACCGGGCCGAAGCGCCGCTTCTCGAGGCTGCCCCTGACGCCGAGGAAGCCACGGACCTGGTTGCCGTCGCGGACCGGCACGGGCACGATGCTGGTCTCGTGCCGCTGGCCGTCGCGCTCGTAGACCAGGCGGACGGACCGCCCGGCGGTGCCGGCGAAGGCGCTGCGCAGCTCGTCGAAGTCGTGCACGGCGTTCCCGTCGACCTCGACCACCCGGTCGCCGGCGCGCAGGCCGGCGGCGGCGGCGGGCGCCGCGGCGCCGTTCGGGGCGGTCTCGACCACCTCGCCGATCCGGTTGGTGTTGATCTGCAGGCCGACCGCGACCAGCAGGCCGTAGATGAGCAGCAGGGCGACGATGAAGTGGGTGATCGAGCCGGCGGCCAGCACGATCGCCCGCTGCCAGGCCGGCTTGGAGTAGAACATCCGCTCGACCGGGGTCGGGTCGGTGGCGGGCGCGGGCGGCTCGGTCAACTCGGCCACCGCCATGCCGGTGGTCCCGTCGGCGGCGGCCGCGCGCTGCTGGCGCCTTGGCCGCTCCTCTTCCAGGAAATTGCCGTCGTGCTCGTACGGGCTCATCCCGGCGATCTTGCAGAAGCCGCCGAGCGGCAGCGCCTTGATGCCGTACTCGGTCTCGCCGCGCCGGGTCGACCAGATGGTGCGGCCGAAACCGAGGAAGAAGCGCTCGACCTTCATGCCGAACAGCTTGGCGGTGGCGAAGTGGCCGCCCTCGTGGAACAGGATGGCCAGCATCAGGGCCAAGATGAACAGCAGGACGCCGAGCAGGTTATCCATTGGGTCTCCTGGTGACAGACAAGTCCTCGACCAGTGTACGGGCCAGGTCGCGAGACCACTGCTCGGCCGCGAGCACCACGGCGAGGTCCAGCTCGGCGGGCTGGGTGTGCGCGTCCAGCACCCTGGTGACCACTTCGGCGATCCCCGGGAAGGGCAACCGCCTGGCCAGGAACGCGCCTACCGCTTCCTCGTTGGCCGCGTTCAGCACCGCCGGGGCGGTGCCGCCGGCGCGGCCGGCCGCCACCGCCAGGTCGAGCAGCGGGAAGGTGGCCCGGTCGACCGGGGCGAACTCCAGGGTGTGGGCCCGGGTCCAGTCGAGCTGGCCCACCGGGACGTGGGAGCGCTCCGGCCAGCCGAGCGCCAGCCCGATCGGCAGGCGCATGTCGGGCATGGAGAGCTGCGCGATGCTGGAGCCGTCGGCGAACTCGACCAGGGCGTGGACCACGCTCTGCGGGTGGACCACCACCTCGATGCGCTCGAAGGGGAGGCCGAACAGCAGGTGCGCCTCGATCACCTCGAGGCCCCTGTTCATCAACGTGGCGGAGTTGACCGTGATCACCGGACCCATCGCCCAGGTCGGGTGTGCCAGGGCGTCCTCGGGTGTGACCGTGGCCAGGTCCGCCGGGGTGGCGCCGCGGAAGGGCCCACCCGAGGCGGTCACCACCAGCCGGGCGACCTCCTCGGTCTGGCCGGCGCGCAGGCACTGCGCCAGGCCGGAGTGCTCGGAGTCCACCGGGACGATCTGGCCGGGGCGTGCCAGCCTGGTGACCAGCTCCCCGCCGACGATCAGGCTCTCCTTGTTGGCCAGGGCCAGGCGCCGGCCGGCGCCAAGGGCGCGCAGGGTGGGGGCGAGTCCCACCGACCCGGTGACGCCGTTGAGCACGACCTCGGCGCCCTCGGCGGCACCGAGGTCGGCGACCGCCTCCGGGCCGACCTCCAGGCGGCAGCCGGGCGGGAGGTCGCGGGCCAGGCCGGCCGCCTCGGCCGGCTCGACCAGGGCAACCCTGGCCGGCCGGAACTCCCTGGCCTGGGCGGCCAGCCGGTCGGCCGAGCGCCGCGCCGCCAGCGCCACCACCCGGAACCGGCTCCCGGATGCCTGCACCACCTCGAGTGCCTGGACGCCGATGGAGCCGGTCGACCCGAGCACCGCCACGCCGGTGGTGCTCATTGGTCCACCCTTCTTGGAGCGAGCTCCTCGAAGTGGTGGTTGGGGTGAGACTCCTGCGTGAACCCTCGGTGCCCGTTGGGCGACCGCCTGGGGTGCTTGTCCCGTGAGGACCAGCATGAGATCCGCGGCGTCCGACGGGCCGGGGAGCCAGGACCGGCGCTAGGGATACGCGGGTGGGACCGCCACGCAATGAGCAACCGGCACGGCGCCCCGGCACCGACGGTGCCCCCATCGTTGCAGGAAGGAGGATCCCAGTGAAGCAGCTGTACGCCGGCATCGACTGGGCGTCCAAGACCCACGCGGTCTGCGTCGTCGACGACCACGGCAGGATCCGAGCCCGCTTCCAGGTCCCCAACACCGGCAAAGGCTTCGGCGGGCTGGTCCGCCGTCTGGTCAAGCTGGGCGTGACCGGGGTGGCGATCGAACGGCCCGACGGGCCGCTGGTCCAGGCGTTGCTGGATGCTGGCCTGCGCGTGATCGTGGTCACGCCCCGGCAGGTCAAGGCGCTGCGCAGCCGGTATGCCGCCGCCGGCGCCAAGTCCGACGCTGCCGATGCGCTGCTGCTGGCCGACGTGCTGCGCACCGACGGCCACCGGCTGCAGCCGCTGACCCCTGACAGCGACGCCACCCAGGTCCTGCGGGCGCTGACGCGCACCCGCAAGGACCTGCAAAAGGCCCGCGTGGCGCTGACCAACCAGCTGGTCGCGCAGCTGGAACGCTGCTTTCCCGGCGCCGTCGGGCTGTTTGCCGACCTGCACTCGCAGGTGGCGATCTCCTTCCTGCGCCGCTACCCAACCAGCCACGCCGCCGCTGGCCTCACCCAGGCCAAGCTGGCCGCGTTCCTGCGCCGCATCCATTACTGCGGCCACACTCCGGTGGCGGTGCTGCTGCAGCGAATCACCACCGCACCAGCGGCCGCCATCAGCCCCGACCAGGCGGCCGGCCGGGCCGTCTGCGTGGCTGCCCTGCTGGACGCCATCCAGGTCACTCACAGCCGCGAACGCGACCTGGAGGCCGAGATCATCGAGCGGCTGGCCCTCCACGCCGACGCCGCGGTCTTCACCTCCCTGCCCAAGGCCGGCCACGGCGTCCGCGCGGCCGCGCTGCTGAGCGAGATCGGCGATGTGCGCGCTCGCTTCCCCAACGAGGAAGCCCTGGCCGCCGTGGCGGGCGTGGCGCCGGTCACCCGCGCCTCCGGCAAGGTCCACTCGGTGGGGTTCCGCTGGGCCTGCGACAAGAAGCTGCGCAACGCGCTCATCGACTTCGCCGACGACTCCCGCCACGCCTCCCCATGGGCCGCCAAGGTCTACACCGATGCGCTCGGGCGGACCCGCCGGCACCCCCACGCGGTGCGCATCCTGGCCCGCGCCTGGATCCGCGTGATCTGGCGCATCTGGCAAGACCACACCAGCTATGACCCCGCCAAACACGGAGGGGCGGTGAGGCTCCTGGCCGCCTGAGGTTGACCTAGGGAATCTCATGCCACTCCTCCCCGGACCGGCTCGGTCGCCGCCGAGCCGTGGGCCGCGATCATGCGCAGGTAGACGTCTTCCAGGGTCGGCCGGCTGACGGTCAGTTCGGGCAGCTCGTCGACGCCGGCCCGCTCCGCCCAGCCGCGGAGCGCGCCGACCACCAGGGTCGGGCGGGCGGTGCGCAGGGCGACGATGCCGCCGGCGGTCTCCACGGTGGTGTCGGGCAGCTCGGGCAGGGGCCGGCCGGCCAGCCGGCCCTCGGCCTTGAACGACACCTCGGCCCTGGCCCGCGCCCGGCCGCCCAGCTCGCGCGGGGTGCCGACCTCCACCAGGCGGCCGCCCGCGATCACGCCGACACGGTCGGCGAGCGCCTCTGCCTCGTCGAGGTAGTGGGTGGTCAGCAGCACCGTCTTGCCCAGCGCGGTCAGCTGCCTGACCAGCCCCCACGCCTGGCGGCGGCCGACCGGGTCGAGCCCGGTGGTGGGCTCGTCCAGGAAGATCAGCTCGGGGTTGCCGACCACGCCGAGGGCGACGTCGAGCCGGCGCTTCTGCCCGCCGGAGAGCTTGCCGCACCGCCGGCCGCGCTGCTCGCCGAGGCCGACCAGGTCGATGACGTCGTCCGGGTGCAGCGGGTCGGGGAAGAACCGCGCGAAGTGGCGGACGACCTCGGCGACGGTCAGCTCCTCGAAGACGCCGGTCGACTGCGGGACGATGCCGATCCGGCCGCGCCAGCCGGCGCTGCCCGAGGCCGGGTCCTCGCCGAGCACGCGCACCTCGCCGGCGTCCCGGCCCCGGTATCCCTCGAGGATCTCCACGGTGGTGGTCTTGCCGGCGCCGTTCGGGCCGAGCAGGGCGAACACCTCCCCGGCGCCCACCTCGAGGTCGAGGCCGTCGACGGCCACCACCTCCCGGTACCGCTTGCGGAGTCCCCGCACGCCGATGAC
>DATLQA010000133.1:0-6418 GCA_035535495.1 Actinomycetota bacterium | reverse complement strand
TCATCGTGCCCGGGGCCGAGCACACGTTCATCGACTGCCTGGCCTACGTCCGCAAGCGCTGCTGGGACTTCCTGGTGCGCGAGCTGATGGGCACGCAGCCACCCGCCCACCGCCCCGCCCCCATCGCCATCGGCCCCGAATTGCTCGGCGAGCTGTTCGCCTGAGCGCAACACTACAGACGAGGAACCAGGGAAACCCCCACACCAGCGATCACGACCACCGGGCTGCGTAAATCCGTCGGCGACATCGACGCCGGCCGCCGGTCGCACCGCCCATGCCCCAGCCACAGGCCGGGACGAGGAGGAGGGGCCACCCGTCCCGAGGCCCGCCAGGTCGGCCTGCGGGATCGGGACGTTGCCCCACCGCCAGGCTCGGGCGGCTGTCGGCGGGCTCACCCTGCGCGCATCGAGCGGCGGGCGCCGTTGCCGGCGGCCGGGCCCGGACGGCCGGATGTCCTGCCCGCTCCCGCCAGGATCGCCCGCACGATGTGCTCGGCGTCCCGGTCGACGCCGGGAAGGAACCCCGACGACATTGCGTAGAGGAAGAACAGGCCCACGAAGTACAGGCCCGGCTGGTTGGTGACGACCCCGCGGTGGTGCCTCGGCTCGTGCTGGTTCGCACCGAAGATCGGGAGGTCGATCCAGGAGAAGTCGGGACCGAACCCGGTGCACCAGATGACGTTGGCCACCTCCAGGGCCCGTTGGTCCGCCAACAGGGGGTGGCCGTCGCGAACTCCGACGACCCGGGGCACGCGTTGGATTCCCGCGGCGGCCAGGTCCTTGGGCTTGACCCGGACCAGCGGCGCGGCGTGGGAGATGAGCCTTGGGCGCAGTTTGCGGCCGATCGGCGTGTCCACGGTCAGCACGCGATGGCCAACGACCCGGAACAACAGGGGCTGGAAGATGTACCGCGCCGCCGCGCCCTCGATCCGGAACGGGACGTGGCCGGATTCCTTG
Organism: Actinomycetota bacterium; assembly: GCA_035535495.1. GTDB lineage: Bacteria > Actinomycetota > CALGFH01 > CALGFH01 > CALGFH01 > DASUZB01. The sequence goes on along the minus strand of DATLQA010000133.1, from coordinate 5,462 downwards.
CCCGCCAGCCAGGTCGGGTGTCGGCTGGCGACCTCGAGGGCGATCTCGGCTCCCGAGTTGCCCGCTCCGACCACCAGGACGCCGCCTTCTTGGAGCTGGGAGGGGTTGCGGTAGCCGGCCGAATGGAGTTGGACGACATCGGGACCGAGGTCGGCGGCGAAGGCGGGGACCCGGGGGACCTGGAAGGTCGACATGGCGACCACCACGTTGTCGGCCTCCCAGCTACGGTCGCCCGCGGCGACCTCGAACCGGCCGTTGTCCCTCGACAGCCGGTCCACGCGGACGCCGGTCCGAACCGGGAGCCGAGACTGGGTCGCGTAGGCCTCCAGGTAGTCGGCCACCTGGTCCTTGGTAGGGAACGAGTGGGCCGGAGCGGGGAACGGGATCCCGGCCAGCCCGTTGTACCGGGCCGGGGTGAACAGCCGCAGCGAGTCCCAGCGCCTGCGCCAGGCGTCGCCGACCCGCCGGTTGGCGTCCAGGATCAGGAATGGCCGTCCCCGCCGGGCCAGGTGGTGGCCGACCGACAGGCCGGCTTGGCCGCCACCGATGACCACGGTCTCGATGTGCTCTGGCTCAGGCTCGGGCATGCTCGCCTCCCGCTGGTCACGCTCGCTTGCTGCCAGCAACGCTACGAGCGGTCGCGGGTACGGCCGATGGGGAATTCTCCCCAGGCCACGAGCCCCTGCTGCATGGCGAACAGCGCGGCCGCCGCGCGGGTGGAGACGCCGATCTTGGCGTAGGCGTTCTGGATGTGGTGGTCGGCGGTCTTGACCGAGATCCCGAGCCGACGCGCGACCTGCTTGGTCTGCAGGCCGCGCGCGAGCAGGGCGACGACCTCGGCCTCGCGCTCGGTCAGCCCCGCCGGCCGCTCCATTCGTGGGACGCGTTGCCCAGCCACCTCCAGCACCGCGGTGACGGCATCGGGGTCCAGCCGTCCGGCACCAGCCTCCCGGCCGATGGCCTCGGCGGCCTGGCCCGGCGAGAGCGCCGCCCGGTGCGGTCGGGGCTCGGTCATCGCATGGTAGGCGTCGGCGGCGGCGAGCAGGCGCGCGGGCGGCGTGATGTCCGCGACGGTGGCTTCGCGGTGGTAGCCCGAACCGTCGAGCCGCTCGTGGTGGAAGCTGGCCACGGGTGCCAGCGCGGCCAGGAACGGGGAGCGGGTGAGCACGCGCTCGCCGTAGTAGGCATGCAGCCTGACCCGCTCCCAGTCGTCCGGCGTGAGCGGCGCGGCCTTCTGCCAGATGCGGACCGGGACCGCCACCCGCCCGAGATCATGCACCAGTGCGCCACGCTGGACCCGCACCAGGTCGGCGGCCTCCAGACGGCACCGCTGCGCCGCCGCCGTGGCCAGCTCGGCGACACCGGCCGAGTGGCCGACCAGGTACGGCGAGACAAGGTCGGCGAAGTCGCCCATCGCCCCCAGGGCCCGATCGATCGCGTCGCCCTCCAGCGTCAACGGCGGGCCAGGCTCGCAGGCGAGCGTCTCCTCCCAGGTGGACGCATCGGCGTCGAGGGCCAGGAGCTCGGGGGCGGCGGCGGCGAGCGGGGCGGCCACGGCCGGGTCGAACGCGCCGCCCGCCCGTCGGCGAACAACCCGGGCGGCGAACTCCGTGCCGCCGATCAAGCGCTGGAAGGCGGCATCGCGGGCCACCGAGGCGATCCGTACCGGCAGCGGGATCTCCTCTCGCCTGGCCCGACCGGGCAGACCCTTGCCGTCCCAGCGCTCGACCAGATACGCGAACAGGCCCTGCATGGACGTGGGCAGACCGAGCCGGTCGGTCAGCATCTGGGCCACCTCGCAGAAGGCGGTGATATGGCCCTTGAACTCCCGGGCCGCCCTCGGCATGCCACGCGCGATCTGCACGGCCCGCAGCGCCGCCGGGCTGCCCGAGGAGGCGAGCGCCCGCATGATCCCGGCCGTCCTCTCGGGCCGCGACCCGAACCTGGCCGGCAAGGCATACGTCGTCAGCGCGTCATCGTCGCCGAAGGTCTCGGCCGCGACCTCCGCATCGGCGGTGCAGCCGACGTAGAACAACAGGCACGCATAGTAGGTCTGCGACGCGGTGGCCAGGTCGACGCCCAGCAGCTCGCCGAGCCGCATGGCGATCAGCGTGCTGTGCAGGCCGTGCTCCAACGGCACCCCGATGCCGAGGTCCGTCGCCAGCGACAGCGCCGCGATCACCTCCGCGGCACGGACCCGTTCCCCACCCTGGGATGCCACGTCTGCCACCATTGGACAGTACGCGAGTCCCAGGTTCTGGCGCGACTGCTCGCAGGGTCAACCCAATCGATACCTGTTCGCCTGCCGGATGCCTAGACGGCTCGGGGTTGAGCAGATCTACCGTGAAGGGCATAGGGATGAGGCCGGGATTGAGCGGCCCCATCACTGTGCTGCTCAAGACGCTGTGCGGGCCGCCCGCAAGCGATTCCGCCAGCGCCGCGACCGGCTGGTCTCCGGCCTGGCCGAGCGCCTGCCCAGCGCCCACCTGCTCGGGGTGGCCGCCGGCCTGCACCTGCTGGTCCACCTCGACGGCGCAGTGGACTGCGCCGGGGCGGTCGCCCAGGCCGCAGCCGCGGGCGTGCGGGTCGCCAACCTGGACACCTACCGGGTCCGCGACGACGCCATCGGCCCCGGCCTGGTCCTGGGCTACGGCAACCTCACCGACGGCCAGGTCGAGGAGGCCGTGGCCCTCCTGGCGGCGGCCGCAACCGAGGCGAGCAGGTGAGCTGGATGCTTCTGGCTGTGTGTGGATCCAGGAGGGGATCCAGGGAGTGCTGCTTGGCCGGGGTCATCGGTGGAGCCGGAGCTGCCGCTGGAGGATCCGGGCGACCGGCCGCAGCGTGGCCGCGCGCAGGAGGAGGTCACGCGACCAGGCTCGCAGGCGGCTGTTGGGGCGCGTTGGGCGGCGTTGCGGCGGCCGGCCCGTTGCAGGGATTCGACGTGGGGGCGCAGCTCGGTCTCCCACGCGGTGAGCGCAGTGGAGACGTCCGGGTGGCGGGCAGGCGCGGCGCCCAGCAGGTCGGCGCGGACCTGGGTGGCGCTGTCGAAGTAGACCGACTCGGCCTGTTCGAGCTGGTCGAGCAACTCCGGGAGCAGCCAGCCGCTATCGCGGTAAGGCGCGGGTGAGCGCCGGGTGCGGCCCGTCGACCAGATCGCCGGCGGGGTCGGTGCTGCGGTAGTCAGCAGCGCCGCCGAGCGGCCTGCTCCCAGGTTGGCGACGACCGCGGTGCGGCCGGGCGCGGTCAGCATGGTGGCGGTGTGCTCACCCACGCTGTCCGGGGGCGCTGCGGCAGGAACCCGGCCACCAGGATATTGTCCAACGCCACCCAGAAGCGCTGCTGGGGGCCGAAGGCCAACGCACGGACCCTGGAGTGCAACCCGTCGGCGCCGACGAGCAGGTCGGCCTCGACCGTGGTGGCGTCGGTGAGCGCGGCGTGCACGCCGGTGGCGTGGTGGGTGACGGTCTGGATCTGGGTGCCGAACCGGATCTCGGCCTGGTCGTGCACAGCCGGGTAGAGGGCGGCTTCCAGGTCGCCGCGCGGCAGCGTGAGGTGCGCCTGGCCGAGCATCGCGGTGACGGTGGCCTCAGGGACGGCGAACTTGCGGCGTCCTCCGGCGTTGACGTAGACGAACTCTCGCAGGTCGACGTGCTGCTTCTCGAGCGCCGGGAGGATGCCGAGGCGCTGGGCGGCCTCGTGGCCGGCGGGCGAGATGTTGATGAGGTAGCCGTTGCTGCGGCGGGAGGGCGCCTGTTCGACGACCAGCGGCTCCCAGCCGATCTGGCGGAACCTGAGGGCGGCGGCCAGGCGGGCGATGCCGGCCCCGGAGATGAGCACACGTGGGCGGTTATGGGTGGTCATGTCACTGCTGCCTTTGCCTTTGGGTTAGCTCGGCGAGGTTCACCTTCTGGCCACGCCCCTGCTCGCCGAACAGCAGGACCGTGAGCACGGCGGTGAGGACCATCACTGCCGAGACGGGCGTGGAGGGAGACCATGGAGACGGCCACGATCCCATCCGGGCGACGTGGCCGGGGCCGCAGCCGATGTCGGCGACCGCGAGCTGTCGGGTGCCTGCTCGGCGAGGATGCGCAGCAGGGCACGGTGCTGCGGCTTGCCGTCCAGGTCGGCGCAGAAGGTGGCGGCGTAGTCGTCGGCGACGCGGTCGTAGCTCTCCCGCGTGGCGTCTTCGCGCGCTCCCATCATTCCCATCGTGGGGCATCTCCTCTCCCTGGACGTCGTCTAGCCGGAGCGGGTCAGCCCGGGTCGGCGGTGAAGGTGTTCTAGTCGCCGCGCTTCCGGAGCACTCCAACGACCCGCCAGTAGTCGTTGTCCTCGCGCCCACGGCAAAGACGCGCGCGACCAGCTCGGCGTGGAGGGTCCTGGCGTCCTGCGCGGAGACCATGCCCTCGGCGACCAGGGACTCCGAGATGCTGGTCAAGGTGACGGCGTGCACGTGCTTGACCGGGCCGGTGATGAACGCCTGCTGCACGATCCGCAGCCCCACCCCGCCCAGCCCCGCCTGCCGCAGCAGCTCCGGGAGCTTCAGCCCGATGTTCGCATCGCCGCCGCGGCGGGTGATCAGCTCGTCGAACAACTGGTTGTAGCGGGTGTGCGCCGGGCGGCGTGGAGCCTTGGGTGGCGTAGTTGCTGGCAAGTCCCTACCAAATACTTCTGTGCTGGCCCGGTTGGTGCCCTCCGCACTCCCTCCACCACAGTCCTCGCTACCATCACCCTGTTCAGCTCTGCGGCGATGTTCACGGGTCCGGCCACGGCCGATTCCGCTGCAGCACCCGGCCGCCACCCAGCGTGACTGTTGGCGCGGCGATTGGTGAGTCGAGGTGACCGCAATAGTCCCACCCTGACGACCGTTCATCACCGGCTACATGGTGACGGGGTCCTCCGCCGCCCAGGTGTCCCGGGCTGGCCTCCGTGGGAAGGGGTGGTTACGCGGTATTCGGGGCGTGGTCGCGCAGGATGCGGAGGAACTCGCGCATCCAGCCCGGGATGCAGCGTGGCGCAGCCGTAGATGTTACGAGGTCGGCATCTTGGGCAACGACTTGGAGACGTTCTATGGAGGTGCTGTTCATGGGCAGCGGCCAGTCCGCCCTCCCGCCTGTCGTGCGGGTCAGCGGCCGAGCCCAAGCCGAGCTCCGCGCTGGTGAAGCGCTGGTCTTCGACTGGACTAGCCTGGCGTTCTGTTGCGCGGCCGCCGGCGAGATCAGCCTGCGCCCCACCACCCTGCTCAAGGCGCAACGCTGGCCGGCCTATGTGCCGCTGCCGACCGGGGACGGTCCGTCGGTGTTCGCCCACCGGCGGGCCTACCCGATGCTGGTCGGGCGAGCCATCCAGGTCGACTGCCGACGCCGCCTGGGCGTCCGCTCGTTCTCCTCCTCGCTCCCTCCCGACCTCGGGCTGCGCACGTCGTTCGGGCGCGAGACCGGAGACAACCGCCGGGAAGGCTC
>DATLQA010000132.1:0-4393 GCA_035535495.1 Actinomycetota bacterium | reverse complement strand
CGACACCTTGATCGAGGCCGGCGTGGCCCGCAGCCGCAGCGACGCCCTGGCCTGGTGCGTCCGCCTGGTCGGCAGCCACCAGGCCGACTGGATCCGCGACCTGCAGTCCGCGCTCGAGGCGGTGCAGCGCGTCCGCGCCGCGGGGCCCTTGGATTGATTCGGGGGGAGCCCGAGACAGCTCCCCCCGAACCCCCCATCGGGTCCTTCGGCGGGATCCTGTCGGGCTGTACTTCACCGGAATCCCGTGGGGCCGGCACCGCCGGGAGCGGGTCGTCCTGGCCGCCGCCGTCGCCCTGCCTGCGGGGCAGTCGTAGTTCATCCCAGACAGCAGGCCCGCACCACGGTCCTCAGCCGCCCGCCACAATGGGGCACCGCCCGCGCCCCAGTTCAACGAGCCGTCCCGCCGCCAAAGCTTTCCAGTCACCCTGCCTGCGGGGCAGTCGTGCGGCGCTCCAGCCAGGAGAGGAGGGTGCGGACCGCGACCCCGGTGGCGCCCTTGGGGGTGTGGCCGTCGGCCTCGTCGGCCCTGGCCGGCCCGGCGATGTCGAGGTGGACCCAGGGGCGCTTGTCCACGAACTCCTCGAGGAACAGCCCGGCGTTGAGGGCGCCGCCCCAGCGGTGGCCGACGTTCTTGAGGTCGGCGACCTCGCTCTCGACCTGCTTGTGGTACTCGCGCGGCAGGGGCAGCCGCCAGGCCGGCTCGCCGGCCTCGGCGGCCGCGTCGAGCAGCTCGGCGGCGAGGCCGTCGTGGTTGCTCATCAGGCCCATGTACTTCATGCCGAGCGCGACCATGCAGGCGCCGGTCAGCGTGGCCACGTCCACCATCGCGTCCGGCTCGCCCTCGGCGCCGTAGGCCAGCGCGTCCGCCATCACCAGCCGGCCCTCGGCATCGGTGTTGAGCACCTCGACGGTCTTGCCGTTGCGCATGGTGAGCACGTCGCCCGGGCGGGTGGCGCTGCCGGACGGCATGTTCTCGGCGGTGGCGAGGTAGCCGGTGACCGCGACCCGGACGCCGAGGTCGGCCAGGGCGCTCATCACCCCGACGATGGCGGCCGCGCCGGACATGTCGGTCTTCATCGCCTCCATGCCCTCGGACGGCTTCAGTGACAGGCCGCCGGAGTCGAAGGTGATGCCCTTGCCGACCAGCACCACCCGGCTGGTGGCGCCCTCGGGCGCGTAGCGCAGCTCGACCAGGCGGGGCGGGTTGGCGGCGCCCTGACCGACGCCGATGATGCCGCCGAAGCCCTCGTCGACCAGGGCGCGCTCCTCCTTGACGGTCACGGTGACGCCCTTGTCGGCGAGCTGGCGCGCGGCCGTGGCCAGGTCCTCGGGATGGAGGCTGTTGGCGGGCTCGTTGGACAGGTCGCGGGCCAGGTTGGTGGCCCTCGCCCTGACCTCGCCGGAGGTCACGGCGGCGGCGAGGTCGCCGCCGGCACCTTCGGGCATCGACACGGTCAGCTCGGCCAGCCGGCCGTTCTCGCCGCTGTCCTCGCGGGTGGCCACCTTGTACTTGTCGAAGCGGTAGGCGCCGAGGTTGGCGCCTTCGGCGACGGCGCGGACGGCGTCCTCCGGGTCGTCGGGGAGGACCTGCCCGAGGGTGGTCACCGCGCGGCGGGCCCGGCCGGCGCGGCGCAGCGCGACCGCGGCGGCGCGGCGGACCGCCTCGGCGTCGACCTTGTCCCGGTCCCCCAGGCCGACCAGGAGCAGCTCGGCGGCTGGCAGGCGACCGAAGGTCGGCAGGACGACGGTCTGCTTCGCCTTGCCGTCGAAGCCGCGTGCCTCCAGCACCGGCTCGTGTGGCGCACCGAGGGCGGCCAGTGCCTCGGCGGCGCCAGGGCCGAGCTCGCGGCCGCTGAACACCGGCACGACCAGCAGGTCGGTGTCGGCATGCAGCGCGTCGGAGTTCCCAATCGCAACCTTGACCATCGATCCTCCAGCTGAGCGCGTGCGTGCTGTCCGCCGTTGACGCAGCCCGCGGCGGCGGGCCGGGCGTGGGACGCCGAGGCGGGCACAGTCTAGTCTTGCCCACGGGCGGCGGTGCGCCTCCGCCCGTGGGTTGCGCCGCAGCGCAATGGATGCGGCCGGTATGGCGCGGATCCGGGAGGGCGGAAGATGCAGCGGCGCAGGCTGGCCGAGGTGATCGCGTTCGACGAGCGGCGCATGGCCAAGCACCGCCTGTTCGAGACCGACCGCACCCTCACCGACCTCTACTGCCTCGACCCGGGGCAGGAGCAGCACCTGCACGTCCACGAGGGCGCCGACAAGGTGCTGGTGGTCATGGCCGGCCGGGTGCTGACCACGGTCGGCGACGACCGCGCCGAGCTCGGCCAGTACGAGGCGGTGCTCGCCCCGGCCGGGTCGGCGCACGCGCTCAAGAACCTCGGCCCCGACCCGGCCGTGCTGCTGGTCTTCCTCGGCCCGCGACTCGGCTAGGGAGCCGGTCAGAGGGTCAGGCCGAGGAGACGGTCGACGTAGGCACGGTAGGCGCGGAGGGCCTGGCGGAGGTCCTCGGTGGACGGTTCATCGGCGTCGAGCGCGTCGCTGAGCTGGCCCCGTTCGGCCTGGAGCGACTCCACGACCTTCCGGTGCAGCTCCTCGACCAGCTCGCCGGCCTGCTCGACCGCCTGGCGGGGCTCGTCGACGAAGCCGGCCTGGATGTCGATGAACTGGCGCCGCACGGCTTCGGCGTCCACCGGCAGCAGCGCACCCGGCCGCGGCGCCGGCGTGGCGGCCGCCGGAGCCACCGCGGCCGCGGCGTCCGGGCTCTCGGCCGCGACGGCGGTGTCCGGACCGGGCACCGGCGTCACCGGGGCCAGGGTGATGCCGCCCTCGCTCTCGGTGGCGGCATCGCCGGTCTCGGCGGCCGCCCGCTCGCCGGCGTCCTCGTCCTCCTCGTCGTCGTCCTCGTCCATGACCAGCACGGCCGCCTGGTCGCCGTCGGCGGACGGCGGGCCGATGTCGACCGTGGCGGCGCCGGCCGGCGGGGCCTCGTCGGCGACGGCGCCGTCCTCGTCGGCGTCCCCGTCGTCCTGGTCGTCGTCCTCCTCGGCGGCGCTGGCGGTGGTGCCGAGCTCCAACGGCGGCGGTGCCTCGTCCTCCTCGTCCGCGTCCTCGCGGGCGGCGCGGCGCAACCGCTCGACCCGCTCGTCGGCCTGGGCGCGCTCGTCGTCCTGGCTGTCCTCGGCGAGGTCGATCTCGCGGACGTCCGCCTCCTGCTCCGGCTGCTCGGGCTCGTCAGCTCGTTGCCTGGTCACCTCGGAGCCACGGCGGGACGCGAGCGGGTCCTCCTCGCCGTACCCGTAGCCATAGCGATTGGTCATCGTGCCTCCTTGGCGGGGTGCTCGGCCTCATGCGACCCGCCGACCTCGAGCAGCTCCTCGAAGAGGGAGCGGTAGTGCACCAGTGCCTGGCGCAGGTCTTCGGTGCTGGCTTCGGAGCGGTCGTTGGCGCTGGCGATGGCCCGCGCGGCGCGGTAGTCGTCGACCAGCCTCGGGTAGTCGACCGAGATGTAGGCGGCGCGCTGCTCGAAGTTCTCGATGGGGTAGCCGCGGTCGCGCATCACGTCGGTGACCAGGCGGTCCGCCTCGCGGGTGGCCTCCACCGGCGCGTCGACGAAGCGGGCCTGCGTGCGGTGCCAGGTCTCCATGTAGCGTGCCCTGACGCCCGGTTCGAGCGGGACGACGTTGATGCGTTCCCGCCGGAGCTCCCGGTCCTTCAGCTCCCGTTCGGCGGTGCCGCGGTCGCCGGCTTCCTCGACCACGCGGTCGTACTCGGGACCGAACCGCTCCTGCAGGCGCTGCGAGCGCCGCCGCCTGGCCACCAGCAGGGCGACCACGACGAGGGCGAGAACGATGACCACGATCAGGACGGTCACACCAGCGCTCATGACTGCTCCTTCCGAACTTGGGTGATTGCGGCGGGCGCGGCGAGGGGAGCCTCAGCACGCGCCAGCGTTCCCAGTCCGGTATCCCGTCGACGTCCACGCTAACGTGGCCGTGAGCGACCGGGGCCAGCCTGCCACGGCGAGCTGGCCCAACCATCAGAACACTCGCACCAACGCAAGGCCGGCCGCAAGGCGGCCAGGCTGGAGGTGTCGCGCCATCATGGACGTCCACCACTCCGCCGCGCGCGGCTTCGACCTGGGGGCCGACACCTACGAGCGGGGCCGGCCCGGCTACCCCGAGCCGGCGGTCGCCTGGCTGATCCAGGTGCTCGGCATCGGGCCCGGCTCCCAGGTGGTCGACCTGGCCGCGGGGACCGGCAAGCTGACCAGGCAGCTGGTCCCGACCGGCGCCGAGCTGACCGCGGTCGAGCCGGTGGCCGGCATGCGCGCCAGGCTCGCCGAGGCGGTGCCGGGATCGCGGGCCGAGGCGGGCACCGCCGAGGCCATGCC
>DATLQA010000131.1:0-4944 GCA_035535495.1 Actinomycetota bacterium | reverse complement strand
GACCCGGCCGGGCCAGGCCGCGACCAGGTTGGCCAACAGCACCGTCCCCACAACCCCAACCAGGAGCGCGGGGCCGGGAACCACCGGTTCCGCGCCCAGACCGATGCGGTCGACCAGCAGGCTCCAGGTCCAGCGGCCGAGGGCGACACCGAGCGGCATTCCCACGGCCAGGGCGACCACCCGCCACGGTGGTCGCCTGCCAGGCCACCGCGGCCGACACCTGCGAGCGCACGAACCCCAACGTCTTGAGGACGGCCAGGTCGCGCGCCGAGGGCGACAAGGGCGATCCCACAGCGGAAAGAGAGACGGGGGCTGGAGGGCGTGGCCCAGGTTGACCAGGACGATCAGGAGCACCCCAGTTGCAGCCCGTCGGTCCACAGCCGCCGTGGCGACTGCAGGGCCGCCTGGCGGGTCTGCGTCCGCAGGCCGCCGAGCAGCAGGCTCGCGGCCTCTTGGGGGGGCGGGATCTCCTACACCGCCTCCAAGGGCGGCGTGCTGGCGCTCTCCGCGAGCTGAGCGTGGAGCTCGCCAGGCGCGGGGTGCGCGTCAACGCCCTCTGCCCCGGACCGGTCAACACCCCGCTGCTGCAGGAGCTGTTCGCCAAGGACCCCGGAGAACGCGGCCCGCCGCCGCGGGCTCATCCCGCCGGCCACTGCGGGCAGGTGCGCCGGTAGTCGCCCTGGACGAACTGGCGCCACTCGGCCCGGGTCAGGTTGCGGCCGGCGAGCGCGCACGCCTTTGCCTCCCAGGAGGCCGGCCGCAGGTCCCAGAAGATAAGGCTGCTGTCAAGGCTGCTGGTGGCCAGGGTGTCCCCGCCGTCCACGAAGGTGGCGCCGATGGCGTCGGCGGTGTGCCCGGCAAGCGGCCGGCCGATCTGCCGGCGGGTGGCGACGTCCCAGAGGATGACCGTGCCGTTGTGGTCGGTGGTGGCCAGGGTGGTCCCGTCGGGGCTGAAGGCCACCCGGCTGAGCGCGCCGCTGCCGCCGGCCAGCGGGGCGCCGGCGATCGTGCGCGTCCTGGCGTCCCAGAACAGCACATTGCCGTCGGCCGAGGCGCTCGCCACCACCGTGCCGTCAGGCGAGAAGGCCAGGTCCACGACGATGTCGGCGTGGGTCGGGAGCGGCTCGGCCAGCTTCCTGCCGGTCGAGGCGTCCCAGAACCGGATCTGGCCCAGCCGCCCGCCGGTGACCAGCGTCCGGTTGTCCGGGGAGAACGCCACCACGGCGTGCGACTGCTCGCCGACGGTGTCGGCGGGCAGCGGCTGGCCGCGCTGGCGGCGGGCGGCCACGTCCCATAGGACGATGCCGCCGTGGCCGTCGTGCGCGGCGACCGTCCTCCCGTCCGGGCTGAACTGTGGCCTGGCCTGCCCGTCCGACTCGAAGGCCGCGACCTTCCTGCGGCTGGCCACGTCCCACAACTGCACCTCGGACGGCGGCTGCATGGGCAGCGTCCCAACCGCCAGCAGCCGTCCGTCGGGACTGAAGGCCACGTCGGTGACGGTGGGAGCGCCCGACTCGAGCGGCGGGTCCAGCGGGCGGCGGGCGGCGACGTCCCATAGGCGCACGGTGCCGTCCTGCTGCCCGGCGGAGGCGAGCAGGCGCCCGTTGGGGCTGCGGGCGATGTCGAAGATGCTCCCCTGGTGGGCGCCGGTGACGCGCTGGCCGAGGGTCACGCCCTCCAGGTCCCAGACGGCCACCTCGGTCGGCGCGCTGGTCAGCAGGCCGGCGCCGTCCCGGATGAACTCGTGCACGTCCGACTCGGCGCCCGGATGGGCGATCAGCGGGCCGCCGAGCCGCTGGCCGGCGGCGACGTCCCAGAGCATCATGCCGGTCCCGTCCTCGGCGCCGGAGGCCAGGATGGAGCCGTCCGGGCTGAAGGCGAGCGACCGCACGAAGTCCCGGTGGCCGGTCAGCGGGTGGCCGCGCCGCTTCCTGGTCCGGGCGTCCCACAGCAGAATGCTGCCGTCGGCCACGCCGGTCGCGATGGTCCTGCCGTCGGGGCTGAAGGCCACGCCGGTCAGGCCGAGGTCCCCGACGGGCAGCCGGAGTCGGCCGGCGACGCGCCCGTTGGCCACGTCGATCAGCGCCACGTCGCCCGCGAGCTCGGTGGGCGCGGCGACCGTGCGGCCGTCGGGGCTGAAGACGGCGAACTGGGTCCCGATCTCGTCGACGCGGACCCGGCCAACGGCAGCACCGGAGGGTACCGCCCACAACCGCACGCTGCCGTCCTCGAAGCCGCTGGAGGCCAGCAGCTTGCCGTCGGGGCTGAACCGGACCGAGCTGGCGCCGCCCGGGCGGTGGCGCATCGCCGCGCCGACCGGGGTGCCGTGGGCGGCCTCCCACAGCCGCACCGAGCCGTCGTCGCCGGTGGTGGCCAGCAGGCGGCCGTCGGGGCTGAAGGCGACGTCGCCCTTGTCCTGGCCGGTATCGATCGGCGCCGTGGGCGGCGCGCGGGTGCGGAAGTCCCACAGCCGCAGCGCCCCGTCCACGGTCCGGACCGCCAGGGTCGACTCATCGGGCGACAGGTCGAGCGAGTTGATGTCCCCGTAGCCCTGGTGCAGGGCAGCGAGCCGCGGGCTCTGGCCGACCGTGTCCAGCAGCCCGCCGCGGGTCGCGACCGAGTCGTCGAGCCGGTGGCCCTCGACGGCGAGCAGCAGGGCCAGGTCGGGCTCGCTGGCCCGGCGTGCCGACGCCTGGGCGGCCAGGCCGGTGGACCTGGCCAGCCCCGTCTGCCGCTGCGCCGCCGAGCGGGCGACCAGCGCCAGGCCGCCGGCGATCAGGGCCACCACCAGCAGGCCGGCCAGCACTGCGGTGGTGCGGCGGGCGCGCCGGAGCTGGCGCTCCTGCTGGGCGGCGCTGGCGTCCAGGAACTCGTGCTCGCGCCGGTTCAGGTCCTCGGGGTGCTGGCGTGCCCAGTCGAGCGCGGCCGCCAGCCGGGCGCTGCGGTACAGCGCGTCCGGGTCGCGATCCGTGGCGTCCCATTCGGCGGCGGCCTGGGTCAGGCGGCGGTGCAGGCGCAGGCCCTCGCGGTCCTCGCGGAGCCACCGCCGCAGCCGCGGCCATTCCCGGATGAGCGCCTCGTGGGCGACCTCGACGCTGTCCTCGCCGAGGGTGACCAGCCGCGCCTCGGCGAGCCGGTCCAGCAGGCGCGCCGCCGGCTCGGCGTCGGAGCCGGTGACCAGCTCAGCACGCGCCACCCGCCGGCGGGTGTCCTCGGTGCCCTCGCCAAGGGAGGTGAGGCGCAGGAAGATGCTCCTGGCGAGCCGCTGCTCATCGGGACCCAGCGCCCCGAACATCGCCTCGGCGCTCTGCGCGATCGCCTGCCGGACGCCGCCGGCGGCCCGGTAGCCGGCCACCGTCAGGGTGGCGTCGGCGCGTCGCTGCCAGGTCGCGAACAGCGCGTGGGAAAGCAGCGGCAGCGACCCCGGCTCGTCGCCTAGCTCGCCGAGGACCGTCTCGACCAGGCCCGGCTCCAGCCGCAGCCCGGCGCGTGCGGCCGGGTCCTCGATCGACCGGCGCAGCTCCGCTTGGGTCATGGGGCCGACCAGCGCCTGGTTGTCCTGGATGGCGGCGACCAGCTCGGGGTGGTCGGCGCAGCGGGCGTAGAAGTCGGCCCGGATTCCGAGGACCACGGCCGCGCGGGCGTCGGCGTCGCGGGCCAGCCCGTGCAGCGCCCGGATGAACCGGCGGCGCTCGCCCTCGTCCTGGCAGAGGGTGAAGACCTCCTCGAACTGGTCGACCAGAAGCAGCAGGCGGGTGTCCGGCGGCGCCTCGGCCAGCGCCTGCCGCACGGCGAGCCGCAGCCGACCCGGGTCCGCCCGTAGGTCCTCCAGCACCGACCCGCTGGCAACCCCGGCGGCCAGCGCCAGGCGGACGGCGAGCTCCTCCAGCGGACTGGGGCCGGGGGCCAGCAGGATGGTGGTCCAGCTGCTGGCGCCCGGCAGGGTTCCGCTCCAGACCGCGGGCAGCAGGCCGGCCCGCAGCACCGAGGACTTGCCGCTGCCGGAGGGGCCGACCACCGCCAGGAACGGCGTCTCTGCCAGCCGCATGGTGAGCTCGGCGACCAGCTGCTCGCGGCCGAAGAACCACTCGGCGTCCTCCGCCTGGAACGCCGCCAGGCCCCGGTAGGGGCTCATGTCGTCGGCGGCGGCGGCGGGCGCGCCCGGCGCCGCCTCGCCGGGGGTGGCCGCCGCGGCGGCGGCGGGGGGCGGCGCGGGGGCGCGGACCGCCAGTCGCTGCAGGATCAGGTTGGTCTTGGCCAGGGTCTCCCGGGCCAGCTCGGTCTGGTGGCGCTGCTCGGCGCCCTGGCGGGCCTGCTCCTGCTGGATCGTGGTCAGCGTCTGGCGGGTCTCGTCCAGCATCCAGCGGAACTCGGCGAACGACGAGCCGTACTCGGCGAACGCCTCCGCCAGCGCCTGCCGCAGGTCGCCGGTGGCCGCCTCCAGCGCCGCCTCGACGCCTTGGACCCCTTGGAGGATGGCGGCGGCGTCGCCGCGCAGCTGCGCGGCGTGCTGGTCGTTGGCCTGGAGGGCGGCGAGCAGCTGCCGCTCGAGCTCCTGCTGGAGCTCGGCCTCGGATTCCGGCGGGCGCTTCCGCTTGCGGAGGCGTTCGACAACGTTGAGGAGGAAGCTAGAGATGACGCTCCGCCCGGCGTCGGTGAGGGTCCCGCCGATGACGCCCAACGCCAGGTCGGTGATGCTGCCGCCCTTGCGGAACGTGTCCCAGAAGGTTGGCGGCACCGACGCGGCGACGACCATGGAGGCGATGATCGCCGGCGCGGTGGCGACCTTGAGCCTGCCGCCTTGGCGGCGGACCGTGTCGCGGATCCGGCCGCGCGCACGGTTGCGGTTGACCAGCGTCTGCGTCACGCCGGGCCCCCCCATTCGTGGCTCCTTCCCTCCGCAGTCTATCGTCTCTGTGAGAGCCCGCCACCGAGCGCGCGGAG
>DATLQA010000130.1:0-3947 GCA_035535495.1 Actinomycetota bacterium | reverse complement strand
CTAGCGGACCAGGCGAGCCGCCTCGTCGAGGGTGAGGGGCACGCTGACCAGAAAGGGCTCGCTGCCGAGGCGCAGCCCGGCGTCCCCCCACTGCACCGACGCGCCACTGAGCGTCGAGGCCTTGGCGTCTGACCGGGCGGTTCCCGGGACGGTTGCGCCCTGCTCGCTCCACAGCACCAGGACGGTCTGCTTCCCTCTCCCGAAGGCGACCCCGCTGGTCCCGCCGGACGTCAGGGCGCGCAAGGTGGCGCCTTCAGCCGCCGAGGCCAGGCGTTTCACCACCTCGCCAGCCGGGCGGACGCCCCCGCCGGCGTCGACCAGGCCGAAACGGAGCTCCTTGGCGTCGTGGGGGGCGGCCACCGGCAACCAGACCACCCGGCGAATCCCGCCGGCCAGGAGCAGCGACACCACCTTGGCGGCCTCACCGGCCCGCACCTGCTGATCCTCGCTCTGCTGCTCGAAGGCCCCGTGCTGGAACATGCCGACCTCCCAGCCCTCGATCGGCATGGTGGACGGCAGCGTGGCGTGCAGGTACTCGAGGAGGGCAGGCGCGTTGTCCCATGGCTCGTAGAAATGGAGCTGGTAGACATCGAAGGCCTTCTCCTTGGCCAGCCGCTGGGTCGCGGCAAGGTAGCCGAGACCACGGCGGACCAGGTCCCGGGCAAGCACCGAGCGCAGCTCCGCGGCGGTCCCCACCCGATCGTACTGGCCCCCGCGGCGGGCGTAATAGCGCTGGTAGGCGGCGATCGCCTCGTCCTCGCGACCCTGGGTGAGCAGGCGTTCGGCGATCGCCGCGCCGTAGATGGGGCTGGCGATGCCGCTGTCGAGCACCTCCGCCTTGGGATCGGCGTCATGCACCGCCCGCGCGCCGGCCCGTGCAAGCTGCTCGTACTGCTCGGGCCTGCCGTCCCAGAAGTTGCGGGCGTTCACCTCGTTCTCGATGGCGTACTGCCGCACCCCTAGCGGCTGGTAGCGCTCGACCACGGTCCGCACGAACCCCTCGTAGGCGTCGAGGTCCTGCGGCATGGCGGAGACGGTCTTGCGCTTGTCGCCCCGCTCCTCGCCGCGCCGGCCGCCAGTGGCCCAGCAGGAGCCCACGCGGATCTTGAGCATCAGCTCGTACCCAAGGCGCTGGCTGGAGCGCACGACTCGGTCGACCACCCCCCAGTCGAGCTGACCCTGCCGCGGCTCGACCTGGCACCACTCGAACTCGTAGAAGGTGGCCCCGCCGGTCAGGTCCTTCACGAAGGGCAGATAGCGGTCCAGGGTCGACCAGTCCCACTTGAGCCCGATCGGGTGGCCGGCGCCCTGGACGTCCGGCCCCGTGTAGCCCTGGATGTCCTTGGCCGGCGGCGTCGGCACCGACCCGCCGTCATCGCCGCCGCTCGTGCACCCGGCGGCGGTCACGAGGGTCAGCAGCACTGCGATCGCCAGGCGTGCGGCCGGTCGTCGCCCCCCGGCGACCTTGTCGCATCTCAGCATCGGCGTGGCTCCTCTCGCCTCTGGCCCGATCAGGTCGCCGCCTGATCATAGGAGCCCCTCAGGCATCCCGGGTACGAGCCAGGTTCAGCTCCGGTGAGGAATTGCGCGCCGCTGGCGCACCTACCACGACCTTCGCCGCCTGGAGATGAGGGGCCCTACGGCGAAGGTGGGATCGAAGTTCATCCCATCGGCGCAGCCGTGGTGGCTCCCGTCGTAGGCGGAACACCCGCAGCTTGCGACTGGCGACCGGTGTGCGAGTGGGTAGAAGTTGGCCCGTAACGCCGGGAATACCCCACGGCTGTGGCCTTTGCGAACCGATCATGCGAGGAGGCAGGTTGCTTCGCGGTGTCCCTGGGAGCGAGCGCTGGAGCGCCGGCGGACGGCGGCGTGACGGCAGCCTGCGGATCGCCATGATCGGCGCCCGCGGAGTCCCGGCGACCTTCGGGGGCATCGAGCGTCACGTCGAGGAGCTCGGCGCTCGCCTGGCCACGCGGGGCCACGAGGTCACCGTGTTCTGCCGCAGCAACTACGGCGGGGGCGAGCCGGGCAACCACCGCGGCATGCGGCTGGCGTCGCTGCCCACCGTCGGGACCAAGCACCTGGACGCGATCGTCCACAGCGCGCTCTCGACCCTGGGAGCGATGGCGGCCTCCTACGACATCCTGCACTACCACGCCATCGGTCCCGGCATCCCGGCGGTCCTGCCCCGCTACCTGTCGCGGTCGCGGGTTGTCCTCACCGTGCACGGGCGCGACGACGAGCGGAGCAAGTGGGGCCGAGGCGCCAAGGCGGTCCTGGGCGCGGCCGGCTGGCTGAGCGCCCGGGTGCCCGACGCGACCATCGTGGTCGGCCGGCACCTGGAGCGGTACTACCAGGATGCGCACGGGCGCCGGGCGGTGTACGTGCCCAATGGCGTGCACGCCGCCAGGCCGCGGCCGGCCGGTACCACCCTCGCCCGGCTCGGGCTGTCACCCGGGCGCTACCTGCTCTTCGTCGGACGGCTGGTTCCCGAGAAGGCTCCCGACCTGCTCCTGGAGGCGTTCCGGCGGCTGCCCGGCGACCACCGGCTGGTACTAGCCGGCGACAGCAGCTTCACCGACCGGTTCACCGGCGACCTGCGCCGGGCGGCCGCTCGCGACCCACGGGTGGTCGTGCCCGGCTACGTCTACGGAACCGAGCTGCAGGAGCTGTACAGCAACGCCGCCGCCTTCGTCCTGCCCTCGCTGCTCGAGGGCCTGCCCTTGACGCTGCTGGAGGCGGCGTCCTACGGCCTGCCGGTGGTCGCCAGCTCCATCCCGCCGCACCTGGAGGTACTCGGGGGGGCCGGACCCGGGCGCCGTCTGCACCGACCCGGCGACCGGGGGGAGCTGCTCGACGCCCTCGGCCAGGTCCTGGCCGACCCTGGCGCCGAGCGGGCCGGCGCGGCCCAGCTGCGCGACCAGGTGCTCCGCAGCTACTGCTGGGACGACGCCACCGAGCGGACCGAGGCCGTGTACCGGGCGGTGCTCCAGCGGCCGACCAGCACCACGGAGATGGCCCCAGGCGCCAGCGCGTGAACGACCCCATGGTCCGAACGGCGTAGATGGAGTGGTACAACTGAGGACTCGACCCGACCGGCCGACCGCGGATACCAACTCGGTGTTCGTCTTCGTCATCGGCACCGGCCGCTGCGGCTCTACGCTCGTCCAGGAGCTGCTCTGTCGCCATCCGGACATCAGCTTCCTGTCCAATGTGGAGGACCGGGCCCCGTTCCTGCCCGCCGCCGCCGGCCGCTTCAACAACCAGCTCTACCGGCGGCTCCCTCCGTCGCTGACCCGCAAGGGCCGGCTGCGGTACGCACCGTCCGAGGGCTACCGGGCGCTGGGCCGGGCGGTCTCGCCGATGGTGACCGAGTCGTTTCGGGACCTGGTGGCCGCCGACGCGATGCCTTGGGTGGCCGACCGCTTCCGGGCCTTCTTCAGCGAGCGCGCCCGCGTCCAGGACAAGCCGGTGTTCCTGCACAAGTACACCGGCTGGCCGCGCAGCGGCTTCGTGCGGGAGATCTTCCCGGAGGCCCGCTTCATCAACGTCACCCGCGACGGTCGGGCGGTGGTCGCCTCCGCCCTGCGCACCAGCTGGTGGAGGGGACACATGGGCCCCGAGGCCTGGCAGTGGGGGCCGCTGCCGCCCGCCTACGCGGCCGACTGGGAGGCCTCGGGGCACTCGTTCCCGGTGCTGGCCGCCCAGTGTTGGAAGATCCTGATGGACGCGTTCGCCGCCGCCCGCGACCTGGTCCCCGCCGACCAGTGGCTGGACGTCCGCTTCGAGGACGTGCTCGCCGACCCCCACGGCCGCCTCAAGGAGATGCTGGCCTTCATGGGCCTGGACGAGCATCCGGCCCTGCACGCCGCCCTGTCCAAGATCGCCCTGTCGGCCGACCGGCAGCGGGAGTACCGCCGCCAGCTCGACCCGGCCAGCCTCGCCCT
>DATLQA010000129.1:0-2729 GCA_035535495.1 Actinomycetota bacterium | reverse complement strand
AGGTCGGCGAGCACCGCGCCGCCGTCGGCCCCGCCGGCCAGTCCGGTCGCCAGGACCGGCTCCCCCAGCTGGTGCAGCACCCGGGCAACGTTGAGGGCCTTGCCGCCGGCCCGCCGGCCGACGACCTGGGCACGGTGGGTCCCGCCGTAGGTCAGCTCGGTGACGGCGTAGGTGACGTCCAGGGCCGGGTTGAGGCAGACGCACAGGATCATCGACCCGGCACCTTCAGCCCTCGGCGGACCACGGCCCCCACCGCTCGAATCCATCGACCATGCTGCACGGCTCGGCCACTGGGACCCAGCGATGGTTGCCTACGCACGTCGGCGCCGGCCGGGCTACCGCGAACCCACCTCGGCGAAGGGGCGGAAGCGAAGTGCCGACCATACCTCGTCAACCGAGACCTGGGTGACGGGACGGACGCCGAGGTGCTCAAGCGCTTGCAAGAACACGTCGCGGTTCAGGTCGGTCGGAACCTTGGAGCTGCCCTTGGGGTACGAGATCCAGAACAGACCGCCGGGTTCCAGGGCGGCGTGGGCCGCCTTGAGGTGACGGTCGAGGGTGGCTCGGTCCTTGGCGAACACCTGGACGAAGTCGAAGGTGCCGTCCAGCTCGGTTGCCACCTCGACGCCCTGCGGTGGGCCGATCCGATCCGCATAGCCATCCGGCGGATTGATGACCGCGGCCCGCTGGCCCGGCTTGATTCCGAGCTTCTTGATGAGTGCGGCTTCGCCCATGATCACGCCCCCGTCTGGCGTCGTGCCGCGATCATCTCACGACCTCCCCGAGGCGTGGCGGTCTGGACGCTGGAGATCGCGGCCGCGACCGAGGGGCGCCTTAGGGGGTGCGGCGCCGCCGACGGAAGCCGACGTAGGAGAGCAGTACCAGGAACACCAGGCCGGCGACGAGGGCGCTGGCGGTCGAGCGGTCCATGAGCGTGTACGCGGCGAGCACGGCCACGAAGACGATGGCGTTGCCGAGCAGCATGCGGTCGTTGGCTGGAAGCGGTGCGCCATGCCGGCCCAGGCTGCGCACTTGGGCTGCTTGGACGACCGCCGCCACGATCACGGTCAGGGCCAGAAGCGACACGATCATCGCGGGGCCGCCCGTCCACAGCCAGGCCACCGGTGGCAGCGTCCCGACCGCGATCAGCAGGTCGCCGGCCACGCGCGACCGGCGCCGCTGGGCGACGCCCCACAGTGCCAGCAGGCCGCCGACGGTGATGACGGCCGCGCGGCGGGCGCTGCTGGCAGGGTCGCCTGGTAGCAGGCCACCGACGCCGCTGTTGCCATCCAACGCGGTGCCGATCCCGGCCAGGACCTCGAGGGCGCCAAGCAGCGCGGCCAGCACCAGCCACCAGGTCTGTGCGAGGGTTCGCGGCAGGTGTCGTGCTCCCGGTCGGCGTGGGCGACCCTCCGCGGCCGCGAGCTGTTGGTGGCGCCAGCGCAGGTCGGCTGGGATCCCGACGGCCATCCGCCGCAGGGTCGACAGCGCCACCGCCGGCGCCGGCGCCCCCACCGCGCGCCCGTAGGCGCGCTGTTCCCACAGGTCGGAGGCGAGCTCGGCCCGGCGCCGCGCGGCGACCTCGGCGGGCAGGTGGCGGGTGTAGGTCGCCACCCACCAGGCCACCAGCGCCGCGGTGCGGTCGGCGACGGTCATGTCGGCTCCAGCCGCGGTCGTCTCGGTGCCCGGCCGTGCCGTGTCTGCCAGGCGGCCAGCGCCCGCTCGCCGGCGCCCGTCACCTGGTACAGCCGCCGCCGCGGGCGCCCTTCGGCGGCGGCGACGTCGGGGGCTTCCCACTGGCTGGCCAGCAGGCCTGCCTCCTCGAGTCGCTGCAGGGCCTTGTAGAGGGTGCCGTGGGCGGTGAGCGTGCGGGGACGTGGGTGGTCGGCGATCTGCCTGGCGAGCTGGAAGCCGTGGAATCGTGGTGCCCCGGCGCGACGCAGTTGCAGGCCGGTATGGAGGATGTCGACCTCCAGCGGGAGCAGGGTGCCTGGCTTGCGACGCATACCTCCGAACATAGGAAGATATCTTCCTTTCGTCAAGGGGGACTGTCGTACGACTCCAGCAGGGTGCTGCCTGGTCGGTGCACGTGCCGGCCCTGTTCGGCGCAGCCAACCAGTGCGAAACGCTGGCAGAGTCCTACTAGCGGACCGTTGCCGAGGCAATTTGACGGTTCAAGCCGGACGGGGTCGAGGGCTTTCTTCGGTCGCGGTCACCAGCCGACGGCGCCGTCGAGCATCTCGCGGAGGAGGTCGGCATGGCCGTTGTGGCGGGCGTACTCCTCGACCATGTGGACATAGATCCAGCGCAGCGAGACCTCAGCTCCACGCCGGAGCCCGGTGTCGTCGAGCGCGAAGCGGGCCGCGTGCTCACGGCTGCGCGCGCACTCCTGCTGCCACACCGCCACGTCATGCTCCCAGTCGGCGTCGTCGAGCGGGACCAGCTCGCTGTCCTCCACGGCAGGATCAAAGAACAGCGGCTTGGTGTCCGGAGCGCGCAGCAGGACCCTGGTGAACCAGTTGCGCTCGACGTCGGCCATGTGGCGCACCAACCCGTGCAGCGACAGCAACGAGGTCGCCACCGGACGGGCGATCAGGCCGGCCCGGTCGACGCCCTCGCATTTGAACAGCAGGGTCATGCGGTGGAACTCCAGCCAGGCCTCCAGCATCGTGCGCTCGTCGGCCACGTACGCCGGCTCGGTACGGCGCGGGTCCTGCAGGTCGTCGACC
>DATLQA010000128.1:0-3086 GCA_035535495.1 Actinomycetota bacterium | reverse complement strand
ACGGGTATCCGGGTCGAGACACTGCTCCGGCGGTGTCGCAAGGGCTGGGCGGTCGAGCAGGTGCTGACGACGCCGCCGGGAGAAGGAAGGGCGGCCCACCCCACCTAGCTGAGACGTGTTGCGGTGCCCGCCAGCGGTCGTGGTCCCTTGGGTGCCGAAAGTCCGGAAACGCCGACCGGTGTCGGCGCCGGGACGGGACCGCTGGGCACCGCCGATCGGTGGGACGATCGATTCGACCGGCCGCGGAGAGCGGCAGGTGGAGCCGCCTGACGATGATCCCGCGGCGCTTCAGAGATGCGAAGGACCCCGCGCCCTTGGGAGGGCGCGGGGTTCCGGTGTTCCGTGGCTCAGGCGTGCGCCGGCCGCGTGCTGGTGGGTGGCTTGGATCGGGTGAACAGCTGGCCGCGGTGCCACGGGGTGCCAAGCCGGGGGAGCAGCAGGCGGTCGAGCCCGTACCAGCCGGCGTTGCGCCAGGCCAGGATGAGCAGGGTCGCCACGATGATCATGGCCGGGTTGACGCCGGCGCTGCCGGCGAACACGAACGAGAAGTTCAGGATCGTGCCGAGGAACGCCATGATCCCGGTGGACAGCCCCAGGATCAGGGCGATGCCGATGACCACCTCGCCGACGGCGACCGTTGGGCCCAGGACGGTGTGGCCCGTGTCACGGATCCACTCCAGGAAGTTGACGTACCAGGAGTAGGCGATGTCGGGGTGATCCCCGGCCGTGCCGCGCTCCAGCGCGCCGCGGGCGAAGCCGGCGACCGCGTCGCCGACCTGCTGGTGGTGGCCTTCCACGGTCCCGCTGCGGACCCAGCCGATGTTGCCGTCGCCGGTCAGGTTGTAGGCCGCGTCCCCCCAGTTCCAGAACCGCCAGGTGATGTTGCCGCCGAAGACCTTGCTCCAGCCCGCCTGCAGCCACTCCCAGCCCAGCCAGACCCTGGCCACCACCCAGATCCAGCCGGCGGCGCTCGAGCCGAACAGCCACTTGGCGAAGCGGGGCTCCTCGATGTAGACGGGCCCGCCGGCCGTCTCTGCGCTCTGCGATGTCATGGCGCTTCCATGCCTCCTTCAATTCCCGCCGCTCCGTCCTCGGGACGGCGGCCTTGCCACGACAGTCGCGCATCGTGCGGGTTCCGTGATGGGCCAGAGGACCCGGGTGCGGCAGGGCGGCCGACCTATGGCGTGCGGGCCGTTCGGCCTGTCACCAGGACGCGGTGGCGATGGTTCCCGACGAGCCGGTGCCCCGGATCGCTGGTGGCGGGTAGGCTGCCGCTGTCCATGCCCCGGACGAGGACCGCCCATGTCTGCAAGCGTGTTCGCCGCGGAGGCCGACGCCGAGCAGGCCGGCCGCCTGGAGGCTGCCCTGAAGGCAGCCGGTGCCAGCGTGGAGCTGCGCGCCTCCCCGCAGCCTCTCCGGGGCGTGCCCGTGCCCGACGGGCTCGGCCCGGGCGTGGAGGTGCTGAGCGTGTTCGTCGGCTCCAGGATCGACGGGGAGCTGCTGGCCGCCTGCCCCGACCTGCGGCTGGTGGCCACCCGATCGACCGGCTTCGACCACGTCGACCTGGTCGCTTGCCAGGCCGCCGGCGTCGCCGTGGCCAACGTTCCCACCTATGGCGAGAACACCGTCGCCGAGCACACCTTCGCGCTGATCCTGGCGCTGTCCCGCAACGTCCACACGGCATGGGTGCGGACCCAGCGAGGCAATTTCTCGCTGGAAGGACTGCGAGGCTTCGACCTGCGCGGCCGCGTCCTGGGGCTGGTGGGGACCGGGCACATCGGCATCCACGTGGCCAAGATCGGCCGCGGCTTCGGCATGGAGGTCCTCGCCGCCGACCCACTCCCGCAGCCGCTGCTCGCCGAGGTGATCGGGTTCCGCTACCTGCCGTTGGAGGAGATGGTCGCGCAGGCCGACATCATCTCCTTGCACGCGCCGTACACGCCGGCCACGCACCACCTGGTCGACCGGCGGCTGCTGGTCCGGTTCAAGCCCGGCGCGCTGCTGGTCAACACGGCCAGGGGTGGGCTGGTCGACACCGAGGCACTGCTGTGGGCGTTGGACGAGGGCATCCTTCGCGGTGCCGGCCTGGACGTGCTGGAGGGCGAAGAGCTGTTGACCGAGGACCGGCGGCTGCTCGCCCTCGAACGTGACCAGGACGCGCTGCGCCGGCTGGTCGAGAACCAGCTGCTCGCCGGCCGAGAGGACGTGGTCGTCACCCCCCACATCGGCTTCGACTCGGTCGAGGCGGTGCAGCGCATCGTCGACGTCACCGCTCACAACGTCGCCGCCTTCCTGGCCGGCCGACCCGAGAACCTCGTCACGCCGCCAAGCTGAGCCGCGACCGCGGCCTGCCACCGCAGCCGAACGTGCCGGTGGTCGACGCGGCCGGCATCATCACCCGCGACGATCTCATCGGCGCGCTGGCGCGCCGCCTCCGGGAGTCGATGCGGCACCACGAGCCGGCCCGGTCGGTTCGACGACCGGCGATGGCGCCCGACTGATCGGCGCTCAGGCGCCCGGGGTGGTGGTGTGGCGGGCGAGGTAGGCGGCGGCCTCGGCGCGGCGGGCGACCTCCAGCTTGGCCAGGATGCTCGAGACGTAGTTCTTGACGGTCTTCTCGGCCAGGCGGAGCGCTTCACCGATCTGCTTGTTGGTGCGCCCCTCGGCGACCAGCCCGAGGATGCGCTCTTCCTGCGGGGACAGGCGCGCCAGCTTCTCGTCCTTGAGCAGGTGCTTGCCCTTGCGGAGCCGGTCCAGCACGCCCTTGGTCACGGCCGGGTCGAGCAGGCTCTGGCCCTGCCCGACCAGGCGGATCGCCCGCACCAGCTCGCCACCCTTGATCTGCTTGAGCACGTAGCCCGACGCGCCCGCCATGATCGAGGCGAACAGCGCCTCGTCGTCGGCGAACGAGGTCAGCATCAGCACCTGGGTCTCGGGCCGCTGGGCGCGGATGTCACGGGTCGCCTCGATCCCCGAGCCGTCGGACAGGCGCACGTCCATCACGATCACGTCGGGCAGGGCCCGCTCGGCCTCGGCGACCGCCTCGCGCACCGAGCCCGCCTCGGCGCAGACCACGATGTCCTCGG
>DATLQA010000127.1:0-7028 GCA_035535495.1 Actinomycetota bacterium | reverse complement strand
CGAACACGTCGTGGGCCTCCGCCTCCTCGAACCGGTCGAGCGCCCCGGCCAGGTCGCTGGCTGCCGCCCGCAGCGGCGGGCGGGGCGGCGGCGCCTCGGCGGGCGGGCCGGCAGGTGTGCTGGCGTCGGTCTGGCCGGGCGTTTCGGCGTCATCTGGAGCGGTCTGGGCGCTGGTCGCTTGCGCCTCGGCGTCCACCGCCAGCCGGGCCGCCTCGGCCGCCGCCACGCCGCGGGCGAGGTACGCCCGCATGCGGCGGATCCGTGCCTCGTCGGCAGCCGTGTACAGGCGGTAGCCACCCTGGGTGCGTGCCGGGCGGAGCAGGCCGTAGCGCCGCTCCCAGGCGCGGAGCAGCTCCGGGCTCACCCCCGTCCGCCGGGCCAGCTCGCCGATGCGCAGGTAGCCCGGCTCCCGCTCGGCCGGACCGTTCGGCATCGGCTGCTCGCTCACCGGGTCACTCTACAGCTACTGGACCAAGCTTGAACAGACACTTGACAGAACCTCCGTCATTCCCTACAGTCTGTACGAACCCTAGACAAAGGAGGTTCATCCAGTGAGGAAGCTGGACACTCTCGCGCTCGTCCTCACCAGCGTCGGCGGGCTCAACTGGGGCCTCGTCGGGCTGTTCCGCTTCGACCTCGTGGCCGCCATCTTCGGCGGCATGGAGTTCGGCGAGACCAACCTCGCGAGCCGCATCGTCTACACCCTGGTCGGCGTGTCAGCCATCTACCTGCTCAGCCGGATCCGTGCCCTGGTGGGCGGCTGGGACCGCATGCGCGCCGTCTCCACCACCTGAGCGCCGCGCGTCCGCGCGCAGCCGGACAGGACGGCCCCCCGATCGCGTCGGGGGGCCGTCGCGTTCCGCCACGAGCGTGGCCGTCAACGCGGCGGCTGGCTGGACGGCTGCGACGGGCCGGACGGCTGCGGGGCGTTGGTCGACTCGAGCACCCGGCGGGCGATCTCGGCGAGCGGGAGCTGGCGGTCCATGGCGGCCCGCCGCATGCGCACGAAGGCCTGCTCCTCGGTGAGGCCGAACTGCTCCATGAGCTTGCCCTTGGCCCGCTCGATCACCTTGCGCGCGGCCAGCTTGCTCTCGAGATCCTCGACCGACTCCTTGAGGTCGCGGTGCTCGGCGGCACGGGCGAGGGCGACCTGGACCGCGGCCAGCAGCTGCGCCGGCTCGAACGGCTTGACCAGGTAGCCGATCGAGCCCGCCTCCGCCGCCCGCTCGACCAGTTCCTTGTCGGAGAAGGCGGTCAGGATGAGCACCGCGCCCGCGTTCGGGGCCTCCGCCGCGATCCGGCTGGCCGCCTCGACGCCGTCCAGCCTGGGCATCTTCACGTCCATGATCACCAGCTCGGGGGCGAGCTCGCGGGCGAGCTGGACCGCCTGCTCACCGTCGCCAGCCTCGCCGACGACGGTGTGGCCGCCCTCTTCCAGGGTCTCGACGATGTCGACCCGGATCAGGACCTCGTCCTCCGCCACCAGCACCCGTGCCATGTGGTTCCTTCCCGTTCTCATCGCCCAGTGCCGACCCGACGCCGGTCCCGCGGCCGCGGGACCCGCCCCACAGGATCGACGCCGCGCCGAGCCGTGTCCACTCAGATGTGGCTCAGGCAGTGCCCTCGTGGGCCCGTTCGATCGCGGCCACCTCGGCCCGCGGCGCCACCCGCCAGAACGACCCGATCGCCTGGTCCCAGCTGTCGAGCAGGGCCGCCGCCTTGGCCGACCCGGTCAGCTCGGCGTGCGCCACCAGCAGCTCGCGCAGGAAGACCAGCTCGATCTCGTCGGGCTCGGCGGCCAGGACCAGTTCCTGGTTGACCCGGCCGAGGGTGAGGCCCGCCGGGTCGTGGAGGAACAGCTCCCCGCCGGTCATGCCGGCGCCGAGGTTGCGGCCGACCGGGCCGAGCACGATCACGGTGCCGCCGGTCATGTACTCGGCGCAGTGCTCGCCGACGCCCTCGACCACCGCGGTGGCACCCGAGTTGCGCACCGCGAAGCGCTCGCCGGCGCGACCGGCGCAGAACAGCTCGCCCCTGGTCGCCCCGTACAGGGCGGTGTTGCCGATCAGCACCGGGTCGCCGGCGTCGCCGGATGGCGGGCGGATCACCATGCGCCCGCCGCCCATGCCCTTGCCGACGTAGTCGTTGGCCGGGCCGGTGAGCCGGAAGTCGATGCCGGGGGCGAGGAAGGCGCCGAAGCTCTGCCCGGCCGCGCCCTCGAACTCGACCCGTGCCCGCCCGGCGGGCGGCTTCGAGCCCCAGCGCGCGCCGACGGCCACGCCGAGGCGGGCGCCGACCGCCCGGTCGGTGTTGGCGATCTTGTAGCTGGCGTGGACCAGGTCGCCGGCGACCAGCCCGGGCAGGACCGCCTCGAAGACCTGGTCGCCGAGGTCAGACCGGGGCCGCTGCAGGGCCGGCTCCGGCGCGGTGAAGCGGCGCGGCGTCTGCGCCGGAGCGCCCGGCTCGAGCAGCGGGGCGAGGTCGAGCCTGGCGGCGTGCCCGCCCACGTCGCGCCGCTGGCGCAACAACTCGACCCGGCCGATGGCCTCGTCGAGGGAGCGCAGCCCGAGCCCGGCGAGGACCTCGCGGACCTCGCGGGCGACGTACTCCAGGTAGCGCATCACCATCTCGGGCGTGCCGGCGAACTTGGCGCGCAGGTCGGGCCGTTGGGTGGCGATCCCCACCGGGCAGTTGTCCTGGTGGCAGGTGCGCACCATCAGGCAGCCCTGGGCCAGCAGGGCGGCCGTGCCGAAGCCGTACTCGTCCGCGCCGAGCAGGGCGGCGAGGACCACGTCGCGGCCGGTCTTGAAGCCGCCGTCGACCCGGACCCGGACCCGGCCACGGAGGCCGCCGGCGCGCAGGGCCTGCTGCGTCTCGGCCAGCCCCAGCTCCCAGGGCGCGCCAGCGTGCTTGATGGAGGAGAGCGGGCTCGCCACGGTGCCGCCGTCCGCCCCGGAGACGTGCACCACCTCCGCCAGCGCCTTGGCGACGCCGGCGGCGACCGTCCCGACCCCGGCCTCGGCGACCAGCTTGACGCTCACCTCCGCGGCCGGGTTGGCCTGCTTGAGGTCGTAGACGAGCTGGGCCAGGTCCTCGATCGAGTAGATGTCGTGGTGGGGCGGTGGCGAGATCAGCGCCACCCCCGGCTGGGTGTGGCGCAGGCGGGCGATCTCGGCCGAGACCTTGTGCCCTGGCAGCTGGCCGCCCTCGCCGGGCTTGGAGCCCTGGGCCATCTTGATCTGCAGCTCGGTGGCGTTGGCGAGGTACTCGGGGGTGACCCCGAAGCGGCCGGAGGCGACCTGCTTGATCCGTGAGTTGCGCTCGGTCGGGAAGCGGCCGGGGTCCTCGCCGCCCTCGCCGGAGTTCGACCGGCCGCCGAGCCGGTTCATCGCCACCGCCAGCGTCTCGTGGGCCTCGGCCGAGAGCGAGCCGTGGCTCATGGCCGCGGTGGAGAAGCGGCGCAGCACCTCGGCGGCCGGCTCGACCTCGTCGACCGGGACGGGCGGGCCGGCGGGCACCAGCTCCAGCAGGTCGCGGAGGGCGGCGGCGGGGCGCTGGTTGACCAGCCGGGCGAAGTGCTCGTACCGCTCCCAGCCACCGCCCTTGACGGCCTGCTGCAGCAGGTGGGCACCGCGCTTGGAGCCGCTGACCACGCCGTCGTCGTCGCCGACGGTGTAGTGCAGCGCCTGCATCACCTCGGGGTTGGTGGCGTGGTACTCGCCCTTGGGGCGGTGCTTGAACCAGCCTGGGTTCTCCAGCCTGGCGACCTCGGCCCGACCGGCCTCGAAGCGGGCGAGCACGTCGGCGCCCAGCTCGTCGAAGCCGATCCCGCCGAGCGGGGAGGGGGTGCCCACCAGGCACGTCTCGACCAGCTCCGCGTCCAGCCCGACCGCCTCGAAGAGCTGCGCCCCCCGGTAGGCGTCGAGGCTGGAGATGCCCATGCGGGCCATCACCTTGAACACGCCCTCCTCGAGCGCGTGCAGGTAGCGGTGCTGCGCACCGTCCGGGTCGCCGTCGACCAGGCCGGCGACGGTGGCCAGGGTGAGGCTCGGGCAGATCGCGTCGGCGCCGTACCCGAGCAGGCAGGCCGCCAGGTGCGCGTCGCAGGGCTCGCCGGTCGCCGCCACCAGGCCGGTCCTGGTGGCCAGCCCGGCGCGGAGCAGCCGCTGCTGCACCGCCCCGACCGCGAGCAGCGCCGGCACCGGCGCCCGGCCCCCGCCCTCGGATCGGCCGTCGATCCCTTCGGCGGGGGCCGTTGTGGCAGAAATCGCCCCATCGGGGGGGTACAGGGGGGTGGACAGGTCCGAGATGACCAGCAGGCCGGCGCCGGCGCGCACGGCCGCCTCGGCCTCGTCGGCCAGGCGGTGGCAGGCGGCGCGGAGGCCGGCCTCGCCCTCGGCCGCCGGCCAGGTGGCGTCGAGCACCCGTGGCGCCAGGCCAGGTTCCTCGGCGAGCAGCCGGTCCAGACCGTCCGGGGTGAGCGCGAAGGTGGGGAGCTCCACCAGGCAGGCGGCCTCGGGCGTCTCGCAGAGCAGGGGCGCGCGCGGGCCGAGGAAGGTGCGCTTGGAGAGCACGTGGCGCTCGCGCAGGTGGTCGATGGGCGGGTTGGTCACCTGGGCGAAGCTCTGGCGCAGGTAGTGGCTGACCGGCCGGGCGGTGACGCCGATCACCGGGAGCGGGGTGTCGTCGCCCATCGAGGCGGTCGGCTCCTTGCCGCCGGTCGCCATCGGCCGCAGCACGCTGCCGATCAGCTCGCGGGTGAAGCCGAAGGTCGCCTGCTGGGGGGTGAGGTCCGAGGCCGGCGCCGCCAGCGGCTCGCCCTCCTCGGCCGTCCGCAGGTACTTGCCCACCCAGGCGCTCCAGGGGCGCGAGGTGGCCAACGCGGTCTTGATGGCGGCGTTCTCGAGCAGGCCGCGCTCCGGGTCGACGCAGAGCATCTCGCCGGGTCCGAGACGGCCGCGGCGGACGCGGCCGTGGCCGCCGGTGTCGACCGCGCCGGCCTCTGACGCGCACACCACCAGCCCGTCCTCGCAGACCTCGTAGCGCAGCGGCCGGAGCCCGTTGCGGTCCAGCGCCGCGGCGACCTGGACCCCGTCGGTGAACACCAGGCCGGCGGGGCCGTCCCACGGCTCGGTCAGGCAGGCGTGGTAGCGGTAGAAGTCGCGCAGCTCCTCGTCGGCCTCCTGGTCGTGCTCGACCGCGGCGGGCAGCAGCATGGCGAGCACGTGGCAGAGGTCGCGCCCGCCGCGGACCAGCAGCTCGACCGCGTTGTCCAGCATGGCGGAGTCCGACCCCTGGCAGTCGAGCACCGGGCGGAGCAGTTCCTCGTCGCCCAGCTGACCGGCTCCGAGCCGGCCCTCGCGCGCCCGCATCCAGGCCCGGTTCCCGGCCAGGGTGTTGATCTCGCCGTTGTGGCCGAGGAAGCGGAACGGCTGGGCGCGCTCCCACGACGGCGTGGTGTTGGTCGAGTAGCGCTGATGGAAGATGACGAACGGCGCTTCAAGGGCCGGATCGGCCAGATCCGGGTAGAAGGCGGCGAGCTGGTCGGCGGCGCAGAGCGCCTTGTAGGTCACCGTGCGGGTGGAGCAGGAGGCGAGGTAGAGGCCTGGGCCGGCGGCACGGGTGGCACGCCGCCCGGCCCTGAAGCAGCGCCGCTCGGCGTCCTCGCTGCTCGAACCGGCCGGGGCGAGGAAGACGGCCTGCTCGATCCGGGGCGCGGTCGCATGCGCGTGGTCGCCGAGCGCTGCCTCCTCGACCGGCACCCGCCGCCAGCGGAGCAGGGCCAGGCCCTCGGCGGCGAGCGCGCTCTCGACCGCGGCCCTGGCGGCCGCCGCCTCGGGTTCCGCCTGGGGCAGGAACGCCATGGCGATGCCGAGGCGGTCAGGGTCCTCGCCGGGCAGCGCCAGCCAGGTCTTGTCAAGGGGCAGGAGCAGCCCGGCGCCGTCGCCGGTGCGGGCGTCGGCCGCGACCGCGCCGCGGTGGCGGAGCCGTTCCAGTCCGGCAAGGGCGTGGTCGACCATGGCCCGGCTCGGGCGGTGGCCCAGGTCGGCCACGAATCCGATGCCGCACGCGTCGCGCTCGTCGCGCCGCGCGTCGTACAGGCGGGGAGTGTCGCCCATCTCGCCTCCGGTTGCAGGTTCAAGCTGCGCGCGGACGCCGAGTGGAGGGCGGATCCGGGGGACGCCAATGTCGCCCCGGACACGATTCAACGGCGCCCGCTGGGCGAGCGCCGTTGCTCTTGTGCGGCTCAAGGTACGGCCGCCCGGCCCCATCGTCAACGTCCAAGTCCCCAGCGTGACCGTCCTGTTGCGATTCGCGTCGGGCCGGCTGCCGGCCTGGCGGGAACCGGACGGCCCGCTGGTCCGTCCAAGTGCGCGTCAGATCTCCAAGGCCCGCGCCGGAGGAGCCCGGGCCAGCCAGCAAGCGGAGCCCATCTGGGCTGGTCACCATGGGGGTGCGCGATGGCGCGGCAGGCGGCACGAGGGTTCAGCGGGCTGGTCGCGGCCCTGGTCATCGTGGCGGGGCTGGCCGCCGGGCCCGCCGCGGCCTGCGCCGGCCTGGTCGGCAGGGGCGGCACGGTCCGGCTGGTCCGTACCGCCACCCTGGCCGGCTACGTCGACGGGCAGGAGCACTACCTGACCTCGTTCTCGTTCGCCGGCGGCGGCGCCAAGTTCGGCTCCATCGTCCCGCTCCCCGGCGTCCCCACCGACGTGCGCAAGGGCGGCGGTTGGACCTTCCAGCGGCTGGCGCGCGAGACCCAACCGGCCCTCTTCAAGGCAGATTTCGGCGAGGTCCGCGCGGCGGCCGCGCCCCAGTCGGTGGAGGTGATCCAGCGGGTCCGTATCGACGCGCTGGACCTCACCGTCGTCCGCGGCGGCGGCGCGGCGGTCGGCGCCTGGGCCCGTGAGCAGGGCTTCGACCTCTCGGTAGACGCGCCGGAGGAGCCCGGGCCAGCCAGCAAGCGGAGCCCATCTGGGCTGGTCACCATGGGGGTGCGCGATGGCGCGGCAGGCGGCACGAGGGTTCAG
>DATLQA010000126.1:0-38912 GCA_035535495.1 Actinomycetota bacterium | reverse complement strand
GGCCGGGCCTTACGTCCGCTCCCCGAGCGTTTCGGGTCTCCGGGCCACTCCCGGCGACGACCTCCATCCCCGCGCCCGTGTGGAGGAGGGCGGCGAGGTTGCGGGCGGCGTTCTCGTCACGGTCAAGCACCAGCCCGCATTGCTCGCACCGGTAGGTCCGCTCCGACAAGGGCAGCTTGGCTTTCACGTGCCCGCAGCCCGAGCAGGACTTCGACGACGGAAAGAACGTATCGGCCTGGATGAGCGTGCCGCCCACCCAGGCGGTCTTGTAGCCGAGCTGGCGGCGCAACTCCCCGAAGCCCGCGTCGGCCAGCCGCCGCGCGAGCCGGCGGTTCGTCAGCATCCCGGCGACGTTGAGGTGCTCGACCACCACCGTGCCGTAGGTTTCGGCGAGGGCGCTGGTCAGGTGGTGCAGCGCGTTGCGGCGCACGTTGGCGACCTTGGCGTGCGCGCGGGCGAGCTGGCGCTTGGCCACCAGCCAGCCCGTGGACGGCTCCCGCCTCGACCCATCGGGGGCAGTCGGACCCATGCGCCGGTCCAACCTTCGGTTGCGCCGCCGCAGCTCCCGCAGGGCGGCCTGGAGCGGTGCGGGGTTGGGAACCTGGCGGCCGTCCGAGAGCACCGCCAGGTGCCGCAGGCCCACGTCCACGCCGACCTTGGCGTGCGGCCGCTTGGGGCCGCGGACGGCCTTGTGGACCTCGCAGCCGAACGAGACGTACCAGCGGCCACCCCGCCGCGACAGCGTCGCCGACAGGATCCGCGCCGTGCCCTGCTCCATGCGGCGGGCCAGCTTCCTCGTCGACTCGTGGGTACGCAGCCGCCCCAGCCGTGGCAGGACCACGTGGTGCCGGTCGGCTTCGACCCGGATGGCGCCGGTGGTGAAGCGGCAGGACTCACGGCCACGGCCCTTGCGTTTGCGCTTCGGGAAGCCCATCCTGGCGCCCTTGCGGCGGCCCTGCTTGGACTCCCACCAGTTCGCTAGCGCCCGCGCCAGCGCGTCCAGGCCCGACGAATAGGCTTCCTTGCTGTTCTCATGCCACCAAGGAGCGACTTCCTGCTTGGCCTGGTTCCACTCGCGGCGCAGCTCGAACAGGCTCCATGGCACCCGCACGGCCTC
This sequence comes from Actinomycetota bacterium, assembly GCA_035535495.1. Classification (GTDB taxonomy): domain Bacteria; phylum Actinomycetota; class CALGFH01; order CALGFH01; family CALGFH01; genus DASUZB01. The sequence goes on along the minus strand of DATLQA010000126.1, from coordinate 37,795 downwards.
GCCGGCTTGGCGGCGGTCAAGGCGATCCTTGACCAGTTCCAGGCCCCAGTTGAAGGCGAAGCGGTGGCCACCGACGTGCGAGGCCGCCCCGCCCTGCTGGCGCGGGGTCAGATCCAGGGCGAACTCGTACGCCTGGTAGACCACTGCCGTCGTCATTGCCACGACCGGACCATACCAAACATACGTTCGACCACAAGCTTCCCTAGGGACTTGTGGCATGCAGGCGACTGATCGCTTTCCGCGTGGACGACCTAGACCGGCAGGTCGACCGCGTCGTGGCGTGCGCATACGGCAGCGGAAAGTAGCCCTCCCCGAGCCTTGAGGGGGCGGCGGTAGACTCGCCACAGGCCGGGAGGCGCCGTGCCCGGGCGCGCCGAAGCGCCCGCCGAGGGCGGGTCCCGGGTGAGTCAGAGGAGAACCGCTGATGTTCGAGCAGACCGAACCGGTGATCGTTGCCGGCGCGCGCACCCCGATCGGCCGCTTCGGCGGCGCCCTGGCCTCGTTCACCGCCGCCGACCTCGGCGGCATGGCCGTGGCAGCGGCCCTGGAACGGGCCGGCGTCGCCCCAGCGGCGGTCGAGCACGTGGTCATGGGCCACGTCCTGCAGGCCGGGCAGGGGCAGATCACCGCCAGGCAGGCCGCGGTCAAGGCCGCCATCCCCATGACCGTCCCGGCCCTCACCGTCAACAAGGTCTGCCTGTCCGGGCTGAACGCCATCGCCACCGCCGCCCAGTACGTCGAGATCGGGCAGGCGGGGCTGCTGGTCGCCGGCGGCATGGAGTCGATGTCCGGCGCTCCGTACCTGCTGCCAAAGGGCCGGTTCGGCGTCCGCATGGGCAATGCCGAGCTGGTCGACTCCATGATCCACGACGGGCTCTGGGACGCCTTCGTCCACGACCACATGGGCGCCCTGTCCGACCAGGTCAACGAGCGGCTCGGGATCGACCGGGCGGCCCAGGACGGGTGGGCGGCCCGCTCCCACGAGCGCGCCGCCGCCGGCGCCAAGGGCGCGCTGCGCGAGGAGATCGCGCCGGTCACGGTGCCCCAGCGCAAGGGCGACCCGGTCCTGGTCGAGCAGGACGAGGGCATCCGTCCCGGCACCACCGTCGAGAGCCTGGCCCGGCTGGCACCGGCGTTCACCCCCGACGGGACCATCACCGCCGGCAACGCCTCGCAGATCTCGGACGGCGCCGCGGCGACGGTGGTCACCTCGCGGCGCCGGGCGGCCGCCGACGGCCTGCCCGTGCTGGCGCGGATCGTCGCCTACGGCACCGTCGCCGGCCCCGACACCTCGCTGCACTCGCAGCCGTCGCGGGCCATCAGGGACGCGCTCGACCGTGCCGGGATGACCGTCGCCGACCTGGACCTGATCGAGATCAACGAAGCGTTCGCGGCGGTCGCGCTCCGCTCCACCAGCGAGCTCGGGGTTGACGAGGCGATCGTGAACGTCAACGGCGGCGCGGTCGCGCTCGGCCACCCCATCGGAGCGAGCGGCACCCGGCTGGTGCTCACCCTCGCCCACGAGCTGCGCCGCCGCGGCGGCGGGCTCGGCGCCGCCGCGCTGTGCGGCGGCGGCGGCCAGGGCGACGCCCTGCTCGTCCAGGTCGGCGAGTGAGCCAGCAGGGGTCTGGGGGCTCAAGGAGCGAAGCGGTAGCCCCCGGTGACCAGGGGTCTGGGGAGGCTGGCGGCCAAGGGGCGGGGGAACCCCGGGGCGTGGCCAGCCCGGCCCGCGAGGGTGTCGGCGCGCTGGTCGAGCGGCTCCGCTCTGGCGACGGCCGGGCCGTCGGGCGGCTCATCTCGGTGGTCGAGAACGGCTCCCGCGCGGAGCTGCGCGAGGTCGCCGAGGCGCTCAACCCGCTCGCCGGCGGGGCGATCGTGCTCGGGCTCACCGGCTCGCCGGGAGTGGGCAAGTCCACCCTGGCCAGCGAGCTGGTGAGCGCCTACCGGGCGGCCGGGCGGAAGGTCGGCGTCCTCGCCGTCGACCCGTCGTCCCCGTTCACCGGGGGCGCCCTGCTCGGCGACCGGGTCCGCATGCAGCAACACGCCGGCGACGCCGGCGTCTACATCCGCTCCATGGCCACCAGGGGGCATCTGGGCGGGCTCGCCTGGGCCACGCCCCAGGCGGTGCGGGTGCTCGACGCGGCCGGCTTCGAGGTGGTGATGGTCGAGACGGTCGGCGTCGGCCAGGCCGAGGTCGAGGTGGCCGGGCTGGCCGACACCACGCTGGTGGTGCTCGCCCCCGGGTTCGGGGACGCGGTGCAGGTCGCCAAGGCCGGCATCCTCGAGGTGGCCGACGTCTTCGTGGTGAACAAGGCGGACAAGGACGGCGCCGACCAGGTGGCCCGCGACCTCCGCCAGATGCTCCACCTCGGCGAGGCACGCCCGTGGAGCGTGCCGGTGGTCAAGACCGTGGCCGAGCGCCGCCAGGGCGTGGACGAGCTGGTGGAGCGGATCGACGCGCACCGCGCCCACCTCGAGGAGGGTGGCGAGCTGGCCGAGCGGCGGCGCCGCCGCGCCGCCAGCGAGGTCGAGGAGCTCGCCCTCGCCGACCTCCGCGCCGAGCTGGGCGAGCTCGGCCGCGGCGAGGCGCTCGACAAGCTGGCGGAGCTGGTCGCCACCGGCGAGCTCGGCCCCTACGCGGCCGCCGGCCAGCTCCTGGACCAGGTGCGCCGCAGCGACGCCACGCCACGCTGAACCGGGACGCTCGTGTAGGTTATGGCCGCTGCCGCAGCCCGGAGGACACGGAACGATCTTGACCTTGGGGGGCCGTCGGGGGGAGCGAGCTCCCCCCACATGGATCAGGGGGTCTCGTGGAGTGGTGAGACGTCCGGCCTGGTCAGTCGTGCCGCCCATGACCAGAAGCGTGGCCGTCCTGCTCAGCGTGCTCGCCGTCGCCGTGGTGCTCGCCGGGACGACCAGCGGCGTCCTGCTCGGCCGCCTGACCGCGCCCAAGCGGGTGCTGGCCGCGTCGGCGCCGAACCCGTCCACCGCGCTGCCCGGCTCGGGCCTGACCGCACCCGGGCGCGGCGGCGGCGTGGCGCCCGCCCAGCCGGGTGGCGGCGGCCTCACGGTCACCGCCAGGGTGACCGGCCGCAGCGAGGACGGCATGACCGTCCGCTACGACGCCTCCGAGCCGGTCGCCGCAACCATCCACTGGGGTGCCGTCGCTCCCCTGAACCAGCGCACGCCGGCCGGCAGCGGCCGCATCGGCAGCGCCAGGCTCACCTTCGCCACCACCGCGCTGGTCAGCGCGCAGGTCGAGGTGCGCACCGCGGACGGGCGCCGGGCCACCAGCAACCTGGTCAGCGGCCAGCGCCTGGTCCGCCAGGTGGTCCTGGACGTCACCCGGGCCACGCTCCGGTTCCCCGCCGGGGACGGTGCCGGCCTGGTGACCGCGTTTCTCGGCACCTCGCTGACCCCGATCCGCCCGGGAACCCCCGGTCCTGGCGCGAGCGCCCACCCCTACCGCTTCCCGGCCAGGGCGGTCCTGCCCGATACCACCTCGGCGGTGGTGGACCTCCGGGTGGTCCACCGCCCGGCTGGCGGCATCGACCAGACGGGCACCGCCGCCGTGCTGGTACCGCTGCCCGGCAAGGGCACCGAGACGGTCGCCTACACCGACGACGTGCTCGGGGTGCAGGTCACGCTCGACCTGCGGGTCACGGCGATCCTGCGCTGACGGCCGCCAGAGGCTCACCGGTCGAGGACGGCGGCACGCCGCCCGGCCTCGGCCGGCGCGATCAGCTCGCCGCCGAGGGCGACCGCGGCCACCGCGGCCAGCGGCACCGTCTCGAAGCCCGGCGCGGCCATGCGGGCGAACACCGCCGCCGGGACCAGCTTGACGCCGGTGGCCACGACCAGGGTGGGCACCAGCGTGGCGAGCGCCGCGGTGCCGGTCGCGTTCAGCAGCGCGTCCGGCCCGATCGCATCCGCCCCGACCAGCCCAACGCCGGTCGCCGCCTCCACCTGGGCGAGCCCGTGGCCGTGCGACTCCTCCTCCGCGGCGATGCCGGCCCGGGCGAGCACCCGGTCGACCAGGGAGCTGTGGGATACCGTCCGCACCGGCCCCGGCCGCGCGGCGAGCCAGGCGGCGGCGGTGTCCACGGCCGCCGCCGCGTCGGTCGCGAGCAGCCGGCGCAACTGGCGGAGGGCGGCGGCCGGGTCGGGCGCGCGCGCCGCGCGGGCCAGGTGCCACATCGGCGCCATGGCCGGCTGGCCGGCGAGCAGCACGGCCACGGCGGCGTCGAGCCGGCCGCGGTCGCCGGCCACCTCCAGCAGCCCGTCCAACGCCCGCGCGGCCACCTCGGTGGCCCCGCCCCGGCGGTCACGCGCGGCCGCGAGCACATCGGCGGGGAGCAGGGCCTCGTCCACATCGGTAGCGTACTGGAGGAGCCCGGGACCCCCACGGCGCAGCCATCGGTCACGCCGCCGACGACGGTGACCAGCAACCGGGTCGGCGGCCGGCCGAGCTGGGGACTCCGGGCCCGCCGCGGGGTCAGGACGGCTGGCCGGCCTCGATCACCACGGCTTCGGGGTCGTCGACCGCGACCGGCGCGTCGTCGGCCACGGCCTCCTCGGCGGTGGGGGTGTCGTGCTCGGCGACCTCCACGACCTCGGCGTCGTCGACCACGATCTCGACGGAGGTGCCGTCGAGCACCACCTCGGCGTCCTCGGCCTGGGGGCCGGACGGGTCGCCGCCGGCCTCGAGCACCCGCTCCAGGGTGTGCTTGACCGGGCCGAGGGCGGTGACCGGCCGGCCCTCGGCGAGCTCCTCCTCCATGATCTCGAGGTGGCGGAGCCAGGCGGTGAGCGTCCGCACGGTGCCGGCGTCGGCCAGGGCGTCCCGCCCGGCTTGCAGGGCGTCGAGGCGGGCCTGCAGGTCGGCGGCTGAGGCCTCGGCCCTGACCTGCTCGGTGACGTCGCCGAGCAGGCCGATCACCTGCTTGACCTTGCCGTTGCGGCCGACCACCGGGCGGAAATGGGTCTCGAGGACGGTGTCGCCGACGGTCGCCCAGGACGACACCGCGTTGCCGGCCGCGGCCTGGCAGAAGTCGCCCACCAGCTGGTCGTGGCCTTCCAGCGCCTGGAACAGCGAGGCGCCCTCCAGGACGGCGGCCTTGGTGCCCAGGCTGGCAAGGGCGAGGCCCTCCGCCCGCACGCAGGTGCCGTCCACCCCGGCCACCAGCAGCGCCACCGGCATGTGGGTGGTGATCGTGGCCAGGTGCATGCGCTGCTCGTCGAGCCGCTCCGCCGACGCGGCCAGCTCGGCCTCGAGGCGTCGGGTCTCGCTCAGGTCCCTGCTGAACGCGGACACCGCCTCCACGCGGCCGCCTGGGCCCTGGTGCGCCACTGCCACGTGGCCCAGCGGGATCCGGCGGCCGTCGCTGGTCAGGGTGGTCGCCCCCGTCCACTGCTCGGGTCCGAGACCGATCTGGGTGGCCAGGCGCGCCGCGAGCTGGGGCAGGAGGTCGGACAGCAGGCGCCCGGCCACCGGCTCGAGCCGGCTGAGCCCGAGCAGCTGGCGGCCGGCCTGGTTGAGGTAGAGCAGGCGCCCGGTCCGGTCGACCGTGGCCACGCTGTCCGGCGCGGCGTCGAGCACCGCCTGGAGCTGCCGCCCTCGCTCGATCCCGGCGGCGCGGGCGTCGGCGAGCACGCCGACCCACAGCGTCGCCCCGGCGGCGACCAGCAGGAACGCCTGCAGGTCGGCGACCTCCGCCGCCGGGCTGGCGGGGTGGAGCGCGAGCGCGCCGGCCAGCGCGAGCCCGGTCGCCGCCGCGGCGGCGGCGGCGTCGGCCAAACCGCGGCGCACCGCCGCCCAGACCATCGGGGCGAAGCAGGCGGCCAGCAGTGGCGGGCGCAGCGCCGCCGGCAGGAACAGGCCGGTGAGCGGCAGCGCCGCGATCGCCGCCACCTGGGCGGCGGTCTCGACCCGGCCGCGCCTGGGCCGCCATGCCGCTTCGTCGAGGGCGGCGGGGAGCGTCAAGCCGTGGTGGACCGCCGCCTGCCCGGCGGCCGTCCCGGACGGGCGGCAGCGTGCCACCAGCGCGAGCAGCAGGGGTGCGACCAGGACCACGCCGACGGCGTTGCCGGCCCACCACGCCGCCACCGTCCCGCCAAGGTCCCTTGGGAGCGAGCCGGAGGCGGCGGTCACCCCCGCCCTCGCCAGCGCCACCGCGAGCGGGGCGGCGGCCACTCCGATGAGCAGCAGCCGCCCCAGGTCGCGGGGGGCGCGGAGGCTGAGGTCGATGCGGAGCCGGCCGGTGAGCACGGCGGCGGTGGCCGCCCAGGCGAGCGCGGTCACGGCCGCATCGAGCAGGAGCCAGCCTGGCCGGCTCCCAGGGACGAGCAGCAGACCGGCGGCGAGTTCGGCCGCCAGTGCGACCGGCGTGAAGCGGAGCCCGAGCAGCAGCAGCAGGGCGAGGCTGAGGCCCGCCCTCGGCGACCAGGGCGCCAGCCCGACCGTCTGGGTCAACAGGTGCTCCCAGCGGGCCGCGGCGAGGTAGGCGACGAGGTAGGCGAGGACGATCGGCGCTGCCGCCGGCCAGCGCCACCACGGCGCCGCGTTGGCGGGCGGCCGCGCCGGGTGGGTCCGGTGCTGGCGGGTCAGTCGCATGTCCTGAGGCTCCCCATGTCGCGGTGGCAGGTGGTTGCGGGGGCGCGCGCTCTCCCCCGGTCCCCCGATCTGACGTGAGACGAACGAGTATCTTAGCCATTTCGAGATGATCAAGTGGGTGATGTCGTGTCGCGGACCGCAATGGTCGCGCTCACTCGCCGACGCCGATTACCCTGGAAGGGATCTGGTGCCCGCAGCGAAGCGAGGCCCGGAGCGCCCAATGGAGGATCGGATGACCGAGAAGGACACCACCCGCCGGCTCGAGCAGCTGCGCGGCGAGTGGCGGGAGCGCTACGCGGCCAAGTGGGAGCGCGACGCCGACTTCACCACCCTGTCCGGCGAGCCGCTGGAGCCGCTCTACAGCTCGCTCGATCATCCCGTCGCCGACGAGGCCGACCGGCTCGGCTTCCCCGGGCTGTACCCGTTCACCCGCGGCATCCACCCGTCGATGTACCGGGGCCGGCCCTGGACCATCCGCCAGTTCTCCGGCTTCGGCAACGCCCGCGAGACCAACGCCCGCTACCGCTACCTGATCGCCCAGGGCGGCGGCGGCCTGTCGGTCGCCTTCGACATGCCGACCCTGATGGGCCGTGACTCCGACGATCCGCGCAGCCGCGGCGAGGTGGGCCACTGCGGCGTCGCGATCGACTCGGCGGCCGACATGGAGGTGCTGTTCGCCGGGCTGCCGCTGGACCAGCTGACCACCTCGATGACCATCTCCGGCCCGGCGCCGATGCTGTTCGCCATGTACCTGGTGGCCGCCGAGCGCCAAGGGGCGAGCATCGCCAGCCTCGACGGGACCCTCCAGACCGACATCTTCAAGGAGTACATCGCCCAGAAGGAGTGGCTCTTCCCACCCGAGCCGCATCTCCGCCTGATCGGCGACCTGCTGGAGTTCTGCGCCCGCGAGGTGCCCAAGTACCACCCCATCTCGGTGAGCGGCTACCACATCAGGGAGGCGGGCGCGACCGCCTCCCAGGAGCTCGCCTTCACCCTGGCCGACGGCTTCGCCTACCTGGAGCTGGCCAAGCGGCGCGGCCTGGACGTCGAGACCGTCGCCGCCCAGCTCTCCTTCTTCTTCGACGCGCACATCGACTTCTTCGAAGAGATCGGCAAGTTCCGCGCGGCCCGCCGCATCTGGGCGCGCTGGCTGCGCGAGCGCTACGGGGTCCGCGACGAGCGCGCCCTCAAGCTCAAGTTCCACACCCAGACCGCCGGCGTCTCGCTCACCGCGCAGCAGCCCGGCAACAACGTCGTCCGCACCGCGCTCGAGGCGCTCTCGGCCGTGCTCGGCGGCACCCAGAGCCTGCACACCAACGCCCTCGACGAGGTCTACGCCCTGCCGACCGAGCGGGCCGCCGCGATCGCGCTCCGCACCCAGCAGGTGATCGCCGAGGAGACCGGCGTGGCGCAGGTGATCGACCCGCTCGGTGGCTCCTGGCTGGTGGAGCACCTCACCGACCTGATGGAGCAGCGCGCCGAGGAGATCTTCGACCGGGTCGACCGGTTCGGCGACGGCTCCATGCTCGACGGAGTGCTCACCGGCATCGAGCAGGGCTGGTTCCAGCAGCAGATCGCCGATGCCGCCTTCGCCTACCAGCAGAAGCTGGAGAAGGGCGAGAAGGTGATCGTCGGGGTCAACCGCTACGCCGTCGAGGACGAGGCGGAGCTGGAGATCCTGCGCATCTCGGCCGAGGTGGAGCGCGAGCAGTGCGCCGCCCTGGCCGAGCGGCGCGCCGCCCGCGACCAGGAGGCGGCCGACCGCACCCTCGGCGCGCTCCGCGCCGCGGCGGAGGGCGACGAGAACCTGATCCCGCGGCTGGTGGACGCGGCGCGGGCCGAGGTCACCGTCGGCGAGATGGCGGCCGCGCTCAAGCAGGTCTGGGGCGAGTACACCGAGCCGCCCAGGTTTTGATTCGGGGAAGCCCGGGACAGCCCCCCCCGAATCCCCCCATCGGGTCCGTCGCCGGGATCCCGGTGGGGCCGGCACCGCAAGGAGCGAGTCATCCTGCCAGCCGCCGTCGCCCTGCCTGCGGGGCGGTTGCTCAGGGTTCTCTAAGGCGCGGTGCCTATGGTGCTGGCGAGGCACGGCGGGACGAGGTGATCGGGTGGGGAGCCTGCTCGGGGACGCGGACGTCTGGGACGACACCCCGGCGCGGCCGCGGCCGCTCCGTCGCGGGCTTGCCGGGCTCTGCGCCGGCCTGATCGTCGGCCTCGCGGTCGGCTGGGCGGTGGCGCCCCGTCCCGTCCCGTCCGCTCCGGTGGTCCCCCTCCCGGCCGCTCGGCCTCCGCCCCAGCCCGAGCAGGGCGGCGCAGTGGTCGACCAGGCGATCCTGGCCGGGCCGATGCTCGCGACCGGGCTCGGCAAGCTCCAGGAGGTCCAGCCGAACGGGATCTCCGCGCGGGTCATCAGCGCGGGCTCCGCGCCGGTGGCCATCCTGCCGGCCCGCAAGGGAGCGCCGCTGGTCGCCCTCGGCGGCGACGCGGTGGTGCTGATCGACCGGGCCGGCACGGTCTCCCAGCTCAACCCGTCCGGCTTCCGGGCCCGCGGCATGGCGTGGGCCGGCTCCAAGGTGCTCGCGTGCGGGCGGCGCCCGCTCCCGCCCGATCAGGGCCAGATCGCCGACGCGGCCGGGGAGGACCGGACCAGGAACGCTCCCGCGCTGCTCCTCGGCGTGAAGGGCGGCAAGCCCAGCGAGGTGGAGCTGGCCTGCCCGGTGGGGTCGTCGGCCGGCGGGGACGTGATCGCCGGAGCCGGCGGCGCCCAGGTGCCCTACCGGAGCACCACGCGGGGCACCACCGTGCTCGCCGGCCGTCCGGGCGGGCCGCTCCGGACCCTGCTGAGCCGCGCCCAGCTCGAAGCGGCCACCGGGCCTGGCGCCTCCGTCGGCGCGATCGCGGTGAGCCCCGACGGCGAGCTGGTGGCGGTCGCCGCCGGCGCCGCCGGCGGTCGGTGGGCGATGCTCCTCCTCCCGGTGCACCCGGCCGGCGGCCAGGGCCCCGCTCCCGCCCGGCTCCCCGCCGGGAGCCGCAGGATCGCGGTGGCGCCCGGGTACGAGGCGGCCTGGCTCGGGTTCACCGGCGAGGGCGCGGCGCTCCGGCTGGCCATGGTCGCCGTCGACCGCCGCGGCGGGCTCGGCGAGCAGGTCCTGGCCAACCGGGCCGGGAACGGCTATGTGCTCGGCTACGACCCGGCCAACCAGGTCGCCGCCGTGATCCTCGCCGGACCGCCGCTGGAGCGCGCCGACGGCTTCGCCTTCTCGGCCGACGGGCAGGTGTTCGCGGTCTCGGCGCGCCGTGGCTGGACGCTGCTGCGGACCGAACAGCCGAGCGAGCGAGCCACCCTGCCGATCGGGGGCACCCTGCTCGCCTGGCCGGGCACGAGCCCATGAGGCCGCGGCTGCGGTGGCCGGCGTCGGCCGCGCCGGAGGACGGCGACCGCGCCGGCGTCGCCGCCGTCGGAGTCCCCGTCCTGCTGCTGGTCGCCGGGCTGGCGCTTGGCGGCACCGCCGGCTGGCGCTCGGTGACCGGGCGCGCCGCCGCCGCCCCCGGCGCTCCTGTCGGCCCGCCGTTGCTGGTCAGATCGGTCGAGGGGCCGATCGAGGAGCTCCGCGGCCAGGGCGAGATCGCCTATGCGGGCGCGGACGGCGTGATCGCCGCGCTCACCCCGGACGGCCGGGCACGCCGCGCGCTCGGCCGCGCCACCAAGCTGCGCGGCAAGCCGGCCGGCGCCGCCTTCGAGCCCGGCGGCACCCTGCCCATGGTCAGCGCCGACGGTGCCGTCGCCTACGGCTACCTGGACGACGGCAGCCCGGCGTCGGTGCGCCTGGCCGATGCGCGCATGCTGCGGCTGTCCCCGCCGGGCACGGTGGCGGCCACCGCCATCCGGCAGTCGGCCGACGGCGCGGTGGTTGCCGTCTGCACCGGGAAACGACGCGGCGAGACCGAGGTCGACAGCCCGGTGACCTCGATCGCCGAGCGGGACGGCCGCCAGCTCGCCAGCTTCCCGGGCTGCCTGCTCGACCTGGCCCGTGACGGCCGCGCGGCGCTCGTGCCCGAGGACCCCGCCGGCGCGTCCGGGACCCACCAGGGGCCGGTCAGGGGCGTCCGGCTGTGGCGGCGCTCCGGCTCCTACCGTCCGGTGCTGTCGCCCGCCGCCGCGGTGGAGGCGGCCAGCCTGGTCGATCCCACCGCCAAGTCCGGCAACGTCGTGGTCGACGGTGCCTGGCTGGCTCCCGACGCCAGGCGCGCCCTGGTGCGGGTCGCGGTCGCCGACCCGCCCCCGCCCGTCGGCGGCTGGCGATCGGGGCCGGCCCTGGTGCTGGTCGACCTGGCGAGCAGGCACTGGGAGCTGGTCCCGTCGGAGGCGCCCACCAGCACCGGCCCGGTCCTCTGGGCGCCGAACGGTGCCTTCGCCCACGCGCTCCCGCCTGACTCCTGGGACCCGTCAGGAGCCAACCTGCTGGTCACCTACGCCCCGCCGGTCGGCACGCCGACGCTCCTCGAGGTGAGCCACCGGACCGACAGCCGGATGGTGTTCAGCCCCGACGGCGCCTGGCTGCTGCTGCACGGCGGCGGCCAGTGGGTGTTCATCCGGGTCGAGGACCCGTCGCTGCGCGTGACCTACGTCGCTCCCGGTGAGTTCGCCGGCTGGCTGCCAGGGCAGGGAACCAGGTGACCAGCCTCCGGCTCGCCATCCGCGGGCTCGCCGCCCGGCTCGGGCTGAGCCTGTCCCTGCTGGTGGTCACCTCGTTCGCGGTTGCCATGGCCGGGGCCGGCGCCATCTACCTGCGAGCGGCCGGCGAGTCGGTCCTACAGGACACGCTGCGCCGGGCACCGCCCCTGGCATCGGGCGTCGGCGTCGACCAGCGCGTGGCCAGCCGCCAGGACCTGCGCAAGCTCGACACCACCCTGCGTGCCGCGATGACCGCCCTGCCGGCGTTCGACCCACCGGTGACCGGCCTGGAGACGGCCGAGCCGACCCAGCTCGGCCATCCCGGCTCCACCACCTCCGGCGCTCCGCTCACCGCCAAGCTGGCCAGCCGCAGCGGCCTCTGCGACCACCTGGTGGTGGTCAAAGGGCGGTGCCCCAGGCCGACCGCGGCCGACCTCCCGGCGGAGGCGGCGGTCTCCGCGCAGGTGGCCGCCAGGCTGCACCTCGAGCCAGGCGACCAGCTGATCCCAGCCGCCCTCGACGCGGCCGTCAGCGCCCGCAAGGCGGTGGTGGTCGCCGTCTACCGGGCCACCCCCGACGACCCGTGGTGGTGGGGGCACGACCTGTTCTACGACCCGCGCGAGGACACCGACACGGCCGACGCGCCACAGGACGCCGTCCTCCTCGACGCCGGAACGATCGAGGCGCTGATCGGCGGCCCGGCCGGCGTGGTGGCGCGGTGGGACCTCCCGCTCGCCCCCGACCGGGTCCGGCTGCGCGAGGTGACCGGGCTGGCCCAGGCGGTCAGTGGCTTCCAGGGCAGGTTCGCCCAGGCCGCCCCGCAGGCGACCCTCCGCACCAACCTGCCCAGCCTGCTCGCCGATGCCGAGGCTGGACGGCTGGCGCTGACCGTGCCGGTGCTGCTCGTCACCGTTCAGCTCCTCGCCCTCGGGCTGGTCATCCTGGTGGTGGTTGCCGCCATGGCCGCCGAGGCCCGCGCCGGCGAGGTGGCGCTCGCCAAGGTCCGTGGCGCCAGCACCACCCAGGCGTTCGCGCTCGCCACCATCGAGCTCGCCCTGGTCGCCCTGGTCGCCCTGCCCGCCGGCCTCGCGCTCGGCTGGCTCGGCACCAGCCTGGTCGCCAGGGCCCAGCTGGTCCGGGGCATCCCGGTGGTGGTGACCCCGCTCGCGGCCGCCGCTTGCCTCGCCGCCGCGCTGGTCGCCCTGGCCGCGGCGGCCGCCGCCGGGCTCGGCGCGGTCCGCCGCCGCGTGCTCGACCAGTGGCGCCAGGCCCGCTCGGACCAGACCAGACGGCGCTCCCTCCTCGCCGAGATCGTGCTGCTCTGCGTCGCCGCGGCGGCCCTGCTCAACCTCAGGCTCGGCGGTGCCAGGCGGACCGGGTCGTACGACCCGCTGGCCGTGCTCGCCCCGGCGCTGGTGGTCCTGGCCGGCGCGCTGGTGGTGGGAAGGTTGCTGCCGGTGGCGGCCAGGGTGCTGGTGCGGGCCACCACCGGCTCACGGCGGCTGGCGCCGTTCATCGGCGTCAGGCAGGTGGCGCGGCGGGGCGGCGCCGCCCTCCGCGTGGTGGTCGCGCTCGCGGCAGCGTTCGGCCTGGTGTCGTTCGCGGTCACCGTGCGGCAGGACCTCTCCCGCAACCGGCACGACCGGGCCATGACCGAGACGGGCGCGGCCAGGCACGCCGTGGTCGACTTCCCGGGCGGCAGCCTCGGGCCCGAGCTGGTCCGGGCCGCCGACCCGGGCGGCGGGTCCGCCATGGCGGCGCTCAGGTACACCGGCTCCCTGGCCGTGTCGGGACGGGATGCGACCGTGCTCGGCGTGCAGGCCGACCGCTACCAGAGGATCGGCTTCTGGCGGGGCGACTTCGCCAGCGAGCCGATCGGGCGGCTGCTCGACCCGTTGCGCCGCGCTCCGGTCGCACCGCTGGACCTGGGCGACGCGACCGCCATCGAGGTCAGCCTCGCGGTGACCGACCTCCGCGCGGCCAAACCGCTCACCCTGGTCGCCGAGGTGCGCGGCGCCGACGACCGGCGGGCGAGGGTCGGCGTGGGTGTGCTCCAGCCCGGCCCGACCAGGGCCTACCAGGCGGTCCTTGACCCCGCCCGCCTCGGCAGCGTCGGGCCCTACCGGCTGCAACGCCTCTTCGTCGACCGCGGTCTGGCCCAGTTCTTCCCGGTCAACGGCAGCTTCGGGTTCGACTCGATCCGGGTCCAGGAAGCCGGGAGGTGGCGGGTGGTCGAGTCGTTCGACGATCCCGGCCGCTGGCGTCCTCTGAACGACGGCGACTACGAGCCCGCCGACCAGCTCGAAGCCGGCACCGGCGCCGAGGGCCGGGCGGCCGTGCTGGACGTGCAGGCGCCGTCGGGCGCCACCGCCGTCGGGCTGGTCCACGCCTCCGTCCCGTGGCCGCTGCCCGCCGTGGTGACGCCGGGCCTCCTGGCCGCCGATTCGGCCCGCCTTGGCCAGACCATCCGGGTGGCCTCACCGACCGAAGGAGACCTCAGCCTGGTCGTCACCGGGGTTGCCAAGGTGCTGCCGGGGACCGATGGCGACCAGGTGGCCGCCATGGTCGACCTCGACGGCCTGCTCTCCAACGCGCTGCGCTCCCCGTCCGCGCTGCTCGCCGCCGACCAGGTCTGGACGAACGACGACCAGGCCGGCGACGAGGCGCTGGACAGGCTCAGGGACGACGGTGCCGCGGTGGCCGCGGTCACGGTGGCCGCCGAGCGGGAGGCGCTGCTCGCCCGCCAGGCACCCTCCCTCGCCCTGCTGCTCCTGGTGGTCGGGGCGGCGGCGGGGGCCGCGCTGGCGACCGGCGGGGTGATGCTCCACCTGTACCTGAGCGGGCGGCGGCGCGGCTTCGAGCTGGCCGTGCTGGAAGCGCTCGGCGCCCGCCGCCGGGACCTCTGGGCCCCGGTCGCCGTCGAGCAGGGGGCGCTGGTCGGCTACGGGGTGCTGGTGGGCGGCGCCATCGGCCTGGTCGCCGCGCTGGTCTCGCTGCCGGCCATCCCCCAGTTCGTCGACCACCCCGAGGTCCCGCCGCCGATCTACACGCCCGACTGGCTGGTGCTCGGCGCCGCGCTCAGCCTCACCCTGCTGGTGGTCGGTGTCGGCCTCGCCCTGGTCGTCGCCGGGCTGATCCGCAAGGCCAGGCCCGAGCTGCTCCGGGAGGAGGCCCTGTGACCCGCGCGGCCGACCAGGCCCCCGGCAGGCTGGCCGAGCGCCGCGCCCGCGCCGGGGAGCGCCTGGTCAGCTGCGACCAGCTCTTCCACATCCACCGGCTGGCCCGGCGCGAGGTGGTCTCGCTGCAAGGCGTCGACCTGGCCGTCGACCGCGGCGAGACGGTGGCGCTGCTGGGGCCGTCCGGCTCGGGCAAGTCCACCCTGCTGTCGATCCTCGGCGGGCTCGAGCGGCCGTCGGCTGGCCGCGTCATGGTCGACGGCCACGACCTCGCCCAGCTGCCCGAGACCACCCTCACCGCGTTCCGCCGCCGGCGGGTCGGCTTCGTCTGGCAGGTGCCCGCGCGGAACCTGCTGCCCCACGCCTCGGCCGCCGACAACCTCGAGCTGCCGATGGTCCTCGCCAGGTTGCCGGCGGCCAGGCGTCGGCGCCGGGCCAAGGTCCTGCTCGACGCGGTGGATCTCGCCGGCGTCGGCCGCCAGCCGGTGCGCGCCCTGTCCGGCGGGGAGCAGCAGCGCCTGGCGGTCGCCGTCGCGCTGGCGAACAACCCGCCGCTGCTGCTCGCCGACGAGCCGACCAGCCAGCTCGACCGCCCCAACGTCGCCAGGGTGGTGGACATCCTCAACGCGGCCAGGGACGACCTCGGCACCACCGTCGTGGTGGTCACCCACGACCCCGAGGTCGCCGCCAGGATGGATCGGACCGTGACCATCCGCGACGGCCGGGTCGGCGCCGAGGGCCGTGCCGGCGTCGAGCACGCCGTGATCGGCCCGACCGGCTCGGTCCACCTGCCCGCCCGCGCCCTCGACGTGCTCCCACCGGGCTCCCGTGCGATCGTCGAGGTCGAGCGTGACTGGGTCATGCTCCGCCCGGTGACGCCACCAGGAGACGAACGCGGCCGCCCTCCGAGCGACGGACAGGAGGATGGCGATGGTCGATCCTGAGGCCGGGACGCCGCTGCTCGCCGCCGACGCGGTGACCGCCAGCAGGGGTGGCCGCAACGTGGTCGACGGGGTCTCCCTCGAGGTGGGCGCCGGCCAGGTGGTCGGCGTGGTCGGCCCGTCCGGGTCGGGCAAGTCGACCCTGCTGGCGCTGCTCGCCGGCCTCGAGCGGCCCGACAGCGGGACGGTCAGATTCGAGGGCCGCGACATCGCCGAGCTGGGGGAGTCGGGCCGGCTGGCGCTGCGCCGGGACCGGCTGGCGATCGTCTTCCAGGCCTACGGGCTGCTCGCGCTGCTCACCGCGCGCGAGAACGTCGAGCTGCCCCACCGGGTCGCCAGGCGCGATCCGGCGGCGGCCGCCGAGGCCGCCGGGCGCTGGCTCGGCCTGCTCGGCCTGGCCGAACGGGCCGATCATCGCACCGACGAGCTCTCCGGCGGCGAGCAGCAGCGGGTCGCCCTGGCGCGGGCGCTCGGCTCCGGCGCCGACCTCCTGCTGGTCGACGAGCCGACCGCCGAGCTGGACGAGGACAACCGGGTCCAGGTCGTGCGGCTGCTGCGCGACGCCGCCGACCGGGGCGGCGGGGTGGTGGTGGCGACCCACGACCCGGACGTGGTCGAGGTCTGCAATCACGTCGTCCGCCTGGTCGACGGCCGTCCGGTCACGGACGGAGCGTGATGACCAGCCCCAGCCGCCCCCGGCGGGCCCGCGTGGCCCTCGGCGTCGCCCTGCTGGCCGCGGTGGCCGGGCTGGCCGGCTGCGACCGCGGCCCGGGCGGGGGAGCGCCGCCACCCAGCCAGATCACCGTCCCGCCGGCGCCGCCACCGGTCACCAGGGTCGAGGTCCGGCCCTGGCGGAAGGTGAGCCCAGGCGGCCGGACCCGCTGCGCCCGTGGCGGCCTGTTCGCCTTCTGGGCACGGCTGGCCGCGACCGACCGGCTGCTCGTCTACTTCGAAGGGGGCGGCGGCTGCTGGGACTACCGCTCCTGCGCCCCTGGCAGCCCGCTGTTCAAGGACCGGGTCTCCGACAGCGACAACCCGGACCGGCGAGGCTCGGGCATCCTCGACCTCGACGACCCCCGCAACCCGTTCAAGGACTGGTCGGTGCTGTACGTCCCCTCGTGCACCGGCGACGTCTACGCCGGCGACGCCGCCGTGACCTACCGCGCGGCGGGCGGGCGGTCGGTGACCGTGCAGCACCGCGGCCACGTCAACGCCGACGCCGCCCTCGACTGGCTCTTCGGGCAGGTGGCCCACCCGGCGCAGGTGTTCGTGGCCGGCTGCAGCGCCGGCAGTATCGGCTCGATCCTGCACGCGCCGCGGATCATCGACCACTACTCCGGCGCGCGCGTCGCCCAGCTCGGCGACTCCCTCGGCTACCTGTTCAGCCGCCCCACCGACCTGCGCCGCCTCTGGGGCAGCCAGCGGACCCTGCCCGGCTGGATCCCGGAGGTGCGGGCGATCCCGCCGGGCGGGTTCACCATGGCCCGCTTCTACGACGCGGTCGCCGGCCACTACCCCCGGGTGCGGTTCTCGCAGATCAACTTCGCCGCCGACGCGGTCCAGCGCGAGTTCCACGAGGCGGCGGGCGGGCGGCCCCAGGACTTCACCGGTGCGCTGCTCGGCAACCTCACCGCGATCCGGGCCGGCGCCCCCAACTTCCGCTCCTTCCTGCTGGACGGCTCGCTCCACTGCGCCCTGCCCCGCGGCGGCTTCTACACCCTGCGCAGCGGCCAGGTGACCGTGCGGGACTGGGTCGCCGACCTGGCCGCCGGCCGCGACGTGCCCAACCTGCCGCGCTGAGCCGGCCGCCAGGCGCCAAAGCAAACGGGGCGCCCGGGTCCCCGGGCGCCCCGCGATCTGGCGACGAGGTCAGGTCGCGACCACGCCGTTGACGCCACCGAACTCGTTGGGCTGGAAGTCGGCGGCGGCCTCGTCATCGTGCCACCTGCCGTCCTCGGTCACGTAGCGGAAGGCATAGCGCCGGCCGCGCGCCAGCGACACCGACACGCTCCGCGTCCCATTGGCCCGCTTGCGCAACGGGTGGGTGGTCGGGTTCCACTCGTTGAAGTCGCCGACCACCGACACCTTCCCGGCGACCCGGTCGTCCGGGATGACGAAGCTCACCTTGACCTTGTTCGAGCCCTTCACGGGGGCTTGCTTGATCACTCCACGCTCCTCCTCGCGCCGCGCGCACGAAACACCGGGCTGCCGTGGACGGCCGCGATCCCGACTGCCCGGACAAACCCGGAAGGCAGACGGTAGCGCAGAACCGCCGAGAGCCGCACGGCAGCGGCGCCGCGGGTGCGGCACCATATGCCAGGTCGACTGGTCGGTCCTGCTCCTTGACCTCACCGCCGGCCCGACGAACCGATTTGGGACACACTGAGGGGTTCCGTGTGGCGATCCTGGTGACCGGCGCCGGCGGCCTGGTAGGCAGGGCCGCGGTCGCCGCGCTGGCCAGGCAGGGCATCGAACATGTGCGGGCGATCGTCCGCCGTCCTGGCGACGGCGACCTGCGCCAGCTCGGCGCCAAGGTGGCGGTGATGGACGCCACCGACCCTGACGCCCTCGAGGCGGCGATGACCGGGGTGTTCACCGCGGTGTCGCTGACCGGCAGCCTCTGGGACGGCGACGACCCGGCCGTCACGGTGCTGGAACCGGCCCGCGTCTTCGTGGACGTGGCCAGGCGGACCGGGGTGCGGCGGCTGGTGATGCTGTCGCCCGCCGGGGGCGGGCACGACGGCAACCCCTGGCTGGACGCGAAGGCCGAAGCCGAGGCGCTGGTCACCAGCTCCGGGCTGGAACACGCGGTGCTCCGCTGCACCCACGTGGTCGGCCCTGGCAGCCGCCTGGCGGAGCGGCTGCGGGGGCCAGGTCCGGTGCTGGTGCCCGGCAGCGGCAGGCAGCAGGTCGCCCCGGTCTGGGTCGGGGACGTCGCCGCGGTGATCGCCGCCGCCGACGACAGCGCCGAGGCGGTTCACCACGTCTGGACGCTCGCCGGCCCGACCCGCACCAGCTTCGACGGCTTCGTCGACGCGCTCAACCAGGCCACCGCGGCCAAGCTCCACCTGGACGGCGACCCCGTCCCCGCCGGCCATCCCGGCCTCACCGCCGTCCAGGCCGAGGTGCTCGCGGCCGACTCCCTGCCCGACCCGGTGGTGCCGCCGGCCCCCGGCGTCACCCCGATCCCGCTGGCCGACGCCGTGGCCCGCACCCGCCAGGCCTGAGCCGCCGCACCGCGTCCCGCGGGCGCGGGGCCGGCGGCGGCTACAATCCCGCCGTCGGTGGCGCCGAGGTCCAGCGGGAGGAGATGCCGGGTGGGGGAGTTCGTACGAGTCGAGGTCGACGAGAGCAACCGGGTCGGCACGATCCGGCTCGACCGGGCCCCGGTGAACGCGCTCAACGCGCAGGTCCAGGACGAGCTGCGCGCGGCGGCGGAGCAGGTGGGCACGGACCAGCGGATCGGCGCGGTGGTCATCTGGGGCGGCCGCAAGGTGTTCGCCGCCGGCGCGGACATCAAGGAGATGGGCGGCCTGAGCTTCGCCGCGATCTCCACCAGGGCGGGGGACCTGCAGGCCGCGTTCACCGCGCTGGCCCGCATCCCCAAGGTGGTGATCGCCGCGGTCAATGGCTACGCCCTCGGCGGTGGCTGCGAGCTTGCGCTCACCGCCGATTTCCGCTTCGCGGCCTCCGACGCCACCGTCGGGCAGCCCGAGATCATGCTCGGCATCATCCCGGGCGCCGGTGGTACCCAGCGGCTTCCCCGCCTGGTCGGCGCGGCCAGGGCCAAGGAGCTGATCTACTCCGGCCGCTTCTGCTCCGCCGCCGAGAGCCAGGCCATCGGCCTGGTCGACGAGGTCCACCCGCCCGACGAGGTGTACGCCAAGGCGGTGGAGGCGGCGGCCCGCTACGCCAAAGGACCCGGCCTCGCCCTCCGCGCGGCCAAGCAGGCGATCGACGGCGGTCTGGACGTCGGCATCGACGCCGGGCTGCTGCTGGAGCGCCACGCCTTCCAGTCCCTGTTCGCCACCGAGGACGCCGCCGAGGGGATGCGCTCCTTCCAGGAGCGCGGGCCAGGCAAGGCGGAGTTCAGGAACCGCTGAGCTGCTCACCGGCCGCGCGCAGGGCCACGGCCGCCTGGTCGGGGTCGACCACGTTGATGACGATCCCGCTGGCCAGCTCAAACCCGCCGTAGGTGGTGAGCCGCGGGAACAGGTGCAGGTGCCAGTGGAAGTCGCGGACGCCAGGCGGCGCGGTGTGCAGCACCAGGTTGTAGGGCGTGCGGGGCCCCGCCGCGCCGGCCAGGCGGGAGAGGAGCCCGCGGAGCGCGCCCGCCACGGCGGGGTCGCCAGGGCCGCCGTCCTCGAAGCGGGCGAGGTGCTGGTCGGGCAGGACCAGGACCTCGAACGGCAAGGCCGAGGCCCAGGGGCAGAGGGTCACCAGGCCGTCCGCGTCGGCCACCACCCGCTCGCTGCCGCGCTCCTTGTTCACCACCGCGCAGGCGACGCAGTCGGGCTGGGCCAGCCTGACCAGCTCGGCGTCGACCAGGTCGGGCCGGACGGCGGTGGCGAACACCTGGCTGTGCGGATGCTCGAGCGAGGCACCGGAGAGCCGTCCCTGGTTGACGATCACCGTCACCGAGCCGAGTTCGGCGTCCCGCCAGGCGGCGAGCCGGTTCCGCCACCCGGCCAGCACCCTGGCCACCTCGCCGACCGGCTGGT
Organism: Actinomycetota bacterium; assembly: GCA_035535495.1. Lineage (GTDB taxonomy): Bacteria > Actinomycetota > CALGFH01 > CALGFH01 > CALGFH01 > DASUZB01. The sequence continues at coordinate 17,669 of DATLQA010000126.1, read as the reverse complement.
CGGCCAGGGTGGCGAAGTGGTCAGGGCCGTGGATCACCACCTCGTGGGCGCCGGCGGTCGGCGCCGCCCGGTACAGGCCGCCGCTCGGGACGTGACCAGGGCCGGCGAAGGCCGGGAACTTGTTCGGCACCACCCGCACCTGCCATCCCGGGGTGTCCGGCGCGGTGGCGGGGTCCCGGTCGGCCCAGACCTCGGGCGGGGTCATGTGCTCGTTGCCGACGCAGAAGGGGCAGCCCAGCGGGCCGCGCGGCGCCCCCGGCTCGCGGAGGAACGCCTCCGGCCTGGCGGCCCTGCCGGCCGTGATCGCCACCCAGCGCCCGCTCAGCGGATCCTGGCGGAGCTCGCCGGGGCGCATCGGCTGGGCTGGCGGGATGGCGTTCGCGCCGGCTGCGTCGCGCCCCGGCGGCGTCGGTCCTCGGCTCACGGGCTCGTCTCTCCTGGTCGTCGTCGGTGCCACGGCGACCGGCGGCACCGGAGCACCGCCCGGCGGTCGGGCGGGCGGCAGCCTACCGCGGGCCACGGGCCGCGGCGCGCCGCGCCGGCACCGATCGGCCCTGCTACCCCATGCCGCCCGCCACGATGGGCGTCGTCCCGCCGCGGCACAACGAGCCGCCCCGCCCCCAAGCCCTCCCAGTCGCCCACCCCTGCGGGGCAGTCGTGGCATCATTGTGGGCCGGGTCCGGCCCCCTCGGCCCGTCGCTTCCCCTCGCCGGACCCTCCGGGACCGACCAGCGCGTGCCCGGGCGAGCCGACGACGAACGAGCCGGAGGACCAGTAGGTGAAGATCCTGGTGACCGTGAAGCGGGTACCGGACACGGCCGCCGAGAAGCGGCTGGACCCTGACGACAAGACGCTCGACCGGGAGTCGGTCGAGACGATCATGAACCCGGTCGACGAGTACGCGGTCGAGGAGGCGCTCCGCCTCAAGGAGGCCGCCGGCGGCGAGGTGGTGGTGCTCTGCATGGGGCCGACATCCGCCCTGCCGGCGGTGCGCAAGGCGCTCTCCATGGGGCCCGACGCCGCCGTGCACGTGCACGACGACGGCCTGCACGGCTCCGACGCGTTCAACACCTCCCGGGTGCTGGCCGCCGCCATCAAGACGGTCGAACCCGACCTGGTACTGCTCGGCTCGGAGTCGACCGACGCGCGCACCTCGCTGGTGCCGAGCGCGCTCGCCGAGTTCCTGGGCTGGCCCGCCTTGACCAACGCCAAGAAGCTCGAGATCGACGGCACCACCGTGCGGGTCCACCGCGAGACCGAGACCGGGTACGACGTGGTCGAGGCCGACGGCCCGGCCGTGGTCAGCGTGGTCAAGGGCATCAACGAGCCCCGTTACCCCTCGTTCAAGGGCATCATGGCCGCCAAGTCGCGGCCCGTGACCGATCTCACCCTGTCCGACCTGGACATCGATCCGTCCGAGGTGGGCGCTGCCGGGGCCACCACCGAGGTGGTCGAGTTCGCGCCCCGACCCCCCAAGCAGGCGGGCCAGAAGGTGGAGGACCCGGGTGACGGCAGCGCCGCCACCCAGCTCGCCGAGTTCCTGGCCAGCAACAAGTTCATCTAGGACGGCCCGGGGACCGGGCCAGGCCCGGCAGGTACCACCCGGACCGCAAGGAGGCAACCGCCCGATGGCAACGGTTCTCGTCCTCGTCGAGCACGAGGGCGGCGCGCCGAAGAAGGTCACCTACCAGATGCTGGGCAAGGCCCGGGAACTGGGCGACGTGGCCGCGGTGTTCGTCGGCGAGGACGGCTTGGAGGCCGCCACCGGCGAGCTCGGCAGGCACGGCGCCGCCACCGTCTACGCCGCCACCGGCGAGGGCTGGTCCGAGGCGTCGACCCTGCCGGTGGTCGAGGCGCTGGCCGCGGCGGCCGAGCGCGCCGAGCCGGCCGCCATCCTGGTCGCGTCCACCCCGTCCGGCAAGGACGTAGCCGCCCGCCTCGGCGCCCGCAAGGGCTGGGGAGTCCTGGCCGACGTGGTCGACCTCGACGGCGACCTGGTCGCCACCCAGAGCGTGTTCGGCGGCGCGACCACGGTCCGTTCCCGGGTCCGGACCGGCACGCCGGTGCTGACCGTCAAGCCCAACGCCTTCGGAGTGCCCGAGCCGGGCGACCGCAGCCCGGAGGTCGTCGACCTGGGTCTCAGCCGCGAGCCCGGCCGCGCCGACGTGCGCGTGATCGAGCGGGTCACCTCCGAGCAGGGCGGCCGGCCCGACGTGGCCGAGGCCGAGATCATCGTCTCCGGCGGCAGGGGCCTCCAGGACCCGGCCAACTTCGCGCTGGTCGAGGCGCTGGCCGACACCCTCGGGGCGGCGGTCGGGGCCAGCCGGGCCGCGGTCGACGCGGGCTGGTACCCGCACCAGCACCAGGTCGGCCAGACCGGCAAGACCGTCTCGCCCCAGCTCTATGTTGCGGTCGGGATCTCCGGAGCCATCCAGCACCGGGCAGGGATGCAGACCTCGAAGACGATCGTCGCCGTCAACAAGGACGGCGACGCGCCCATCTTCTCCATCTCCGACTTCGGCGTGGTCGGCGACCTCTTCAAGGTGGTACCCCGGCTGACTGAAGAGGTCGCCAAGCGAAAGGGGTAGAGCGGGTTGCAGCCTCGGGAAGAAGGGGTCCGTCAGCGGCGTTCCGCCGCCCACCCCAGCGCCGCCCGGGCGGCAAGGTCCTCCCTGCGCGCCTCCAGGCGCTGGCTCCGGCTGGTCGCCGGCACGCCAGGCCGGCGCGCCCGCCTGCGTGACACTCGGGTCCAGCTGGGCGCGGCCGTCGCCTACTACCTCCCCGACGAGCTGGCTCCCGCCTTCCTGGCCGATTCGCTGGCCAGCCGGCGCGCCGCGCAGGTGCAGCTGGCCGAGGCCGAGTGGCACCCCCATGCCGCGGCCGGCAACGGCAACGGGCGGGCCGCCCGGACCGCGCCGGGCAGCGCCGCCGAGCTGCGGGACCTCGGGCAGCGGGCCGCCCAGGTCTGGCCAAGGCACCGCGCCTCCCGGCGCTTGCGCGCCGCCGACGCGCAGCTCGGCGCGTGGGCGACCGGGCTGGTGGACGTGCCAGTTCCCGAGCTGGCCAGCGCCCGCGACGACGCCGAGCAGGCCCAGGAGCGTGCTTCCACCGCCCAGGCCGAGCAGGAGGCCGCCGCCAGAGAGGCGGTCGACGCCGCCCGCCTCGCCTACCGCCTGGCCGACGAGGCCACGCTCGATTTCGTCCGCTTCGTCCTGGCCATGCTCGCCACGGCGGCCGGCGCGGTCTGGGGTGTGCTGGTCGCCGCCTGGACGCGGCTCGGCCTCGCCGGCAGTGCGCTGGTGGCCTGGTGCGCCGCCCGCCTCGCCGCCGCCGCCGGCGGGATCGACCGTGCCAAGCGGCAGCGCAGGCAGCGCCGGGAAGCTCGGGCCGCCCGGCGGGGTTCGATACCAGAGGAACCAGCCGCGGGCGCTCACTCGGTGCCCGCGGCCTCCGCTTCCGGCGCAGCCGCGACGCGGCTGCCGGTGGACGAGGCGCCGACGGGCCGGCGGTCGCGCGAGGGCGCAGGACGGAGAGGGACCATGGAGGGTTCCGGCGGCGAGACCGCGGGCGGTCGCGGCGAGACGGGTGGCCGGTGGCCCGGCGACCCGTACGACTGGTGGGCGCCGCCCGCCGCGCCCGAGGCCGGCGGACGCCCCCACCCCGGCGACCAGCCAGCCGGCGGCTACGGCCAGCCCGGCGTGGCGGCGGGGCCCGCGACCGCCGACCCCTGGACGGCCGCCGGCGCGGTCGGCACCGTCCCTGGCCAGGTGGAAGGCGCCGGGCAGGCGGACGACACCGACGGCTGGCTGCCCGACTGGTGGCGGGCCGCGGACTCCTGAGGCCGCGAGGACGCCCAGGACACGCCAGCCGCCACCGTGGCGGACGGCGCGGATGTCTGGGCCGACCAGGGCCGCGGCCCCGCCGAGGACGAGGCCCGGCGGAACGGCGTGACCTTCGCCGCCGAGGCGCCGGCCTGGCCGCCCGACCGGCCCGCCGGCGCCTTCACCGCCCCGCCGTCCAACCGGTTCCTGGCCTGGTCCTTGGCGGTCGCCTGGCGCGTGCGCCGCTTCGGCCGGCGTCTCGCCCGGCGGCTCGCTCCGCTGGTCACGGCCGTCGCCGCGCCGCCAGACACCGCCCGCATGGGCCGGCTCGGACTGGTCCGCCCGATCGCCCTCGCCTGCGTGCTCTCCCTGGTCATCGGCGGGTTCGCCGCGCTGCCGACCGGCGTGATGATGGCCGGCTCGGTCAAGGCGTTCGGCAACGGCCTGCCCGACCTCTCCGACCTGACGCCGTTGCCGCAGGCCGAACGGACCGAGGTCTTCGACGTCAGGGGCCACCGCATCGCGGTGCTCAAGTCCGAGCAGGACCGCATCGTGGTGCCCCTGTCCTACGTGCCGCAGATGGTCCAGTTCGCCGTCCTGGCCGCCGAGGACGCTCGCTTCTACGAGCACCGCGGGGTCGACCAGCGCAGCATCTTCCGGGCCCTGCTCACCGACATGTTCCGTGGCGAGCAGGCGCAGGGTGGCAGCACCATCACCCAGCAGCTGGTCCGCAACGCCTACCCCAACCTGCGCGAGCGCTCGGTGGTCCGCAAGGTCAAGGAGGCCGCCCTCGCCGCCGAGCTGGAACGCCGCATCGGCAAGAGCCAGATCCTCGAGCAGTACCTGAACCGGGTCTACTTCGGCGCCGGCTACTACGGCGTCCAGGCGGCCAGCATCGGCTACTTCACCCGTTCGGTGCGCGCGCTGTCGCTGGCGCAGGCGGCCACCCTGGCCGGCATCATCCGGTCGCCGGAGACCGCCAACCCGCGCCAGAACCCGGACGAGACCAGGCGCCTGCGCGACAGCGTGCTCACCCGCATGGTGCAGCTCGGCATGGTCAGGCCCGAGCAGGCCGCGCAGGCCAGCGCGGAGCCCGTGCGGGTGGCTCCCAAGCGGGAGGCGGTCACCAAGTACCCGTGGTTCATGGACGGGGTCAGGCGCCAGCTCCTCGGCGACCCGCGGCTCGGCCGCACCGAGGCCGAGCGCTCGCGCCGCGTCTTCCAGGGCGGCCTGCGTGTCTACACCACCCTCAACCCGGCGGTGCAGGCAGCGGCCGAGCGGGCGGCGGCCAACCACCGCCCGCCGAGCGGGCCGGACGTGGCGATGGTCGCGGTGAAGCCGAAGACCGGCGAGGTCCGCGCCGTGGTCGGCGGCCGTGACTACAACAAGGGCCAGTTCAACGCCGCGCTGCAGGGCGGCCGCCAGGCCGGCTCGGCGTTCAAGCCGTTCGTGCTCGCCGCGGCCATGGCCAACGGCATCTCGCCGGACTCGCTGTGGGAGTCGAGCGGCTGGGACACCCGCGAGGTCTGCGGCGCGCCCTGGAAGGTGAGCAACTACGAGGGCAACGGCAGCGGGCAGATGCCGGTGCGCCAGGCCACCTGGAACTCGGTCAACGGCGTGTACGGCAGGCTGATGGAGCAGCTCTGCCCCGCCAAGGTGGTCGAGATGGCCGAGAAGAACCTGGGCGTGTCGCTCCTGCGCAAGCAGGAGCGGGCCCCGTCGATCGCGCTCGGCGCCGCCAACGTCCTCCCGATCGACATGGTCGGCGCGTACGCGACCTTCGCCAACATGGGCGTCTACCACAAGCCGAGGTTCGTCTCCAAGGTCGTCTGGCACGGCAAGGTGGTGTTCGACGACTCGCACGACCCGGGCGAGCAGCGCATCCCGCCGGCGCTCGCCTACGAGGTCAACGACGTGCTCAAGGGCGTGATCTCCAACGGCACCGCGGTCGCCGCCCGGATCGGCCGGCCGGCGGCGGGCAAGACCGGCACCACCCAGGACTACCGCGACGCCTGGTTCGTCGGCTACACGCCCGACCTGGCCACCGCGGTGTGGATGGGCTACCCGAAGACCGAGAAGTCGATGTACAACATCAACGGGGTGCGCCGGGTCACCGGCGGCTCCTTCCCGGCGCGCATCTGGCGGGACTTCACCAGCGAGGTGCTGCAGGGCGTCGACGGCAGCGACTGGCAGCGCCCGCCGGACCAGCTCACCTTCACCGTCCTGCCGCCGCCACCGACCGCGCCCCCGAGCACCGTCTTCCCGCCCGGCTTCCCCGGCCCAGGTGGCCCGCCGCCGACCCGCTTCCCGCGGCCGACCTTCCCCTTCCCACCCTCGACGGCGCCGCCAGGCCAGGGCTAGCAGGCCTGGCGGGTGCCGCCGGGCGGCGGCTGGCATACTCGACGGCAGGTGCGGCACGCGCCGGCGGCCCGGCGCGCCGTGCCAGCAGCTCGACGGGCCGCCAGGAATGAGCTCGAAAGGCCGTGCCCTACCTCGACTACGCCGCCAGCGCCCCGCTCCGGCCGGAGGCGCTCGCCGCCATGCTCCCGTTCCTGGAGCAGCCGGTGGCCAACCCGTCCAGCCAGCACGGTCCCGGCCGCGCGGCACGCGGCGCCGTCGAGACCGCCCGCGAGCAGGTGGCCGCGCTGGTCGGCGCCGCGCCGTCGCAGGTGGTGTTCACCTCGGGCGGGACCGAGGCCGACAACCTGGCGGTCAAGGGCACCGTGCTCGCCCGCGAGCCGGGCGCCCGTTACCTGGTCGCCTCGGCGGTCGAGCACCACGCCGTCCTCGACGCGGCCGAATCGGCAGTCGCCGACCTGGGCGGGGAGCTCACCCTGGCCCCGGTGGACCAGACCGGCAGGGTCGACCTCGCCGGGCTCGAGGCCTCGCTGCGGCCGGGCCGGACCGCCCTGGTCGCCCTGATGGCGGCCAACAACGAGGTGGGCACGGCGCAGCCGGTGGCCGAGGCCGCCGCGCTGGCCCGCCGGGCCGGCGCGGTGCTGCTCTGCGACGCCGTCCAGGCCGCCGGCACCCCAGGACTCGACCTGGACGCGGTCGGCGCGGACCTGGTCGCGCTCGCCGCCCACAAGCTCGGCGGCCCGACCGGCGTCGGCGCCCTGGTGGTCAGGCAAGGGCTCGACCTGCGCCCGCTGGTCCACGGCGGCGGTCAGGAGCGGGGGCTGCGCTCCGGCACCCTGCCGGTGGCCGCGCTCGCCGGCTTCGGGGCGGCCGCGGCGGTCGCCCTGCCCGAGCGCGCGGCGCATGCGCCCCGCGTCGCCCGCCTCCGCGGCCGCCTGCTCGCCGGCCTCCGCGCCGCCGAGCCGGCCCTGACCGTCAACGGGAACCCGACCGGCGGGCTCGACCAGCGCGACGGCAGCCTCGGCGGGTCGTTGCCCGGGCTGCTGTCGGTGCGCTTCCCCGGCCGGCGGGCCGAGGACCTGCTGCTCCTGCTCGACCGCGCCGGGGTCGCCTGCTCGGCAGGGTCGGCCTGCGCCAGCGGCGCGGTGACCGCCTCGCACGTGCTGCTGGCCATGGGCCGCACGCCCTCCGAGGCGCGCGAGACGATCCGCTTCAGCCTCGGCTGGGGCTCCACCGAGGCGGACGTGGACGACGCCGTCGACGCCGTCGGCCGGGCCCTGGCGGTCCTGCCCGCAAGGCCGTCGCAGGCCGCGGCGGCGCATGCCGGAGGCGCCGGGTGAGCGGCGCGGCGACCTTCCAGGGAGACGGGCGGCCGGCCGGGCCGCCCCGGGTCCTGGTCAGCATGAGCGGCGGGGTCGACTCCTCGGTGGCGGCCGCGCTCCTGGTCGAGCAGGGCTGCGACGTCACCGGCGTGCACCTCAAGCTGGCCGACACCCCCGCCAACGCCATGGTCCAGGGCAAGGGGTGCTGCACCGTGGCCGACGCCGACGACGCCAGGAGGGTCGCCGAGGTGCTCGGCATCCCCTTCTACGTGTGGGACTTCGTCGAGGAGTTCCAGCAGGCGGTGGTCGCCGACTTCGCCGCGGAGTACGCCCGCGGCCACACCCCGAACCCGTGCGCCCGCTGCAACGAGCAGGTCAAGGTGGTCGGGCTGCTGGCCCGCGCGCGTGCGCTCGGCTTCGACGCGCTCGCCACCGGCCACTACGCCCGCGTGGTCGACGGCCGCCTCTACCGGGCCGCCGACCCGGCCAAGGACCAGTCGTATGTGCTCTACATGCTCGGCCCGTCAGAGCTCGCCCACCTCCGCCTGCCGGTCGGCGAACTCACCAAGCCGGAGGTGCGCGCCATCGCCGCCAGGCTGGGGCTCCGCACCGCCGCCAAGCCGGAGTCCTACGACGTCTGCTTCATCCCCGACGGCGACACCGCCGGCTGGCTGGAGCGGCGCTTCGGCCGCCAGCCGGGCGCGGTGGTCGACAGCGCCGGGCAGGTGCTCGGCAGCCACCAGGGCGCCTACCGGTACACGGTGGGCCAGCGCCGCGGCCTCGGCATCGCCGCGCCCACCCCCCGCTACGTGCTCCGCGTCGAGCCGGCCAGCCGGCAGGTGGTCGTCGGCGAGCGGTCCGAGCTGGCGGTACGGACCGTCGAGCTGGAGCGCGCCAGCACCACCGACGGGCGCGGCCTGCGCGCCGGCCCTGCCCGGGTCCGGCTGCGGGCCCACGGCGACGAGGTCGGCTGCGAGGTGGTGCCCCTCGGCGACGGCAGGGCCCGCCTCGACCTTGACGAGCCCTACGGCGCGGTCGCGCCGGGCCAGGCCGGCGTCCTCTACGACGGCGACCTGGTGCTCGGCGGCGGCACGGTGACCGCCCAGGTCCACGACCCGGTCCCGGGCGGATGAGCACGGCGGCCGGTCTGTCCGCGGGCGCGTGGTGCCCCCGCTGCGACGACCTGGCCGCGGTCGAGCCGGACACGCCCTGCGCCAGCTGCGCCGCCCCGCGCCTGCGCATCGACCCGCCCCGGCCCGCCAAGCCACGGCGGCACGCCACCGCGGCCGGGTCGCGGCCGGCCGCGGCGCGACCGCACCAGCGGGCATACCGGCCACCGCGGCCGGGCGTCAACGGCTGGCGGGGTTCGCCGACCACGCTGCGGGAGCCCCCGGCTCCCGAGGAGGCAGGGACGGCCGCGACGCCGCCGAGCGGGTCCGGGACGGCCGAGCGGCCGACCGGCGCCGGCACTTCGCCGGCGTCCGCGGACGGCGCGGCGTCGCCGCCGGACGGCGGCCCACCGGCAGGTACCGGCGGCCCCCCATGGTCGGTGCGCGGGCGGCGGCCGCGGCGGCTCGCCGTCGCCGTGCTCGGCGCGGTGGTCGCCCTGACCGGCCTGGGCCGGCTGGTGCCCGAGGCTCCGTCCGAGGCAAGGACGGCGCGGTCCGCCGCGCCGGCGCGGCCGCAGCTGGTGCGGCCACCGGCGGTGCGGCTGCCGACCGCCCGGCCACGGGTGGTCCTGCCGGGGCGCGGGCCGATGCTGGGCCGCGGCGCCTCCGGGTGGATGGTGGTGGAGTACGACGGCTGGCTCTGGCGCCAGCCGCTGGCTGGCGGGACGCCCCACCCGGCCGCGCGGCTGCCGCAGGGCGCCGTCCACGTCGTCCTGTCGCCGAGCGGTGACCGCTTCGCCCTGGTGCGGACGCGTTCCTGGCAGACGCGGGTGGAGGTGCGCTCGCTCGTCGGCGGCGTGATCCAGACCGGCGCCGGCGGGGTGAGCCCGGCCTGGAGTCCCGACGGCCGCCTCGCCTTCGTGCGTGTCGGCGACCGGAGTCGGTCGGCACCGAGCCTCAGCCGGCCCCCGTCAGTGGCGGAGCTGCACGTCGTCGGTGCGCGCCAGCTCGAGGTGCTGCCACTGCCGAGCGCCCTGCAGGCCGCCACCGTCGGCTGGACCGGCGACGGCCACCCGCTCCTGCTCCCGGGGGGCGGGAGCAGGCTCGGGCTGTTCGGCGTCGAGCATGGCCGCCTGCGGCAGCTGCTGCCGGCCGGGTCGGGCGCGCTCGCCGATCGCCGGCCAGAGGCGCTGGTCAACGGCTTGCTGCGGCCCCGCGACGCGGCCGGCCCGCTGGGTGCCGCGCTCGCGGGCGTGCCCCGCCGCCTCGCCGCCCTGGCAGCCGACGGCCAGCGGGTGGCGCTGGTCACCGGCCCCCGCGAGCGGCCGCGGCTGGAGGTGCGCGCCCCGGGACGGCGGATCAGCTCCGGGCTCCCCGCCGACCGCTACCTGAGCGTGCACTGGTCGGTCGGCGGCAACTTCGTCTGGGTCGAGGGGGAGCGCGCGCTGCTCGCCGTCGAGGTGGTCAGCGGTCGCGTGGTGCCAGCCGGTCCTGGCCTGCCTCCTGGCGCCCGGCTGCTCGGCTTCGTGGCCTGAGCCGCACCTGCCGGCCTCGACGTTCCGCGCGCGCTGGAGCATCATTCGATATCGGTCGATATCAAGTCAGGTTGCTGGAGGTAGCACGGTGTCGGAGCTGACCAGGCTGCTGCTCAAGGCCGTCCGTGGCCTGCCGCGGGAGGAGCAGGACCAGGTGATCGAGGAGCTGCTCGACGCCCGGTTCGCGGCCGGCGGGACCGTCGACCTGCCCCCGGCGGGCGGGCCCGGCCTGCCCGCGCGGCTGCCGCAGCAGCTCTTCCTCGGCGAGCCGAGGCTGGAGCTGCTCAAGGGCACGCCGGGAGCGGGGGAGTCGCTGACCATGGTGCCCGCACGGCTCTCCAGCGAGCAGCACGAGCGCCTCAAGCAGTGGTGCCAGGCCAACGGCTTCACCATGGCGGTGGTGCTCCGCGGCCTGGTCGCCCGCTTCCTCGACGAGCAGGAACGCCGGGCGGGCGGCCCGGCCGCGTCGTCCGCCGAGTAGCACGCTTCAGGCCGGGCCCGGCGAGGGCGGCCAGCGCGCTCAGATGAGGTCGAGGAGCGCGGCCCAGCCGCCGGCCGATGGCGGGTCGATCAGGTGGTCGGCAAGGGCGAGGGCGGAGGCGTGCCCGCCGGCCACGGCACAGGCGACCCTCGCCGCCTCCAGCAGCTCGACGTCGTTGGCGCCGTCGCCGACGGCCAGCACCCGGCCAGGGTCCAGCCCGTGCTCGCGGCAGAACGCGACCACGCCGCTCCACTTGCTGATCCCGGACGGCCGCACCTGCAGGGTGGAGCCGCCGTAGACGAGGTCGGGCGTGACGCTGGCGCTGCCCGCCTGGCCGACGGCCACGGCGATCTCGGTGAGCCTGGCGGCGTCGCCGCCGACCACCGTGAAGGTGAGCACCGGGTCGGTCTCGACCACTCGGGCGAGGTCGGCCGTGACGGCCCAGGCGCGGTTGCGGGCCAGGTGCCCGGCGTGCGTGGAGGGGCTCGGCCCGATCACCAGCTCCGCCGTCGGGTGGTCGACGAACAGGCACGGCTCCATGCCGGCGGCGGCGAACACGTCGAGCACCTGCCTGGCCGCCTCGGCCGTGAACGCGACCTGGTGGAAGGTGCGGCCGTCGCGGAGGTCCCGGCCGATGGCACCGTCGAGCACGATTGCCGGCCCGGCCAGCCCGGCCGGGTCCAGGACCCAGCTCGCGGTCCGCGGCCGCCGCCCGGTGGCCACCAGGACGGGAATGCCCGACGCCACCACGGCGCGGACGGCCGCGACGGAGCGGGGGTGGATGGACTCGGCGGGGTCGGACAGCGTGCCGTCGAGGTCCGTCACGACCAGCTCGATGGCCCCGTTGCGCATGCCAGCAACCATACAACTGCCCCGCAGGGAGGGCGGCGGAAGGTTCTGGGCCGGTGCGGCTCAAGACTCTGGGCCGGTGCGGCTCAGGGGACCTTGGTGGGTTCCTGGCTGGCCGTGGTGGCCGCCGTCGGGTGGGCAGGGGTGTGCTCGGCGGGTTGCTCGGCCAGGCCGACATGCTCGTGCAGGCGCCGCATCCAGGCCGGCGCCCACCAGTTCCAGTGGCCCATCAGCTTCATGGTGGCGGGGACCAGCAGGGTGCGCACCACGGTGGCGTCGAGCGCGATGGCGATCGCCATGCCGAGCCCGACCTCCTTGATGGTCAGCAGCTCGCTCACTGCGAAGCCCAGGAACACCACCACGATCAGCAGCGCGGCCGAGGTGACGATCCGGCCGGTGCGCTGCAGGCCGAGCGCGACCGCCCGGTCGTTCTCGGCGGACAGCACGCTGGCCGGGAGCGGCGCGCCCGGCCCGGCGTGGCCGTCGCGCCCGGCCAGCGACCTGATCCCCTCGTCATAGGCCTCCTTGATGCGCGAGATGAGGAAGACCTCGTAGTCCATGGACAGGCCGAAGGCGAAGATGAAGATCAGCACCGGGACGGTGATGTCGACCATGCCCGGCGGGTCGAAGCCGAGCAGCCCGGACAGGTGGCCCTCCTGGAAGACCCAGACGAGCGCGCCGAAGCTGGCCCCGAGCGAGAGCACGTTCATCAGCACGGCCTTGACCGGCACCACCAGCGACCCGGTCATACCGAAGAGCAGCACGAGCGTGGCCAGCGCGATCAGCCCGAAGGCGAAGGGGATCCGGGAGAGCAGCGAGTCGCGGTAGTCGACCAGGAACGCCGCCGGCCCGGTCACCTGCGCCGCCGCCGGCCGGTCGAGGTCGCGCACCTGCTCGACCAGCCTGGTCGCGACCTCGCCCTGGTCGCGGCCGATCGGGACGACGTCGACCACGGCGAGGTTCGGCAGCGGCAGGGGTCGCTGCTCGACCGATTGGACGCCGGGCAGCCGCTCGATGCGGCCGACGTAGTCGGCCAGCTCGCGGGATCGCGGCGGGATGTCCACCAGCACGGTGAGCGGCTCGGTGCCCGCGCCGGGGAAGCGGGCCATGGTCGTGTCCCAGAGCTGGCGCGACTCCGACGAGCGCGGCAGCGCCTCCAGGCCGGAGTTCTCCAGCCGGGCGTGCCGGAACGGCACCGCCAGCAGGACCAGTCCGGCCGCCACCACCAGCACGATCACCACGGCATGCCGCTGCACCAGGCGGGACACGCGGTAGAAGAGGCCGTGGTCGGTGGCGGTGGGCCTGGCGGGGAGGATGCGGCCGCCCCAGGCCGCCAGGGTGGCGGGCACCAGCGTGACGGCGGCCAGCATGGCCACGGTCACCACGCCGATGCCGCCCCACGCCAGCGAGTGCAGGAACGGCTCGGCGAACAGCAGCAGGCCGGTCAGGGCCACCGCCACGGTCAGGCCGGAGAACGCCACCGTCCGGCCGGCGGTCGCGAGCGTGTGCTCGAGGGCGTCAGGGACCGGGAGGCCGGCCGCCCGCTCCTCGCGGAACCGGCTGAGGACCAGCAGCGAGTAGTCGACCGCCAGCCCCAGGCCCACCATGGTGACCACGTTGACCGAGTAGGTGGACAGGTCGGTGGCGTAGCTCGACCCGAGCAGGATCAGGAACGCGCCGGCGACCGCCACCGCCGCCAGCAACAGCGGCGTGCCCGCCGCCAGCAGCACCGACAGCAGGCTGCCGCCGGCGGCGGCCAGCCGTGCACGCGCCCCCGCGTGCAGGCGCCGAGCCCCGCGGCCGCCGAAGATCACCAGCAGGAGCACCAGCACGACCGGGAGGGAGTACAGCTCGCCGCGCTGCAGGCCCTCCTCGGCCAGGTCCTGGAACTCGCGGGTGGCCGGGTCCTCGCCGCCGACCAGCACGCGCGGCGCGTCGATCGCCCGGGCGCGGGCGGTCACCTCCGCCAGCGGGTCGTTCCTCCGGCCGCCTTCGGACGGCGCGAACTGCACCCGGAGCAGCATGGCGCGCCGGTCGGTGGCGACCAGCCGCGGCGCCGGCGTGCGGTAGCCGTCGAGCACCCGGGCGACGCCGCCGACCGCCTCAATCGACCGGACCGACCCGAGGATGGTGGCCCTGGTGGCCTGCTCGTCGATCCGAACGCCGTCGACCAGCACCAGCACCTCACCGCTGCCGCCCCCGCCGAGCTGGTCGAGGCGGTGCGCGGCGCGGACCGACTCGGCGTCGTCACGCAGGCCGTTCTCGATGCCGAGGCGGTCGAACACTCGCGGCCCGTAGGTGAAGCCGGCGGCCAGCACCACGAGCCAGGCGGCGATCACGAGCCAGCGCCGCCGGTAGGTGAACCGAGCCAAGGACGCGAACATGAGACCTCCGGGCCGGCCGGCGCCGCGGAGCCGATGTCGAGCAGGAAGGACCCCTACCACTCCCGAGCTTCCAGCATAACGGCCGGGGTAGCGGTCTCGTGGCCGAGGATCCACCGCTGGCCTCGGGCGGGCGGCCAGGTGCCCAGCAGGTGAGCGATACTCTGGTGGAGGACCGGCGCGGGGGCGCGGGACGGGGAGCGAGGACCGAGGGGGAGCATGCCGCGGAGGAGCAAGGCGTCACCGCCGGCCGAGGAGGCCGCCAGCCGGGTCGACGAGCTGCGGGCCCGGCTGACCGACGCCTCCTACCGGTACTACGTGCTCAGCGACCCGGACATCTCCGATGCCGAGTACGACCAGCTCCTGCGGGAGCTGGCGGCGCTGGAAGAGGAGTACCCCGACCTGGTCACCGCCGACTCGCCCACCCAGACGGTCGGGGCGCCACCCTCGGCGGCCTTCGCTCCGGTGCGTCACCGGGTCGCCATGCTCTCGCTCGACAACTCCTTCTCCCAGGAGGAGCTGGCGGCCTGGGGAGCGCGCACCGAGCGGGTGGTCGACCAGGTCGACGCGTACGTCTGCGAGCTCAAGATCGACGGCGTCGCCGTCTCCCTGCAGTACGAGGACGGCCGCCTGGTGCGCGCGGCGACCAGGGGGAACGGCCTGGTCGGCGACGACATCACCCCGAACGTCCGCACCATCGGCAACGTGCCGCACCGCCTCGCCATCACCGACCCACCGCACGCCTTCGAGGTCCGCGGCGAGATCTACTTCCCCACCGACGCCTTCGAGCGGCTGAACGAGCGCATGGCCGCCGAGGGCAAGCAGGTCTACGCCAACCCGCGCAACTCCGCCTCGGGCGCGCTGCGCCAGAAGGACCCCCGGATCACCGCTGACCGCAACCTCAAGCTGCTGTGCCACTCGTTCGGCCTCGCCGAAGGGGTGAGGTTCGCGTCCCACTCCGAGTTCCTGAAGTTCTGCGAGTCCGGCGGCCTGCCGGTGGCCGAGCAGACCAGGCGGGTGACCTCGCTGGACGAGGTGCAGGCGTTCGTCGCCCACTGGGCCGAGCACCGCCACGACCTCGAGTACGAGATCGACGGGGTGGTGGTCAAGGTCGACTCCTCCCGCCAGCAGGAGGAGCTGGGCCACACCTCGCGCTTCCCGCGCTGGGCGATGGCCTACAAGTACCCGCCGGAGGAACGCACCACCCTGCTGCGTGACGTCATGGTCTCGATCGGCCGGACCGGCGCCGCCACCCCCTTCGCCGTGCTGGAGCCGGTGCTGGTGGCCGGCTCGACGGTCGGCCTCGCCACCCTGCACAACATCGACGACCTCACCCGCAAGGACGTGCGCCCGGGCGACACCGTGTTCGTGCGCAAGGCCGGCGACGTGATCCCCGAGGTGGTCGGCCCGGTCCTCAACAAGCGACCGGCGGATGCCAAGCCCTGGACCATGCCAGAGGACTGCCCGGAGTGCGGCGCCAAGCTGGCGCGGCCAGAGGGCGAGGTGGTGTTCCGCTGCCCCAACACCGCCGGCTGCCCGGCGCAGCGCTGGGCCACCATCGTCCACTTCGCCGGGCGCGGCGCCATGGACATCGAGCACCTCGGCGAGAAGACCGTCTCCGCGCTGCTCGAAGCGGGCAAGCTCGACGACGTGGCCGGCATCTACCGGCTCACCGCCGAGGACCTGGCCGAGCTGCCCGGCTTCAAGGACAAGAGCATCGACAACCTGCTCGGCGCGATCGAAGCGTCCAAGCAGCGCCCGCTCGACCGGCTCCTGGTCGGCCTGTCCATCCGGCACGTCGGCGACTACGCGGCCACCATCCTGGCCAGCCGGCTGAAGTCGATCGACCGGATCGCCGCCGCCAGCGCCGAGGAGCTGAACGCGATCGACGGGATCGGCCCCACCATCGCCGCCAGCGTGGCCGCGTGGTTCGCCGAGGACGACAACCGGGACCTGCTCCGCCGCCTGGCCGGAGCCGGGGTGAACACCACCGCGGCCAGCGACGGGCCCGAGCTGCCCCAGGTCCTGGCCGGCAAGGCGGTGGTGCTCACCGGCGGGCTTGAGGACTTCACCAGGGACGAGGCGGTGCGGGCCATCGAGGCGCGCGGCGGCCGGGTCACCTCCAGCGTGTCCAAGAAGACCGACTACGTGGTGGTCGGGGTCGACCCCGGCTCCAAGGCCGCCAAGGCGGCCGAGGTGGGCGTGCCCACCCTGGACGAGGACGGGTTCAAGCGCCTCCTCGACGAGGGTCCGGCCGAGCAGGACCGGGAGGCCGGCGGTGAGTGACGTCTGGTCGCCGTGGGACCCGGAGGGCTCGCGCCCGCGTGGCGAGGAGCCTGGCGGGGACGGACCTGACCCCGAGCCGATCGTGCGCCAGGTCCGCATCGGCTTCCTGTTCGCCGGCATCCTGGTGGCTGCCATGGTCCACGCCGGCCTGACCCGCCTGGCCGGCGACCGCGTCAGGGGCGGGGAGCTGGCGGTGACCGCCGCCGTCGCGGTGATCGTGGTCGCGGTGATGGGGGTGGCGGCCTGGGCGCTGCGGCCGAGCCGCCTGCTGGTGGTCGGCAAACGGGCCCTCCTCGCCCCCGACCCGCGCGAGCGCCGGCCCAGGGCCGAGCGGGCCAGGGCGATGGGCTTCCGCGGCCTGGCGATGAGCTGGGCCGGCCAGGCGGTGCTGCTCGGGATGGTCCCGGTGACCGTCGGCCTGGTCCTCAACGTCCTCCACGGCTACGTCTGGGAGCTGCTGGTCTTCGCCGGCCTCAGCCTGCTCGCCGGCTTCGTGTTCCAGCACGAGGTGAGCGACGCCGTCCGCCGCGCGGTGGACGACCCCGAGCTGCGCGACAGCTACGGCTAGCGAGCCGGCGGAGTGGCGGCGCCGCCCTCGGGAATTACGCGCAGAGAATCGGCCAAGCCACCCGGACGAGGCCTGCCCGGGAATCACCGGAGCCGTCCAGGGGATATGCCTAGTGACGTGGCGCAATGGCTCAGAAATGTATCGGGAGCTGATATAGATAACAGAGTCGCAACGGAATGGCAGGCGTTTGGACTCGATTTGACCAACTCCAGGGCCTGCCGTAAGGTCGGTCCCGGCCAGCCCCCACTGGTCGCCCCACATCGAACCGCTTGGCACGGGCAGTCCCCCAGGTGGCCCGTGCGGCAATCCAGGTACAGGTAGCACCGCGTCGCCCCCACGGCGCGGTGACGGCTGGCGTCGCTTTGGCGTAGGCACCGGTCGGCTGCGCCTGTAGGCGAAAGGTGGTCTAGAGATGCCGCAACCCGATCCAACCCCGTCGCGGCTCTACCGCAGCGAACGGCGAGGATTCAAGGACCTCCTCGGCCGTCGCGTGCTGGTGGTGGCGGTGGTGGCGGGGGCGCTCCTCGGCGTGATCGGGATGGTGAGCGCCCAGGAGGCCACGAACCCCAACCCGGCGGACCCGAACGCGCCGACCACCACGGCGGCGCCCGGCGCGCCTGGGAGCCAGTTGGATCCGAACAACCCGTCGCAGACGGGTGAGCGGTCCTGTGAGGCGAGCAACCTGCCGCGCCACGACGGCTTCGAGAAGTCGGGCACCTGTGTCGAGACCGACATGGGCGAGGTGTCCGACCGGTCGCCGTCGGCGCTGATCACCAGCGTTCCGGAGAACGCGGCCGCCGGCGAGGCGTTCCAGATCACCGCCAGCGTCCGCAACGTGGTCCGTGACCGGTTCGCGCCGGCGGCCAAGGGCGGCTACTACCTGTTCATGTCGCAGCTGAACGAGGCCGGCCTGACCCACGGGCACGCCCACATCTACGTGCAGAACATCGGCGAGGGGG